>QMIT01000018.1 GCA_024434115.1 Chloroflexota bacterium
CGATGCTGTTGGCGAACCTCATGCAGCCAATAACCCAAAACGAGTGGGCTGAGTCTCATGACGCGGCATCTCGTTGTGCCAATTGAGGACACGGGTGAGATTCATGGCAGAAGCAGTTAGGACAAATTGGAGATGGGTCTTTTCTTGCCCTCGGTAACGGGAACGCCGCATTCCTAATGCAAAAACCCCCTGCGAAATGGTGCCTTCAATCCCGGCGCGTTTACCATACTGCTGTCGGAAAAGTGTCGTATGCTGTTCTTGTTTACGCTGCTGCACCGCTTCAAAAAGGGACTGCTCGTGAAAAGAGAGGGTGCGACGGTCATGTTTGGTGCATAAAGGCCGGGCCGGACAGGGACGACAATCCCCGGTGCTGAACTTGACACGGGTGAGTTCGTGGTCACGGCGGTGTTCCCGCATCGTCCATGGCGCACTGACTTTGCCATGCGGACAGGTGACTTGGCGCTTGTCCCAATCAATGGTAAAAGCCGTCCAATCGTAGCCCGTGGCGTGCTGCCATGTTTGTTTTTCCACGACTGGCCCCACGAGGTTCACACCGTAGTCTACTTGACTATCCACCAACAGCGGCGCGGAGGTGTAGCCCATATCCGCCAGATGTTCAGCAGGTAGATAATCCAATGTCTGTAAATCGGCATGAATGGGCTGTACGGCATCCACATCTTGCTCGGTGGCATTGACCGTAAGGATATGCGTAATGAGATGGGGCTGGCTGTCATTGCAAGTTTCGGTGAAATGGACTTTGTAACCGAGCCATTCAAGGTTCCGTTTACAGCTGTACCGCGCTTCAAGGTCAAAAGGGGACTGGAGCAGGCGGGCCGCCGGAGGCATCTCCTCTCGCTCACGCCACCGCAAAGTATCCTCAATCAGGACATACTGCTGAAGCCAAATGTGGCGTAGGGTCTCAATGGCAGGGAGTTCCCGTATAAAGGCCGGAGTGGTCGGGTCATAGTACACCCTTTCCAGCAACGTTAGGCCATCCCAACCAATTTGTACAGCCAGTGCGTCGCGTTCGGCTTTTTTCTGAGGCAGACGAAACTCAGTCAGGAGTTTGCTATAGCGGGTGAACCACGCGGGTGCGACCCACCCTTGCAGCCACGCGGCGGCGACTTCAGCCAGTGCATCCAACGCGACTTGTAAGGTACGCCCAACCAATTCTAGGCGGTTGAGTGCCCGTACACTCGCCAAGACATGGGTCGAATCGGTGCGTTGTTTCCCGCCTGCACTCAAGAGTCCCGCTTGACTAAACTGCGCCAACATCTCGTTAAGCAGGCGTTCTCCAGCGGCATGGTCAATCAAACGTTGGCGGAATTCACTCAGCACCGAAAAGTCAAAGCCTTCATCAGTCAATTCCAGACTGAGGGCATATTTCCAGTCAATGCGGGAACGCACCGCATCGGCGGCTTGGCGATCCGTTAGATTTTCAGCGAACTGCATAACACTCACCAGTGCCAGTCGCCAAGGAGCATAAGCAGGCTGTCCATCGGCAGGATAGAGGTCGGTGAATTGGTCGTCGGTGAAAAACGTGCCCAAGACATCACGCATCTGCATATACCCATTGCCCTTGCGAAACGCGGCGCGGGCGACTTGGGCTGTTAGGTCGGGAATGGGTGCGATGGTTTGGGCATGGAGGGACATGGCTCACCAACTTCCTATTTAGGGCTGCATTTTGGCACGGATTCTATCATGAAAGGTTTGCTTTACCAGTGAATTATATGCCCTATAAATTAAGGGACGGGCCAAATAGATTCGGGGGTCTCAATACAGTCGGTGTCAGTCTCTCGCTCCATAACCAGTTCAATGAACTCGTCTGGAGAAATGGCTGTGCTGGTGTCCAATTGGCTGAATCCCTTGTAGAAGCGAGATAGGTCAAGGTCTCCCGGAAGATAAGCGGTAAGGGTAAAACCACCGAAGGTGTCAGGGCAGATTATCCGCACGTTAGAGTCATAGTTTCCTTCGCGCATTACTCGCTCATATTCAATGAGCAACCCTTTGGCCGAGTAGACCAAAGTAATAAAGGTATAAGGTGCTCCATACAGCCATATTTCATCAGGTGAACCATAAGCTTCCACAACGTTTTCTATGAGGTATTTGTTAGGCAAAGTCTGTGTATCGGTGCTGGTATCAAAGCCAAGATACCAAATGTGCAATCCAGAGAAAACATCGTCATCGGCAATTACTTTTAGCCCGACCACTGTACCATCGGCGACCTTTCTAGGCCCATGGTCAAATGAATGAGAATCATCATATGGATAATAAGGATCCGTGCGCTGGATACGAGCGTAATCCCCTTGCTGCTCGAAGATTTCATATCCAAACTGCTCGGCCTCTTCAATGCTGCTTTCGCCAAGTTTAAGTCCTTGCCAGCAAGGAAATAGGCAATCCGGATCAATCTTCAGCAAATTTAAGAAGTTCTCTCTGATCGCAGAGTCGAAAGTTGGTGTGGGAGTTCCTAGTCTAGCTGTAGTAGGAAATAAGGTACCTTGCGAGGCTGTCGGCATTGACCAGCAGACCATTATTACGAGCAAAAGGATGCTAGAAATTAGTAACTTCATCTTCTGTTATTCTCCTTATTAAGAAGTAGGGGATTTACGTCCCCTACTCGAAACTGGTGTTTCCTAAGCCACCCACGCAGCCATGCCATCACTACGGAAGATATTTATAGTTCCATTGCCGCTGTCCTCTCGAAGACTTCCCCCTTCAAGGAAGGTTCTCAACTTTTCGAAGTCGCTGGCTAGGCCGCCATAGGTTATTTCACCCCAGTAAACCCACCATGCGAAAGCATCCGCTAGATACTCATTGTAGAAGTCGGAGTCAGGATGGCTGTAGCTTCCTCGGACATACGGTAGCGGCGTTATAACGGTAGGTGCCTCTCTGGGCAACCAGAATTCTGAGATGGTTTGGCGTTGAAACCAAGGAAAATTCGACATAGATATGAACGAGATGTAATGCATCGCTGTTTGAAGAATTTCAGGACGTCGATTCTGAAGCACATGTCCCAGCTCGTGTACAACGAGTTGAGGTGTGTAGTTGATACTACCAAAATCGCCAACACCTAGACCAAAGCCCCCTGCATACCATACAATCATGTCCCTGCTTACGGTCTCTGCAGTACAACTGCATGAAGCATTTATGTCGGGATTAGCACACTTTCCCAAGCATTCCGATGGAACATCCAAGAATGGACGATATTCTATCGTGACTCCAGCGAAGGCATTCAAATTCCCAATTTTGCTACGTATAGCATTGAGAGCATCGCGGACAATGTCTAATCGTGTTTGATTGCTGCCGGGTACCAACCCACACCAACCTGTAGACGATTCATCATTTACCGTCAGGGCTATTCCATCAATTCTTTCTTCTCTTGGCGTACAACTTTGCTGATTTGGTTGATTTGCACAGGGCGTAGGTGGACGTTCACCAATCATCCCACTGGGGTCTATAAGATTGACCGGATTATTGTTGGCATACGAGTACCGATTCAATCCCATCAGTTCGCCAACAGCATCGTGTTTTCCGATTGGGCTTATACTTGGGAATAAGATCATGATTGCCGTGTTTAACATTCCCACGAGGTTGGCAGCGGCCAACCAAGGTAAAACACGTTGGTGGGACTTGACACTGCTAGGTTCCATAGCAAGTGTAATAGGGCTAGGCTTATATGCCGTGAATTGGCTTTTTGCGGGAACTACACATTCAACGACCACGCAAATGCCCGCCATCGTGAGTTGGCTTTTTGCAGCTTTGTGGCTATTAGGAGGCATTCGTGATTTCACTATCCCTAGGTATCGAGCCGGTGGAGGCATTGGTCGATATCGGGAACCGCTTCCATTATTTCTATCCTTGTCGGCAAGTTTGGATCTTGTCTTGTTGGGATATTTTATGACCACGTCCCAACGCGAATTAGCTCTATTAACGCTCTTCATATTTTTAGTAATATATTTAAAATGGATGATGATAGCCAAGCGAAGCAGAAACGGCATCAAATAAATTTAGACAGGACACACATCAAGAATGGAAAGAATGGATCGATTTGGCTTAATATTCGCTATCATGCTGATAGTTCTGATTATTTCTTTTCTTTGGGAACCGCTTCGTCGGATGTTTACTCGATCCAAATGGGATGTATTTGTAAGTCATCGGCGTACTGACAAAGATAATGAAATCGTTAAACCCATCATAAACCGACTAAAACAAGAAGGCTTCCGAGTATGGATCGATTGGGATGAGATACCAAGAGAGTTTGGGCCTCTTTTTCGAGGTCGCATTAGCGAAGGAATCCATCTAAGTTCGTGTGCCCTTCTTTTTATATCGAAGGAGTACGGTGATTCTCCTTATTGTTTGGAAGAAACAGCTTTCTTCCTAAAACGCTTTGCTAAAGAGCCTAAACGGATAATCGAAGTTCGGCTTGATGAGAGTAACCTTGGCGGGAGCTTGAAGATTCCCGAATCTGTGCCCATATATTTAAAGCAGTTTGATACAACCCGAAACAAAGAAGAACAATATGATGCGCTAGCCCAAGAAATAATCTCTCGCGTTAGAGACTTGGCGACTTAAGGGGAGTGGCAAGAGTTGGGTGCTCGGCGGATTCAGCATGAGTTGGAACGCTTGCACGATTGCCATTTGGGATTGGCAACCACCCAAAAGGTGTTGCAGCGACACCACTGGCGAGTTTGCCGGGCTGGAACGTGCAAATTCTTGTAAACTGTAAACCACATAGAGCTTTTCACCCTGCTGACCAGCCCGTCTAAACATTTCCAAAATGCGCTGTTGCAAGAGATGTTCATGTTGTACTTCCCCACTGCGATCCATTTGATGCAGCAGTCGTGCCGCACTGCCCCGCCACATCTCAGCATCGCTTTGCCACTGATCCAGTGTTCTTCAGTGACTGTGGGAACAGGTTCTTCCGTATCCAACCAATCCAATGCCGCAAGCAGAGTGGCTAGTTTAAAGGCTTGCACGTGCATCCAGCTATAAACCCCTTTGAGTCGCTCATCCAACTCGATATCCCGACGAGAATTACACATCTCGCGGAGTGTCTGACTGTAGGACTGACAGGCTCCCCAACACTCTACATTTAACTTGAGCGAACCCGGCGCAGCTAATCCCATCTCCGTCATTTGTGGCTGAGGTAGTTTGTCATGTAAGCGACGCAGTCCTTCGGCCAATGCCGCTGGAGGAGATTGAAAACTTTTGAGTGCAGGTCGTTCCTGATAATTTAGTTCCGGAGTGAGCAAGACAAAACGAATGAGTAGCCCATTCGCCCGTATGGGACACGGAGGAATAGCGGTTTAATGGAAAACAGAATTGAACCCCATCGTCTCTTCGAATACAGCGGTATCGGGAATGCAAATTTTGTAGACGTGATCTTATCTATGGATAATGGCTTGCGGCATTCATCAGCACAGGGGATAATAAAACATCAACTACGAAATATTTTATGCAAGCGCTAGGCCTGATCACGGTACAAACCGGGTCATCCGAATCGGGAAAAGGATGGCCGATTGAACGAATTGACTTGACCTCACTTGGTAGTGCATTGCTGGCAGTGCTGTACGCCGAATTATTTAACGACCTCTCCAGTATTTATGCCGATGAGCAAATTTATGACGTATTGCAGAAGAAACTAAAACCTTATTTCCCGGCATGGAACCATAGCCTGACTGTACCAAAAGCACCATTTCGAGAGGGGGCGCATATTTTCAAAGTTTCTCTCGGTTCAGTCTGGCGTCGAATTGCAATTCAGGGCAAACAACCACTCGATGTACTGGCATCTGCCATTTTGAATTCGGTTGATTTCGATCACGATCATTTATACGCATTCAGCTATCGTAACCGCTTGGGTGTGACAGAAAGCGTTTATCACGATTATATAGAGGAACCGCCATTCACCTCTGAGATCAGTGTGGGTGAAGTTCCTCTGCGGATTGGGCAGACAATGACGTTCTTATTCGACTTTGGCGATAACTGGGAATTTGATGTGGTACTTGAGGTGGTTGATCCTGATCGCGCCGTTCAAGTCGCCGAGGTCATCGAAACACATGGTGACCCACCAGAACAATATAGCTACGCTGATGACTGGTAGTCTTATGCATCTGCTTCCCATGGGGTTCTATATGAGGTAAGAATTTGAACGTATTGCGCACGTTCTGATACTGCTGGATTACTGTGGTAGGATTGACTGACGAGTCCCTGCAACTCCCCGACAGAAGTGTAATCATTCTCATCAAGCCACTGGCGCAAATCCTTGTTCAACTGAAGGAGATAATCAATCCCATTTTTGAGCAATGCAGAGGCTAATAATGTCACTTTTGCGCCAACCATCAACAACTTAATGACATCTACAGCGCTATAGATGCCCCCAGTTGCGGCAAGGTCTGCCCGAACGCTGCCATAGAGCATGGCGATCCAGTGAAGCGCAAGTCGCAAATCTTGGGCGCTACCAAATGACGCTTCTAAACGAGGTCTCAGCGTCTGAGGCTCAAAATCGGATTGATAGAACCGATTGAACAGCACAAGGGCATTTGCCCCAGACTGATCTAACCGTCTCGCCATATTGCCCACATTGGTGAAAAAGGGGGTAAGTTTTACTGCAACAGGAATCTTGACTGATTCTTTAGCCACTTTGAGAATTTGAAGGTAGTCACTTTCAATTTGGTCAGCCGTTCTGTCCATATCGGTGGGCCAATCGTAGATATTCAGTTCGAGAGCGTCGGCCCCTGCCACTTCAATTTGTTGGGCATACTCACTCCACCCCCCCAAAGATTGAGCATTTAGGCTTGCGATAACAGGAATGCCCACAGCCTCTTTCGCTTTTCGAATGTGAGCGAGGTACTCATCAACGGTAAGATGATAAAATTGTTGTTCGGGATAAAGCGCGGCGACATTGGCTTCCGTCGCTTTTGGATGTGCTTCCAAATATTCATGGCGGCGCTGTTCATTTCGCACTTGTTCTTCAAAGAGTGAGAATAGGACAATCGCGCCTGCCCCCGCCGCTTCCATCCGTTTAATATTCTCAATGTTTAGGGACAGTGGAGAGGCTGAAACAACCAGTGGGGAAGACAACCGTATATTTAAATAGGTGGTTTCCAAACTCAACATGATTATTGAACCTCCAAAAATTTTAGTTCATCGCCATCACCAATTACCAAGCAGGCAGGTTCAAACTGAAGTCATTTCGGGCTCAGGGGCTGGCTGTGCCAACATCCGGGAGATGGGCAGCAAATCTAACCACCACTGTTTCTTGGGTCGTTGGTAGGTCTCGTCCATTAGTTGAGGCATTTCTTCAATGTTGTGAATGCGAATGCCACCAGATTCCAACCCAATGAAGGCACCGGCTGGCGTTGCGGAATTGGCATTCTCAATCAGGAACTCCACACAACGAGCCGCCAGACGGGTCGCTTGGATGCGATCAAATGGAGATGGGTCGCCCCCTTGTTGGACGTGCCCAAGAATGGTTTGGCGGACATCGAAGAGTGAGCCACCTTCTTCTTCAAACAGCGCTGCCATAAAATCAGCAGTATATATCGGGTTGGCCTTTTCGTTGCGGATCATCAATCCGAGCCGTTTTCCCAATTCGAAGCCTGTCATCAGATGATCGAGATCATTCTGCAAATCACGAAGTGTGATCCCTTCCTCGTGCAGGTAAACACGCTCGGCACCTGTGGCAAGTCCACTCATTAGAGCAAGATAGCCACAATACCGCCCCATCACTTCCACGACAAAACAACGACGTTGTGCAATTGCCGACTGTTTGACCCGATCCACCGCCCACATAATGTTGTTCAGTGCGGTATCCGCGCCGATACTGAGTTCAGAACCCGGCAAATTGTTGTTAATTGAGGCGGGTAGGCAAATAATCGGGATGTTGAATGCGGGGAAGTTTTCGCGCTGTTTGTAGAGACGATAAGCCCCTTGATAGGCAGTCCAACCACCAATTACTAATAAACCTTCTATTTCATACCTTTCAAGATTGCGGGCCACAGGATAAAAGGTACTCTCGCTGGGCACCTCGCGGTTCGCACCGAGTTCAGAACCCCCTACAGACGCCCACCCATTGACACTCATCCAATCCATTGGCTCGATCTCGGCATCAATGAGGCCCTGAAAGCCATTGTTGACGCCCAACATTATGTGGCCCTTGTCCAACCCGATCCGTATAGCTGCGCGGATCGCCGCATTCATGCCGGGGGCTGGCGCACCAGAGTTTAGTACCGCCAGTCTCAGTCGTTTTTGCCCTGCGACTGGCTCATGGGGCAAAGAGCGTAATAGGGTTTTGAGTGTACGCAACGTCTCTCGAAAGCTGTTCCCGCGTAACTCCAAAGCACGTTCATAATTTTTGTCGGCAATCGCTTGCCCAACAGCTTTACTTTGCTCCACGCACTTCATCAATGGCTCACGCACAATACGATTTCCACGCAAGCTGATCAATTGGGGTTCGTCATTCGGGCTACCGCTCATAACAGCATCAACCGCAGCACCCCCCATTAAAGTGCCCAAATTGCGGTCAAAAGCGCTTGGGGTTCCACCCCGCTGAACGTGCCCCAAGACAGTGACACGTACCTCTTCATCGAATTCCTTTTTCAATACTTCCATCACATGCGCACTGGTGATCGGCTTGCCGTTCCGATCACGCGCACCTTCGGCAATAATCACAATGCTATCGCGTCTACCTGCCTGACGACCCGCCTTCAGATCGTCACACATCTTCTTTTCCCAATTGTCAACTTCAGGCGGGTTTTCCGGGATAAGCACCCAATCAGCACCTGTAGCGAGACATCCCATCAACGCAAGATAGCCACAGTTGCGGCCCATTACCTCTACGACAAAAGTACGTTGGTGACTGGCAGCAGTGCTGCTGATAGCATCTATCGCCTCAGTAATGCGATGCAGAGCCGTATCTGCACCAATGGTCATGTCGGTACCGTGCATATCGTTGTCAATGGAGCCAACCAGCCCCACGATAAAGAGATGGGCATACTGCTCGGCAATTTCAGGGGTTATTTGATTTATTTCGGTCAATTCGGTCAGCAGGCTCTGCCATTCCTGACGGAGAACGTTAGCCCCAGTCAAGCTGCCATCACCGCCGATCACCACGAGGTTGTCTACACCGCGTTCTACTAAATTGTGTGCTGCCTTGCGACGACCTTCTCGCGTGCGGAATTCATCGCACCGTGCCGTCCCAATGACCGTGCCCCCGCGATGCAGGATGCCACCAACAGAGTCCCATGTTAGTTTCCGAAATCGGTCACCACCATCAATCAACCCTTGATAGCCTTCGTAGATCGCGTAGACCTCGATACCTCGGTTGAGCGCGATGCGTACAATGGCCCGGATCGCCGCATTCATGCCCGGGGCATCTCCCCCACTTGTCAAGATGGCGATTCGTTTTGCACACATAAGGGATTCTGTTCCTTTAGCATCAGTCATCTGCGAATATCAACACCGTCGGCGGAAACTAAGCAGATGAACCAGTTCCATAGCTAGTGATTTAGATTTACTAATGATCTCATTGGGTAAATTGGGCGCAAACATCGCTGTGCGGCTCATTTACCTTACACCGATTGTCGGTCAGGCCCAATCCAATCATTCTGATGGGGTAGGCAAGTATCCACGAGTGCAATCCGTGCCTACCCATTACAAACAGCTTCGGCGGATTTACTAGGTCAAGAACATAGGCATACCCAGCACGTGGCGGATACGTGGGCGATAAATATCTGTATCGTACAATTCTGCGACGTTGGCACGCTTCTTGCCTTGCGAAAGAGTTGCAATCGGGACATCGCTATAGACGCCGCGTTGGAGACAGACCAATCTTCCAGATTCACCACGCTCGACAAGGCTCATCGCTACATGGGCGAAGTTGGCAGCAACCATCAGGTCAAGCGAATCCGGGGCACCACTGCGCATCAAGTAGCCAAGCTGTTGGTAAATGATGTTTTGCCCAGTTAGCTGCTTCAAGGTATCTCCGACATATTGCCCGATGCCACCCAGTTTACGATGTCCATAGGCATCTTCCTGACCGCTTTCCATAACTTGCCCTTCAATTGGGTGGGCACCTTCAGAAACAGTCAGCATCGCGTAGTTGCTCGGATTGTTGTTCTTATCGTCAACAATGAACGCGGCGAGCTTTTCGAAATCGAACGGGACTTCGGAAATTAATGCCCGATCTACCCCTGCTAGATAAGCCGCGATAAGTGAGGTCTCGCCAGAATTACGTCCAAATAGCTCGACTACTGCGATACGTTCGTGAGAGCCAGCCGAGGTGCGCAACGCATGAATAAACTCGACACTGCGCGTGACTGCTGTCGAGAAGCCAATGCAATAGTCTGTTCCATAGACGTCATTATCCATCGTCTTGGGAATGCCAACCACACGAATACCTTCGCGTGAAAGCCGTTCTCCATAACTCAAGGTGTCATCACCGCCAATTGGGATCAAGCAATCAATTCCCAGTTTGCTAATGACTTTGAGTACATGCGGGGTCACATCCCGCACGCTGTCACTGGAATCACGCAGAAATTCAGGGAGGTCTTTATTTTTCATGTTCGAGGGGTTTGTACGCGAGGTGTGCAAAAACGTTCCGCCGCTACGGTCTACACGGCGTACTGCCTCACGGTTGAGCGGTGTTACCCAAGTGTCGTTCTTCTCAGGGTTGTCGAGATTATATTCAACAAGACCCATCCAACCACGACGCACGCCAAAAACCTCATAACCGTTATCAATTGCCCGACTTACAATCGCCTTGATAGAAGAATTGAGACCGGGGACATCGCCTCCGCCTGTCAAAACGGCTAGTCGCATAATGGACACTCATTTCCTTACATAATTCTAATCTTTATATTGATTCTACCATCGTTGGTAACGCCGTAAATCTTTCGGGGGAGAATCGGGATGAACGGCACTATAGTCGCGTTACTTTCATCATCGGTTATTGATACAACGCCAAAAAATGGATCAGCAGTGGTTATAATATCCCTCACACGAACAAAGAGTTATTGAGTGGAGGCTGTGATGCTGCTTACACGAGTTCCCGATACTACATTTAATTATGATCGTATCGCCGAACTGCTAGGTGCTGAAGCGGACAATCTACTTCAGCATCGTTGTCAGACCATTAGCAAAGACCGACTTTACCTTCCGGGGCCAGATAGCGTCTCGGAAATTTGGGGAATGTCGGATCGCACACCGCAAGTCCTACGTAGCCTAGAGCAACTGCATAGTCATGGGCGGCTTGCGGGAACAGGATACCTTTCCATCTTACCCGTTGACCAAGGGATTGAGCATTCCGCCGGGGCGTCTTTCGCCAAGAACCCAGATTACTTCGATCCGGCAAAAATCGTTGAACTGGCTATTGAAGGTGGCTGCAATGCGGTTGCCTCAACCTTCGGCGTATTAGGGGCAGTTGCCAGAAAATATGCCCATAAAATCCCGTTTCTGGTGAAGGTCAATCACAATGAACTGCTCTCCTATCCAAATCAGCATGACCAGATCATGTTTGGGACGATCAAGGAAGCGTGGAATATGGGGGCTGTCGCTGTCGGTGCAACGATCTACTTTGGGTCGCCTGAAAGTGGACGGCAATTGGTTGAGGTAGCCCAAGCATTCGCCTATGCCCACGAATTGGGTATGGCAACGGTGCTTTGGTGCTATCTGCGTAATCCGGGTTTTAAAGTTAATGGCACCAGCTATGAGACTGCCGCTGACCTGACAGGGCAGGGAAATCATCTCGGTGTGACCATTCAGGCAGATATTGTGAAGCAAAAGTTGCCAGAGACGAATGGTGGTTACAAAGCCCTAAACATGGGCAGTTCATCCTATGGCAAGACAGATGAACGCATGTATACCCAGTTGTCCTCAGACCACCCCATTGACTTAACGCGCTATCAGGTGGCGAACGGCTACATGGGGCGCGTGGGATTAATCAATTCGGGTGGTGCCAGTGGCAAGAACGACCTTGCAGAGGCCGTCAAGACAGCCGTCATCAACAAACGTGCTGGCGGGATGGGCCTAATCAGTGGACGCAAGGCCTTCCAACGTCCGATGGCGGAAGGTGCGGCGCTGCTGAATGCTATCCAAGATGTCTATCTGTGCGAAGATGTGACGATTGCATAGCCCAAAAGGGCCATCGTTTCGGTATCACACCGAACAACATTTTCGTTAGCAACAAACCCAGCAGTTGAGCGTCCTCTCCGGATGTTAAACAACTGCTGGATTTTCTCCTCTGCCCACAGGGGACATCACTCCGACCAAATCCCCAACTTGAGTTCCAATCTCAATAACCGTAGATGGCATAAGTCTGGCAGGCGCACGGCAGTAAAATGGGTGCATCATATAAAGTAGGGAGAATATATAGAAAAATTACTTTAGGTATTGAGTGTTAGGAGGTCAAAAAATGGCTTTTTTAGGGCGGGCACTGTGCGCTATTTTCGCTTTGGTGTTGTTTGTGTCAAGCTGCGGGGTTATCCTCAGCCGGGCCATCTCTAGTTCGCCTGAACCAGCCCTCATCTTATCTCAGCGGGAGGGTGAAGGTCGGTTGTATTTGGTTGATACACGCAATGGCATCTCACAACGACTCACTCACGGCCACAGCTTGCTATATTATGTGGGAGCATCCTCGGACAAATCTGGTGAGTGGCTCTATTTCCAAGTGCAAGACCCTCAAATTCAGTCAGACCTCGTGGGCAGACCCACCGGTATGTTGTATCGTATTCGTCCCGACGGCACCCACATGCAGCAGCTAGGGAATCAACGGATTCCACTGGGCACTATCGTATGGTCAGCCAACCATCAATGGTTGCTATTTTTGTGGAATCGGGCAGGATTTCGTCCGAATCTATGGGCTATTCGTCCGGATGGCAGTGAACCTCACAGCCTCACCGATGGATTTGATGGTTATATCGGGGTACAAAACGGGCCGGGGTTGTTTTTTTCACCAGATGGCGAATCGGTGGCCTTTAGTGGACGGCAGAGCGGGTCTGACCACATCGGTGTTTATCAAGTGCGCCTAGACGGGACAGGTGTTACAGAACTTACCGAAAATTTTGAGGGTCACTTTGTCATACGGGGATGGCCCACCCAAACATGGATGCTGGTCGTGCGCGACCAAGTTCTCTATCGCTTACAAACCGATGCCCCCCAATTAACGGCCCTCAATGTGGCTGAACCCGCTAAACGAAGTGACGTTTCAGGTTGGGTACAAGACGGCGCCCTTTTGGTTGCCTCCACCACCCACAATACAGATACAGGTCTTTTTGCGCTGGCATCTACCGATGGAGATATTCCGCGTTGGATACTCGAAGATAGTGCCTTTGTGGACTTCACCCCGAATCAACAGGAAGTGATTGCGCGGCGGGATGGTGGCACTCGTTTGGTGCGTGTGGCACTCGATGGTGGTGCTGTTATCGAGCTTGTATCGGACCCCGGATTGGAACGAACATGGGGTTATACCCCCGATCATGAGTGGTTATTGTTTACGAGCGCCAATTCTCAAACCGACCAAACGAATTTACGGCGGGTGCGGCTGAGTGATGGCCTCATACAAACGCTGCATACGTTTGATACCCCTATTACGGTGCATCGCTGGGATGGTGATGAGTGGCTCATTGTGCAAAGCCGACCCGCTATCCACCAAACGAGTGTTTATTGGCAAATCCGCCCCGACGGAAGCGAGATTCATCGGCTATACGGCATCACCGACCAAGACACCTTTGTTCAATGGGATGTGGATATTGAGCATGGTTGGTCGCCAATGTTAATGCTATTGGGTAGTCTTGTACTAGGTGCCAGCTATTTTGTAGCGAGGCATAAAGCATCCAAAAGATTTAGGGAGTTTGTGGATGACCGCTTCCCCCAAAAACTTTGATATTTCAGGGCCGCTTGCCAATCAAAACGCCCTGCTCAACAGCCTCTATGATATAGATGATATTCGGCAAGCATCGTTTAAAAACATTCTGCTGTTGTTGTATATTGCGACATGGCTGACCACCATTACCCTCATCACGTTTCTTGCCGATGCTCCCCGCGACTTGTTGTGGCTCAATATTCTGCTCATGATGTTTTGTGGGGTAATTTGGTGGCTCAATGGCAGTATCCCCCACTGGACACCGTACCTGTTGATTACCATCATGTGGATTTTTACCGTACTAGGGTCGCTACTGATCCATGACCCTCTCATCCTATTTGGTCTCTCGGTGGTGATTATTCTTTCAAGCAATTTGACAGCCGTGCCCATGCAGTTAACGGTTGCTGTCCTGTCTACCATTTTTATCGCCCGATTCTATACCCTAGATGAAAAAACCTTTGGCCCATTTATATTTATCTGGATCAGTCTGGCAGCAAGTTTCCTAAGCCAGCGCGGCTTAATCCGGGCATTGGATATTTCCAACCGCTATCAACTCTACGCGATTGACCAAATGAAAAAAGCCCGTGAACAACGTGCCGAATTAGCTAAGATGACTCACGCATTGTTGTCATCCCAAGAAAATCTCCGCAATGCCAATGCCCAATTGCGCCATGCCCGTGATTTTGCAGAAGAAGCCCGTAAACTTAAAGCCCAATTTGCCGCCAATGTCAGCCATGAGCTACGTACCCCCATTAACCTGATCGTCGGTTTCAGCGAAATGATTGCAACAGCCCCCGAAGCCTATGGCACGCAGCTTCCGTCGGTTTACCGTCCTGATATTCAAGCCATCTATCGTAATGCCACCCATCTGCAAAATCTCATTAATGACATCTTGGATATTTCGCAAATTGAAGCAGCGAAATTAGCCATCATCAAAGAAGAAACCCAACCGAAACAGGTTATCGAAGAAGCGGCCTTGATTGCAGGCAGCCTCATCAAAAGCAAAAACCTGCGTTTCTGTATCGAACTGCCCCCCGATTTACCAACCATTCGCATGGATCGCACCCGTATCCGCCAAGTCATCCTAAATTTACTGGCAAACGCCGTTCGATTTACCAATGAAGGCGTAATCATGCTAAAGGCCAACGTGGATGAGCATGTGTTGACGGTCAGCGTTTCCGATACAGGGCAAGGAATTCCGGCCCATGAATTGAATCGGGTATTTGAAGAGTTTTATCAGGTGGATGGCAATTTTTCGCGGAAAAACGGCGGAACAGGTCTTGGATTAGCGCTGAGTAAACAATTTATCATTCAACATGGTGGGCGGATGTGGATCGAAAGTGAGGGCATACCGGGTCAAGGTGCGACCTGTTCCTTCACACTGCCACTGACCGACACCGTGTATTATCCCCTGCACGACCCCGGCCATACCACACAACCCAGCACAGTGATCCACAATATCTTGGTGTGGGATGATGACCCGGCCATTCTTCAATTGTTTAAGGGGTATTCCCAAGACCACCAAGTCAAAGGCTGCACCGATGCCACTAAAATCGTTCAATCGGTGGCGGAACTGCACCCGGTTGCGGTCATTGCGGGGTCACATATGCCAACCGACGACCTTGAAGCCGCGATTCAACATGTTAGCCCAGAAACAGCCTTAATCAAATGCCCGATGCCAAGTGGACGCCGCGCCGTTCAAGCCATTGGGCTGTCTGATTATCTAGTCAAACCTGTCTCCCGCCAAGCCCTCTTGGATGCCCTTGAACATATTGGCGGCGACCTCGAAAAAGTGTTGATTGTGGATGACGATTGGGATGTATTACGAATGCTCACCCGCTTTTTACAGACGGCCAAACAAAGTTATACCGTCAATACGGCCTCCGGTGGGCTGGCTGGCCTCGAAATCATGCGTCAAGACCCGCCCGATGTCGTGATATTAGACATTTTGATGCCCGATGTTGACGGCTTCACGGTGATTGAGCATATGAAGGCTGACCCATTCTTAAAAGATATTCCAGTCATTGTGGTATCTGCACGTGGGGCAACCGAAGCCATCACTCAGTCGGTGGAGGGTAAAATCACGATTCAACGCGAAATTGGATTCCAGCCGATTGAACTTGTTGGTTGTATTGAGGCATTGGCAAGCAATCTTATGCTTCCAACTGTGCCAAGATCGTAAGCAAATCTACGCGCCCCGGCGGCTTTTTTAGATAATTGTCCGCCCCAAGCGATAGGGCCAATTCAGGAATATCCAACACCGAACACACTAAAATAGGGATATGTTGGGTATCGGGGTGATTTTTGAGATGCTGCAAAACATCCCAGCCGTCATATTCTGGCATCATCACATCCAAAATAATCGCCAGTGGCTGCAATTTTTGGGAAAGCTCAATGCCCTCCAACCCGTCTTGGATACCTAACACGGTGTAACTGGAATTTGCCAGATACCGCTCTACAAGGGCGATAAAGTCGGGGTTGTCATCAATCACTAGAATGTTTTTCTGATAATGGGGCAACCTTAGATAGATCGTGAGGTCATTCCGTTGATCGCTTTCAAACAGCAGGTTCGCCCCAACCGCCCCAACCAAATATTCGACTGTTTTATCCTGCTCAAGCGCGGCTTGGACTTGGGAAAGGTCTTGGTCTGTGCCGAGGATGATTAGGCTAATTTGGGTATCATTCTTAACTCGTGATGCCCCTATTGTAATCTCCCCGCCTGTCCGCATTACTTTGAGGGTTTCGTTGATGATATATAAAACTGCTTGTTTTAGGGACGTTGGTGGAATATTCACGATGATGGCCGGGTCAGCCACATCGCTCTGAACGATCACCCCATGCTGTTCTGCCAATGGGCCAATGGAATGGATCACCGTCGCAATAAACGTCGCCAAATTCGTTTCGACAGCACTGGCTAATTGATAGGCGCGTTCAATTTCCGACTGAACCGAAATGGAATCGGAATGAGTAGGCTCTAGCCCTCTCTGTCTTTGCGCAATATGCTCCCACAGCAACTGGCTTAAAATCCAGATGGCCCGTTGCAATTCTCGATAAAATTGGCGCTCGCTGAGGGCTAATTGTTGCAGCACTGTCGGCGTGGAATGTTCTTCGATATAACGCAGCAGCAAAATATTGTACAGGCGGGATTGGCGGGATTGTAAATTGGCCCGTTCCGCTTCGTTTAAACGCTCAATGGTCTCAATGAGAATCTTTCGTGCGGTCTGAATGCGTTCCAAGCCGCTGAGATGGGGGGCCAGTTTGTGTACCAAAGGGTCGCTTTGCATCGCCGTAAAATCATACAGATGTGCCAAGCATTCCCGTACTTCCTGTTCAAACGATTCAGGAACAGCCGAATCTTCGGATTTCATAGAATTTCCTAAACTCAAAACTCAACCACCACCCTGACAGAACAATGGCAGAACGATGGCAGTCAAATTGCAGCCTCCACCCACTATCCTTGAGGGTAGTGAACAAATTATACCCCATCCCATTTTGGATGAGGCGAGGAGGTGAGCCATTCGCACATTGCCGTTGAAGCCAACTTCCAGCAACCATCTATTTTTTCCGGCTAAGAGTCAGGAGACTAGGAAAATGCAAAAAACTCGTAAGATGATTCTCTTTTGTACGCTTGCCCTAAGCATGATACTCACCCTATCGGCTGGGCATGTAGAAGCCCGTCAATCACCCACCGTCATTACCATGTGGCATATCGCGGTTGAGTCTGACTCGTTCTATTCCGTACTGCCCCCGGCGATTGAACGTTTTAATGCCACCCACACGGACGTTCAAATTGAAGCCCAAGCCATCCAAAATGATGCGTTTAAAACCCAAATTCAGGTGGCGATTGCCGCTGGTGAACAACCCGACATCTTTATGACGTGGGGTGGTGGGTTACTGCAAAGTTATGTTGAGGGTGGCGTAGTACGCGATATTCCCGAATTGGATACTGACCTCGGTGCCAATTTCATCCCCGGCGGCTTTGGGCCTTCAACCTTTGATGGCAAGCACTATGCCGTTCCCGCGAACTTGGCAGGTGTGTTCCTGTACTACAACAAAGACCTGTTTGAACAATTCGACCTGTCCGCCCCCGCGACATGGGACGAACTTATTTCCTCCTGCGAAACCTTCAGCGAAAACGGCATCATCCCAATCGCGTTGGGCAATGTGAACCGTTGGACGGGTTCGTTCTGGTTTATGAATCTCGTCCTGCGCTCTGGTGGCCCAGAACCCTTTATGAATGCCTTCAACCGCGTTGATGGGGCATCATTCACCGACCCAGCCTTTGTAGAAGCGGGCACGAAGATTCAAGAAGCCGTTGAAGCGGGCTGCTTCGGTGAAGGCTTCAATGGGGTGGACTATCCTGACGAGCAACTGCTGTTTGGCACGGGTCTCGCCGCGATGGAACTCCAAGGTGACTGGAACTATGCCGGTCTGCTAAATATTGACGAGGAAATCGCCGAAAACAGCGTGGACGTAGTGCCCTTCCCACTGCTCGACAGCGAAATGGGTGATCCCAACGCATTGGTCGGTGGCACAGGACAGGCCTTCGCTATCTCTGCCGATGCCCCCGCCGAAGCCAATGTCGCGCTGATCGAATTGCTAGGCAGTGAAGAATTTGGTCTATCGGTGGCCGAAAACGGCTTCATCCCGGCGCTGAAGGGCTTTGACCAAAACATCGAAGTCCCGATTGTACAAAAGATGGCCTCCTTGTTGAGTCAGGCATCCTTTGTCCAACTGGCCTATGACCAATTCCTGCCACCTGAGCTTGCCCAAGTTCACTTGGATACGACCCAGCAGTTGTTTGGCCTTAGCACAAGTCCCGAAGATGCGGCTGCCGAAACAGAAGCAGCAGCGGTTGAAATCTTAGGGGCTGAATAAAGACTGTAGGTGCTCCGATACAGGGGCGTATCTCCCATACGCCCCACCTTTTTTTGAGAGGATAGGCAACTCATGGCAACCATCACCCAAGTCTTAAAAGATCACTCACCCACCCCGCGATTTCGCCTCCGACTCAGTGAGCCACAAAAGACGGCTATTGCATTTTTAGCACCAGCCCTGCTCATTTTCAGCATTTTTGTGCTCTGGCCCATTGTCAAATCCGTCCGCTACAGCCTCTATGATTGGAATGGCGTCGGGCCACTTTCGGATTTTATCGGCCTCAATAACTATGAAGACCTGCTGCACGACAAGGTTTTTTGGAAGGCACTCAAAAACAACTGCATCGTGGTGATTTGGTCGCTCGGCACACAAATTCCCCTCGGCGTTGGATTGGCCTTACTGCTCACACGCGGGCTTAAAGGCTCATCCTTTTTTCGCACATTGTACTTTGCCCCGATGGTCTTATCGGAGGTCATTGTTGGGGTGATTTGGCGTTGGATTTATCAGCCATTTTTCGGTATGGCGAACGCGGCCCTTGTGGAACTGGGCCTTGATAAACAAGGCTGGCTTGGGGACGAAAAACTTGTCTTACTGTGCATTTTGGTGGTGGCAACATGGCGTTATCTTGGTTTCTATATTGTGATCTTCATCGCTGCTATTCAAGGCATCCCAGATGAATATTATGAAGCGGCCAGCATTGATGGCGCGAATGCCTTTCAGCGTCACCGCTATATCACGATTCCCCAGTTAATTCCGACCATCCGCGTCGCCTCAGTGCTCATGATTGTAGGGGCACTCAAATCATTTGACTTGGTATGGGTCTTAAGTCAAGGCGGCCCTTCACACGCCAGTGAACTCGTAGCGACCTATATGTTTAAAGAGGCGTTCAGTTCCAATAATTGGGGCTATGGCAGCACCATCGCCTTTACGCTGTTTTTGATTGCGTTTGTGCTGGCGATCACATTCATCTTTTTTACTCGTCAGAAAAAAGACGTCTAGTCTGGAGTTACGTATGTCGTTCACCAAACTACAGGGTGCAAATAGTCTGGTCAAAAGGTTTCCAGTATCGCTGAGTAACCCTTTAAAGCTGTTGAGACATTTGCACTGGAAACGCTTTTTCCGGCGGCTGTTTAGAAACACCCTTATGAGTCTGTGGATGTATCCCATCGCCTTGTTTTTTGCGGTCATCTTTGGGTATCCACTGGTGTGGATGGTCTATTCATCCTTTAAGCCCACCCGCGAACTGGTCAAAAACGTCTGGGCCTTGCCGACGAACATATCGTTCGATAATTACAACGAACTCATTCATAACGACACCTTCCTGAACTACTATCAAAACAACCTGATTGTGGTATTGGTGAGTGTTCCACTGCTAACCCTCATTGCAGCAATGGCGGCCTTTGTTTTTGCCCGAATCCGATTCAAGGGTAGCACGCTCCTGTTTTATATGTTCCTTGCCGGGACGATGATTCCCGTCCATGTCACGTTGATTCCACTCTATACCATGCTGCGTGATTTACATTGGCTAAACACCCTAACCGCCTTGATTGTCCCATTTATCAGTTTTAATCTACCGGTTTCGATCTTTATCCTGCGTGATTTTTTCAGCAAAATACCCACCGAACTTGAAGACGCCGCACGGGTGGATGGGTGCTCCTCGGCCCGCATCTTCTGGTCAATTATGCTGCCGCTGGCCCGCCCCGCCATCGCTACCGTCGTTATTTTGAGTGCGGTCAGCGCGTGGAACGAATATTTGTTTGCCTTGACGTTCATCGGGGCAAATAACGACGCCTACACCCTGCCTTTGGGAACATTATCAATGGTATCCGCATTGGGGATTACCCACTTTGACCGCATGTTTAGCGTGCTTACGATGGCAACTCTCCCCATTCTCGCGTTCTATTTCATTGCCCAGCGCGAAATCATCAAAGGCATTACAGCAGGCGCAATTAAGGGTTAAATCAATTTATACACTCTACCTGCATAACAGTTAAGCTCCACCCTGAGATCAAAAAGGCTGTCTGGCTAGAGGCAGCCTTTGCACATTTCATACGGCTATAATTTCTCTTCTTCCCAGATTAGTCATTCCCCTGCGATTTTGTATAATAGAAATCATCGCAAATTGGACGAATAGAAGTCAATGGCCTCAAATCCCCAGTACAGCCGTTATAGTCAACATGCCCGCCGTTCGCTGGCCTACAGTCATTGGTTGGCCCGCGAATTTAAACATGCCGAAGTAGATACCGATCATCTTTTTGGTGGGATTCTACGTACAGAGGGCAGTCTGGGCTATCAAATTCTGGCGGAGTTGGACATTGAGCGTTCGTGGGTTGAAGAGACCATCCACCAACTACACCCATCCTACGAGACTGTATCAGAACGACTCCCCTTCTCCGGAGCATGGCGCGAGGCGCTCATTTATGCCGTCGCCGAATCCAAATGGCTTGACCATCATTATATCGGCACCGAGCATATCTTATTGGGTTTGTTGCGCAGTGGTGGCGGTGAAGTGGGCACGTTATGGCGCGGGCTTGACCTCGCCCCTGACCAAATTCGTGGCAAGGCCAAACGCTTTTTGCAAGAGGGCCTTTCGGAAATCACAATTGAGTCGGCCCGACGCATGGCAAAACTCAGCGAATTGGGCCGTCGTGTCTTGAATGCCGCCGAGCAACTAGCCAAATCAAATGAGCAGTATTCGGTTAGTCCAGCGCATCTGTTATTAGCCCTGACCCGTGAACGACGCAGCGTGGCGTATCGGCTGCTCCCCCAATGCAGTTTCGACATATCGCAGTTGGCACAGGATGTTCCACGCCTCCCTGCGCAGTCAATGGAGGCCGAAGCCATGCTCGACCATTTGATTGATCGGGCGGTTGATCGGGCTGAGGCTTTGGGGTCGCACTACACGGGAACGGAGCATATTTTATTGGCGATGACGCTGGAACCTCGCCTACGCCAATATTTGACCGATTACGGAGCAGATATAGCGCGACTGCAAGCAGCCTTGCGCGATACCCTCATGCGTCGTTAGGAGATTTATTTACGACCCATCAGGCTCATAACAATCGCCCCAACCCCCACCATAAACAGCATTGCCACTGCCGCCCCTGCAATCGAAAACAGCAAGCGGGTATCTTGATCGAGGGTTAATTCTCCCTCGGCCTCTTCGACGCTCGAACGGGTCAGGCCATCGGCAAGAGGGTCTATCATCTGTGCCCCAAAATTGGCCGTGATACGGTTGCCCGTATCCAAAAAACTGACCCCGGCATCATTACGGGTCGTCAGTAAATGATTAGGGGACGGTGGCACCACAATCCGAAATTCGCCAGCAGGCAAGCCACTAAAACACTGAGGGCTTTCGGCGGTGGTGACTAATGTCTGGATCACTACATCTGAAGCTAATAAATTGACATCCACCCCCGACACAAGATTTTCGCCTTCCTCACGCACTCCGACCTGTCCGCCATCCTGATAAACGACAATACAGACATCGTTCCCCGGCCCGCTCTGCACGGGGGTTGCGTTTGGGGGGACAATTGCGCCAATATCAACCGTCACAGACTGATCAGCGAGGGTGACATCCATTGATTCAGCAGTCGTGATCTGATAGGGTGTCCCACCGCCTTCAATGGATAATTGATAGCTACCGGGTGGAAGGCTACGGATGCAATCTTCATCAGCGGTGGTCGTCAGTGCCCCGATTACTGTCCCGTCTTGACGTACCAATACCCCGATACCGGGAAACGGTTGCTCACCTTCCTCCCATTGCCCATTTTGATCGGCATCATTAAAATCGCGGACGCAAATATCAAAGGTGGTCGTCTGGGCGTGGCTGGTAGACAAAGGTACAACCGACAGCGCCAAAATCGAGAGGACTAAAAGAGTATAAGTGCGTGTCCGCAAGGGAAAACCCTCATCAGTTGTAAAGATGAATGATATTGGCGCATTATAACACGCGCATTGGGTGCAAACCTACTCCAATTACGTCGTTTGCTGTTCGTAATGCTGACGGCCTATGAAACCCTCCCCCCGTTTTTTCCGGTTGCTGGTGATTATGACACTGGCAACGCTAGTCGGATTTGGTCTGTCAGCGTGGCGATTGTCACAGGGGGATGCCAATCCAGCACATCAGGGATCGCTCCAATGGGCGGATGAGGAATTCTTATGGGCAGGGGGGAGTGATGAGCAGATTATTCTTCCCGCTGACACCTTGTTTTACGATGCCCCGTATCTGCTGAAAAATGCGTTCTTTACCCTTGAAGTTTCAGCGCAAATCAACCAAGCCGCCGACCCATTTACAGCATGGGGCATTGCACTGGCAAATAACAACGGCACATGGACAATGATCGGCATCAATGGCGCTGGATATGTCACAGCCCGCCAATGCCCACAAGCCATGATTCCCCACCTCGATAGCTGCCCTCCCCTGACCGAACCCACCCAGCAAATCTCGACCTATTGGAAACCTTTTCGATTTATCCGTCGGCGCGGGGCGACCAACACCATCCGCCTTGATTTTTCGCCGACCCACAAACAACTAACCCTGCGCTTGAATCGAGAATGGATGTGGGATTTGCCCTATAGACCAACAGATCAGGGTGTGCTTTGGGGAGTGTGGATACAAGGCGGGCCAGATTCATGGAGTAGCTTTACATGGGACAAAACACGAGTCTGGTCAAATAAGTAGCGCGAATGTCCCACCTTCCGTACAATAACCGATAATGCAAAGTACATTTTTGGAGTAGATTACGTTTTATGTCGGGCGCTATTCAGTTCAAAGGGATTCGACAAGGCTTACTCGTCACAATTCCACCCGATGATGAATGGGCGAAAGTGATTGCTGACCTTGCCATACGGATTGACCAACAGGCCGCTTTTTTTAAAGGGGCTAGTTTGGCGTTGGATGTGGATAAGCGGGCAGTCCGGCGACATGAACTGGCTAATCTACTCAACATCCTACAAAAACGGGATGTCATTTTGATTTCCGTACTCAGCACCAGCGCCACCACGCAAGGGGCTGCCCGTAAATTGGGCCTTGCGATTGAACTGGTTGATCCACCAGCTACCGCCTCGCATGTACCCGATGCCCTCAAAATGGCGGAGTCTGCCCCCGAAGCCCCGATGCTAAAGTCGGATGTGCATGGAACGGAAGGCCTCTTGATCCGCCGCACGCTGCGAAGTGGTCAGTCTGTGCAGCATAACGGGCATGTCGTCATCTTGGGGGATGTCAATGCTGGCTCTGAAATTGTAGCCGGTGGGGATGTCGTGGTATGGGGCCGACTGCGTGGGGTGGTTCATGCCGGGGCCTATGGCGATGAAACGTGTGTAGTATGTGCTTTAGATTTGCAACCGACGCAACTACGTATTGGCGCTCTAATTAGTGTCTCACCACCCAGCAAAAAACGACGCAAACATCCTGAACGGGCCTATATTGACGACGGCATGATTCGAGCCGAACCTTGGACAGATTAGCGATTATCGCTTGGAGTATGTCACGATGAGTGGACGGGTTATCACAATTACTTCTGGCAAAGGTGGTGTAGGCAAAACCACCACCACTGCCAATCTAGCGATGTCATTGGCCTCGCTGGAACAAAAGGTTGTTGCCATTGACGCAGATATAGGACTGCGCAACCTTGACTTGATGATGGGCCTCGAAAATCGTATTGTCTATGATCTGGTGGATGTGGTCGAAGGCCGCTGCAAACTTAAACAAGCGATGGTCAAACACAAAGATTATCCCGCACTGGCGCTCATTCCGGCCTCACAGGTGCGCGACAAAACCGCTATTTCCCCCCAAGACATGATTACCCTCGCCAATGAACTGAGACATGTCCATGACTTCGTATTGATTGACAGTCCCGCCGGAATTGAATGGGGTTTCAAAAATGCGGTTGCCCCAGCTGATGAAGTATTGGTCGTCACCAATCCTGAAGTGTCGGCAGTACGGGATGCTGACCGCATCATCGGATTACTAGAAGCCGAAGAAAGACCCGTGCCTGTGCGGCTCATCGTCAACCGTATCAAGCTGGGTATGGTACGTCGAGGAGATATGCTCTCGGTAGAAGATGTAGTGAGTTTGCTTTCAATCAAACTTATCGGTGTAGTCCCAGATGATGAGATTATTATCAAAAGCAGCAATGAAGGCGTCGCCGCAACAGGCCGCCCCAAACAAGCCTTTGAAGACATCGCGCGTCGCTTGATGGGCGAAAAAGTTCCTTTCATGAATCTGGATAGCAACGGGGGGGTTCTCGAACGCTTCCGCAAGCTGTTTGGAGGCGGGTAGAAGGAGATGACGATGAGTAACATTGTAGACCGTTTTTTCAGCCGGAAAGACCAACGTAGCGCCAAAACCGCAATGGAACGCCTGCGTTTTGTCTTGGTCACAGATCGCAGCCAACTCTCCCCCGAAAAACTGCGCGAAATGCAGGCCGAAATTATTGAGGTCATCAAAAAATACTGCCGTATTGATGAAAGCGCCGTAGAAATGAAACTGGAACTGCGGGAGCGGGAAAACTACTTGGTGGCCGACATCCCCCTTGCCAAATCGGTAGAGCAGCCAAACGAAGAACCGGGACGGATTGCCTTTTCGCTGCAAACGTCAAATTCTAGTTCCAAACTAGAGGAGGAAGAAGAGGACAGCGAATAGGCGGGAGGCCGTGCAAGATGATGCTTGACACACCCTGTTGCACGCGCTACCCTACGCAACGCCGTCGGTTTTAGAGGAAGATTCAATGACATCCACTTATCGGTCAGCCTCGCGCACCCTACCCCGCACACAATCTCAAACAACTTCATTGTGGCGCAATTTCGATTATTGGTTATTAGGTGCCACCATGCTGCTGGTACTGATCGGTATTTTGTTCATCCGCAGTGCGACCCTCGGCGCGGTAGATACCGACTTAATTGGACGGGTCAGTAGCCAAATCACCTATACTTTCATTGGGTTGGCCGTTGTTTTTATCCTTGCTAGTCTCGATTATCGCCTATTGGGGGCATTACAGCCTTACATCTATGGATTATTGCTGTTTGCATTGGGTTTGGTCGCCGCTGTGGGTCAATTAGGGGCAGCCGGAGCACAGCGTTGGCTCGATGTGGGTATCCCGGTGCAACCTTCTGAAATTGGCAAAATGCTGATTATCATTGCGCTCGGTCAGCACCTCACCAAGCAATATCAAAAATTAGATCAATTCAAGACGGTGATCGTCTCCCTGATTTATGTCGCTGTCCCGATGACCTTTATTTTCGTGCAGCCCAATCTCGGTAATGTGATTGCTTTCACCGTGATCTGGTTTGCGATGATTTGGGGAGCAGGACTACGAATTATGCATCTTGTGATTATTGGACTGGTTGGCCTGATGATGCTCCCTGTCGTCTGGATCAACATGCAAGATTATCAAAAAGAGCGTATCTTAACCTTTGTGAACCCCGAAGGGAACAAAGATGCCCAATTCAACCGTGACCAAGCCTTAATTAGCATTGGGTCAGGGGGGTTGCTGGGCAAAGGTTATGCGAATGGTACACAAACGCAGGGTCGTTTTTTGCGTGTGCGTCATACCGACTTTATTTTTAGCGTTATTGCAGAAGAATCAGGTTTCGTTGGGGCATCCGGCGTATTATTTTTGATCGGCTTTTTGGTCATGCGAATTGCACGGGTGGCGACCATGGCCCGTGACCCGCTTGGTGCGCTGATTTGTTATGGCGTGGCAGGCATCATCGCCTTCCAAACCATCGTGTCGGTTGGTATGAACCTCTCCATTTTGCCCGTGACAGGGTTGACCCTACCCCTTGTGAGTTCCGGCGGGTCATCATTGGTGACGCTGCTTTTTGGGATTGGCTTGGTGGAAAGCGTCGCCATGCGGAATAAATACAGTGAACTGGTCGGGTAATTAAGTCTCCGAGCGAAACGACTTGCCCAACTCCAAGCCCAAAATAATGGCGAAAATTATAAATCAGGGGACGCCAGTTGGCTTGGATCGATATGATTCGGGCCATAGATAATTCTAGCACCCCCTGAGTCAGAAATTTAAAGCCCAATTACTCGTCAGATTTTTCCTCAATCTTGCCCTGACCAATGCGCCGAGCATTAATTCCCCGGCGACGACGACGACTGTCGGTGGTCGCTTCGGATGAAACACTCTCTTGGGCCTTTTTCTCACCCGTCAAGCGTGCTTTCAACATCCCCAACTGCTTTATCATCTTTTGGCGATGATTGAGGTTCTTGACATATTCAAGGCCGACTTCAAAAGTCGAAACGGCCAGCATCAAATCACCAGCACGGAAATACATATCCGCCAAAGCGAGGATGGTTTCACCGTATTGTTCGTCTTCACCGAGTTCGCGGAAAATCGCACCCGACTCTCGATACATCGTTTGGGCCTGTTCGGTATCACCCAGTTTGGCATAGGCCAACGCCATGTTGCCCATCGTCTGAGCTTTGCGAATTTGCGGACCATGTTCCTCAAAATAGGCTAGGCTGGTCTGCATTTCTTTGAGCGCGTCCTCGTACTGCTCCAATTCGCGCTTGCACATGCCAACATTGACCTGCATTTCGGCGGCCATCTGACCGTTGCCCTCAGCGCGATAGGCTTCAACGGCCTCGGTGAAAACACCCACAGCCTCTTGATGTTTACCTTTTTCAAATAAGCGAGTGCCTTTGCTTTGCAGTTCGCTGCCTGTACTCATGATATGATTTCCCTTCCGTTGCAAAAAATAAGGGCAACTGATCTGCCCCTACAAAAGTGACATGACAAAACTAGAGCGTAATATCGAGCATACTTTCTGCCAATGCTCGTAAAGAATCCGCTGGCAGTTTGGCAAAAATCATCGCCAAACGGATATAGGGTTGATTCGTATGCGAACTGAGAAACGCCCGAATATCTTCCGGCATTTCCTCAATCGTTTTAAGGGCTTCGCGGATTTCTAGAAATTCCCCAACGCGACTGCTGCTTTCCAAGAAATAATTGACATTGACCTCCAACGCGCTGGCGATAGACACCAACAGGGTCATGGGAACAGGCAGCGTGCCATATTCATAGGCTTCTAAAAATTCGGCATTAATGCCAAGTTTGGTGGCTAGATCAGCAGTGGAGATATTTTTGGCTTGACGGCCCGCACGAATCAACGCACCAATCATGCGATCCCGCAGAATGCTATATTCGTGGCTGTCAATTTGGCGACTGCCATACTGCTGCATAAAGGTATCACTGCCCCAAAAATGGCTGACCGGGACTTGTAGCAGATAGGCAACCAATTCCAACTGGGGCAAACTGGGGACGGCCTGTCCAAATTCCCAAGCCAGTATCGTTTCATCGGGTAAATTCAAATGATTAGCGATTTCTTCGATAGTATAACCCATCGCCAATCGAGCATCCCGAATCAATACCCCCATCATTCGCGCACGCAGGGTATAGAGTTCTTCCAAATCGAGCGGTTTTTGTTCGAGGGTGGGCTTTTCTTTTTCCAGCGCCCCTGATTTTTTCAATTTGGCGGCAACATCACTGAAGCTCATAAGTTTCGCGCCGATAATCTGCTCCAAATGCAAACAGACTGATGGGGGCGCTTGCCTCCTTTATCATCAATAGTTACGGCAACTGCCTCTTAGTTATGGCACATTATACGGGAAGCAGGTAGGGGATGCAATCAGGGGGCAAGCCACGCCTGAAAAATGACGATATTTCCACCCCAATTAAAATATTTTTTCAAAACGTCCTTTTTACAAATCGCCTCACTCATCGTAATCAATTTGGGGTCATTCCATACCCGTAAGCCCAATGGAAAAAATGGCCCAAAGGTGATGGATGAATAGGACACATTTTGAAAACCAGCCTGAGTCAGATGGCGTTTGTAGAAATGGGGGATGGCGGATTTTCCAAAACGCAGGTCGGCAGTTTCTTTCGGCGCAATGCCCCACAAGCGCCTCCCCAGATTGCCGACACGCCGGAACTGCGAGCGAAAACGATGCCCAAAAATAATCGGCAGCGAACGCGGCACGCTGATCCAACGATCAAGGGCCAAGACGTTTGGCATCGTCAACAGCACTACCCCACCCGGTTTGAGCACACGGCGTATCTCACGTAGACAATCTGTATCATCGCGCAAATTGCCGACCAACCCCAACGCGATGACCATATCAAAATGTTGGGTGGGATAGGGCAGACTTTCGGCAGAGGCGACTTGAAAATCACAGGCCACCCCCTTTGCCTCGGCGTCTTGTTTAGCGCGTTCAATCATGTTCGGCGCAAAATCAATCCCGCTGGACTGATAGCCTTTTTCCGCCAATTCGAGAACGGTAATCCCCGCTCCACAACCCACATCCAATATCTTGTTGCCGGGGGTTTGGGTCCGTTGAACCACCTGCATGACCGTATGATGCTGTTTCAGCAGGCTATACCCTGTAAACGTTTGGGGGCGCTCATAAACATCATGCCAAAAATCGCTGCGGCGGTTGAAATAATCGAGGGTGGTTTGGGGGCTTGCAGAGGAATCGTTAGGCATCAATGTTTAGCGGCATTCTAAGAAAAACCCTTACCAGATTTTCGCTTTGATAAGTCTTTGACGGGTTTCAACTTGATCAGGATGGTTGATTTGTAAAATTTTCACGGTCACTCGCCCAATGGGTGTTTTCCCATTTATCACAGCATCTATCACTTCGAAATGGTCATCCCATTTTTGTTTGCGAGGATGAAATAGCGGTGTGAGTTCGCCTGTTTCGAGATCATACGAGGCTATATTGGCGGACTTAGTAGTATTACATTGAAAGCAAGCCCATGCTAAGTTATCAGATGACAAGTCACCGCCGTGCATAAGAGGGATAATATGGTCTACGTGATGACTATACAAACTATATCCATCAGGTTTGCGGCAGTATTCGCAACGACCACTAGCCCGTTGACGCACTTGGTCTCGCAACTCTTTTGGAACGCGACTCGTCATGAACGATTAATTCTTTCAACCGCAGAGGCTTTCAAGACAGACACCAAACGATCAAAATGGAGCATTTGGCTTAATTCAATGCTCTCATCAGCGGTCAATGTCCCCGCGCTATCCCGTTCCAATAATAATTCGGCACGTTCTTGAGCCGCATCAGACACCTTAAATGACAAAATCTCATCAGGTGTGGCTTTTTCCGCTAAGTAATTGATGAGTTCATCATAGGCTGTAGGGACAGTCAAAACTACCATGTTAGGTATCCTCCTCGCTAATCTTTTGCCATTTTAGCGTGACCTTGTAACAGTTTGACCGACAATTATTGAGTCCAATTTTTCAGGGCTTCATACTGGTCTGGACTGCAATAATCCAAAGCTGAATGGCGACGTTGA
>QMIT01000005.1 GCA_024434115.1 Chloroflexota bacterium
TAAAAAACTACCGGGAGGTGAACCAGATGTTGGCGGAGAGGCATTTTGCACTCTTAGACTTTGATCGTCCAAAAAGCACCTCCTCTACCAGAGATACTGCTCAAAAAAGATATATTTTTTAAATAGGCACAGTACCCCTTTCCTTAAGGAGATATGAATCCGCTGCTTAAGGCAAGTAGCTTTATACCCAATTACCTGTGATAAAAATCACGAAACTACACGTGGGGGGAGTGCCGTAATTGGACATTAAACCCCGTGCGGCTGGTCGTTATCCATTTGAACCGGACTATTCACAAGGGTCTTACCGTGACCGTTCAATGGGGATTGTCAATACCGTGACTTGTTCCACTGATCCTCGCTGAATTGGATGCGCAGTCCGCCGCCGTAGAGTGACCCTTTGGGCATCACGAACTCATGACGACTATTCCTCGGACGGGAAGCGATGTCTTGGTCGGACAAGCGCCATCAAGCGCTCCCCCGCTGGGATGCAGAGTTGAGGCCTAAGGTAGGGGGCAGTCCAGACGCAAGCGTACCTCAGAAGCCCCCAGCTTTAAGCGTGGGGGCGTCACAAGGGAGGAATAAGGTAAGAGCGTTGGAAAAATCAGGGGTTGGTGGTTATTCGCCAGCAGTCATGGCTTGATAATACGGGCAGGCTTCGGGGTTGTGCATGTGTAATTGCATATGTTCCATCCAGCCCCACCAACTCCCACTCGTCGCGGTGGTTCCGTACATCGGGCAGTCTTCAGGATTCATCATGCCAGCCGCCATATTGCCGTGATGCCCCATTGCATGATGGCCGCCGCGATTCATCATACCCATCCCATTACCGTTCATCATACCCATGCCGTTGCCGTTCATCATCCCAGTGCCATCACACGGCATTGGCGTTCCGTTGCCTGTGCCCGGCCCCTGTGCCGAGACGGAAAATACACTGAGGCCAATCGCCGCAACAAGGGCGATTGCAATAATCATCAAGGTGGATACAGTGCGTTTGTTCAACATGGTCTTTCTCCTGTGTTATTTAAAATCGTTCATGAGTGCGAGATATTCATCGCGTGAGATTTCGCCTTTGGCATAGCGTTCTTGGACGATCCGGCGGGGATCAAACGGTTCTCCTAAATAATGTGGTGTGGTGCTGCCTCGATTAAACGCCGAAACAACGGCGCTGATGACCAAGCTGCCCACCAAAAACCAGAACAGCAGCATCACCAGCCAGCCACCCCACATTCCAAAACCCCAATCCCCGTGCATCATCATTCTGCGCTCCTTCAAAGTATGCCTATAGGATGCCAGCAGCGTATAAAGGTGGCGTATCGGGATTATGAAGATTTGGTAAAGTTTTTTAGAGTGAAATAGAAGGTACTGCCCAGATTTGGCCCGGCGCTTTCTGCCCAAATCGTGCCGCCTTGACTTTCAATCAAATGGCGGGCGATGGTCAAGCCGATGCCGCTGCCCCCGCTGGCTCGTGAACGCGATTTATCTACCCGGTAGAACCTCTGAAAAATCTTGCTCAGGTCAGCTTCGGTGAGACCCACGCCGGAATCCTTTATGGCGAAACGTACCTCATGGTCAACCGCTTGCGCCGATACCTCGACCCGCCCCTCCGCCGGGGTATATTGCAGAGCGTTGCCAAGCAAGTTCATCAATACCTGTCCGGTGCGCTCAAGGTCGGCATAGACACAGGGTAGGGTGGGGGGCAGATTTACGTGGAGGGCAATATTTTTATCGGCAAACTGGGGGGTCAGGCGGTCAGTGGCAAACTTGACCAGTTCTGCCGGGGCGTGCGACTGTAGATTGAGGGCGATTTGGCCGCCTTCGATACGCGACAACTCCTGTAAATCCTGCACCAAGCGCCGCAGTCGGTCAGCTTCTTGATGAACAAGGTGATAGGTGGCTGGGTTTGCCGCCATAACGCCATCCTCCAAACCCTCCATCATGCCCATAATCGTCGTGAGGGGGGTTTTCAATTCGTGGGTGACATCGGCGATCAACTGTTGGCGCATGGATTCGGTTTGCTGCAACGATTCCGCCATCTGGTTAAAGCTGTGAATCAAATCGCCAATTTCGTCGGGCGAGTGTTTGGGCAGGCGTTCGGTGTAGTGCCCATCGGCAATGCGCTGACTGGCGGCGACCATCGCGTTAATTGGGCGGGTAATGCGCCATGTGACAAAGGCACTGATGAGCAGAGAAGCCGTAATCGCAGCGGCACTCGCCCACAGGAGCGATTCATTGAGGGCATCCCGAAAACGCTGATTGATCTCCTCGTCCGTCGGCGCGTTGCTGCCCCCACCACCGCCCATCATGCCACGCCCTTGTCCCTGACCATGCTCCGTTTCGTTTTCGCGCATCATCATCATTTCCATACGATGGGCGAAGTTGCGCGGGGCGACAAAACTGGTCGAGGCAAAGATCACCACAAGGCTGATGATGGCTACCGCAAGATAGGACAGCAGGATTTTGGTTCGTAGACGCATGTTGGCTCATTTATCCTCAAATTTATAGCCGACACCGCGCACCGTTAGAATAAAACGGGGGTTGGTCGGGTCGGTTTCGAGCTTTTGGCGCAGATGCCCAATATGCACATCTACCACACGGTCTTCGCCAAAATAATCATAACCCCACACGTGCTCCAAAAGCTGTTGGCGGCTCATAACCATGCCTGCATAAGTGGCAAGGGTGTGAAGCAGCTTAAATTCAAGGACAGTCAGTTCAATCGGGCTGTCGTCGCGGGAAACTTCATAACGCCGGGGGTCAATGTGAAGGTGGGGGAAACTGAGGGCGGCATTCTCATCAGAATCTGTGGCACGCCCTCGTCGCAAAATGGCTTTGACACGCGCCACCAATTCACGCGGGCTAAAAGGCTTGGTCAGATAATCATCCGCGCCCACAGTCAAACCGACTACCCGATCCACCTCTTCGGATTTGGCGGTCAGCATCAGGACGTAGACATCGGATTCACGGCGGATTTGCTGCAAAACATCAAGGCCGTTGAGACCGGGGAGCATCACATCCAGAATAATCAAGTCGGGCTTGTGGCGGCGGAATGCAGCCAAACCAGCGGGGCCGTCCGGGGCAGTGTGGACGGTGTAGCCCTCCGCGACAAGGTAGGCTTCGACAAGCTGTAAAATAGAGTCTTCATCATCAATGGCTAAAATGGTTGTCATCATACCGCCTTTCCATATCCTATCTGATTTTAGCGTAACAACAAAAGCCCTCGAAAGGTAGGCCTAATGGCCCGATCTACAATGGCAATCCGCTCAATAGCCCGAGGGTTGAAATCTCTTAGTATCAGCGCCAATCATAGTATAATAGCGTTAGAATGAGTACCGAGTGGGGCATATCTACACTATCGGAGGGATCGCTGGGTGGAACAGGCAGACATCATCGGTCTGAACCTCAAGCGACGGGTGAGAGTGAGGCAAATACCAATATGAACACTTGCGACGTTCCTGTTGGCCTAATTTTTATCGGGGTAATTCTGCTAGTATGGTTTGGGTTGGAAAGAAATCACGAGAATGAACTATGGGAGAAAGTGGCGAGTGCGGCAGGGCTGGAACATCATGGCGGCCCAATGGGGGAATATGAGGGATATAAGGTATCTGTCCCCTTACAATCGCTCGCTGACGGCGGGGCCTATATGTCGTTCGTTCATGTGAATTTGAAACAACCCACGAATCGAGTATTGCATATGCGCCGCCAAGCCCAGACCCGGCTGTCACTCGTAGCGACGCGAAGATCAGGGGACACTTACATCATCGAATTCAGCAGGCCACCCGAATTCGCCGATCAGCTACTCGATAATCAGGAGTTGACCGAATTAATCGCTGGGATAGGACAAGCCAGCCTCCGCAAGCTGACACTTGAAAACTCCGTGTTGACACTTGAATATGTTGGGATTCCAGATAAATCGCTTCAGAAGGTACTCGGCGCATCAGTCGCAATTGCGCGGCTTATCGAAACGAGTTCTGTATAGTTCCTTACGCCTCAAGATTGATGGGCAGGCGCACGGTGACGAGCGTGCCTTGCCCCGGAGCGCTTTCGATATGCAATGTGCCATGATGTAGGTCAATGATATTTTTGGCCGTCGTCAAACCCAGTCCCAAGCCGGGGCGCTCGTCAAAGTTGCTCCCCCGGAAAAATGGCTCGGTTACGCGGTCAAGTTCGTTCGGCAAAATTCCGAGACCCTCATCCTGAACCTGCAATTGGAGAAAGGCATCCTCCCGCGTCAGGTTTACCGTGACGGCCCGCTCGTGTGGAGAATAAAGGCAGGCGTTCGACAGCAGATTGATGACCAGCGTCCGTAAGTGATGAGGGTCGCCCATGGCCGTTAAGTTAGGGGTGGGTGGATCAGAGACCTCAAACCGGATTGGGTGCCGATGCCGATCTTGCTCCTCAGACTTGTGAATCGCCGACTGCACAAGGGCAGGGAGGTCAACCCGTTCTGCCTGCATCTTCTGTTCGGGAAAATCTTCGCGGACAATCCCGGAGATGATGCTCAACATATCGGTCAGGCTGGTGATTTGTTCTTCAATCTGGCTACCGAGTTTGCCTCGCTGTTCAGCCGCCAAACGATCTTGGTAATGGAGAATGAGGTTGGCTGAAGTTTGAATAATCGTCAGCGGGGTGCGAAATTCATGTGAAATACGCTGCATCATGCGGGTCTTGAGGTCACTTAATTCGCGCTCTTTTTGGAGGGTCGTTTGGAGTTTTTCATTTTCAAGGCGTTTCAAATCGGCCTGTTTATGCGCGGTGATGTCCACCTGTAGGCCCACCATCGCCACCGTAAGGCCGTCCGCGTTGCTGATGGGTATCTTGGAGGTGATGCACCAGCCGTCCGGCAGACTGGGGTCTTCACGATGAATGAGGCGCTCTTCACGTCCGAGCAGTGGTTGACCGGACTGAATCACCCGTAGATCGTCGGCATAATACGCCTCACCCAAGTCAGGAAAGGCCTCAAGGGCCGTTTTGCCAAGCAGCACCTCAACCGGGTAGCCTGCCAACTGCGCGTGTCGTTTGTTCATCAAGAGATACCGTCCCGCCGCATCCTTGACAAACACTCCGTCGGGCAAGTGGTCTATCAGTTGACGCAGCAAGTTTCGTTCATACATCAATTCAAGGCGGGCGCTTTCTAGGGCGGCTTCGGCGATTTTCTGGCTGGTGATATCATCAAACATGACCAACAAATGGGGTGACCCACCGATTTCGATAATTTCAGCCGCGAATTTCACCATCGTGGTCTGACCATTTTTCACCCATGAGGCTTCAAGGCCACGTACATGACCGTCTTGCGTCAGTTGGCGGTCAAACTCCGCCCGCACCGCCGGGGCCAACAAAAAACCCACCGACTCGACGGTTTGCCCTATCAATTCTTCGCGGGACAAGCCACCAATCCGCAGGCCCATCGGATTGGCATCAATAATGCGCTGCGACGGCAAATCTACCATTACCATACCAAAGGGGCTGCCCCAAAAGGCTTTATGGAAACGCTCCTCAGAGGCTCGCAATTCCGCCTCGGCTTGTCTACGTTCAGTGATGTCAATCCCAATCCCGACCAGCCCCATAATCTCTCCGGCGCGGTTGCGTAAGGGGAATTTATTGGTCAGCATCCAGCGGCTGTGGCCTTCGGCGTCGCGGCCCATTTCTTCATGGTTAATCAGCGGTTGACCGGACGAAAGCACGGCTTGGTCATCGGCATAATATTGGGCGGCTAAATCCGGGGGGTAGAAATCGAGGTCAGATTTGCCGACTGCTGCCTCGACGGACGCCAAACCCAAAATGCGCGTATTGGCGACATTGCTGATGAGAAAACGCGCTTCGGTATCCTTGTAATAGATGACATGCGGCAGATGGTCAATTAGAGCACGCAGCATTTGGCGCTCGGTTGCAAGTGTTTCTTCGGCCTGTTTGCGATCTGTAATATCATGGAACATACTCAGCAAATGCGGCTGTCCATTCACCTCGATAGTCTCTGCCGACGCCAGCACGGTGCGAATCTGGCCGTCATGAGTACGAAAGCGCTGTTCAACCTCAGAAACTGAGCCTTGCAGTTCCGCATGACGATAGAATTCCTGATGGGTCACAGGGTCAACCACCAGACCTAATTCCAATGTGGAAAAACCGCGCAATTTCGTACTAGGCAGACCAATCATCTTACAAAAGGCTGGATTGACCTCGACCAACTCGGTGGTGGCGAGATCGGAGAGGGTCATGGGAATCGGGTTGCTCTCAAAAATGGTGGCAAATTTTTGTTCCGAAGCGACTCGTGCGGCCTCCGCTACTTTGCGCTCGGTGATGTCATAATACATCGCCAACCAGCAAGGCTGCTGACGGATTTCAAAGCGCTCCGCAGATAACAAAACCGTGCGTATTTTGCCGTCGCTGCCCCGAAACAAATATTCAACGTCGCGCAGACTGCCTGTTTCATGCAACTGGTCATACAACTGCTCCCGTAGCGCCACGTCTGCACTAACGCCCAATTCCACAGTGGTATGCCCAACAATCGCGTCGCGTTCAATGCCAATCATATCCGCAAAGGCTTGATTGGCCTCCAAGATGCGCCCTTCATCTAGCGTGCCGACAAATTGGGGTAGCGGGCTGGCGTGAAAAGCCGCAAAGAACTTTTCTTCGGAATGGCGGAGCCGCATTTCGGTGTCGTGGTGTTGGGTAATATCACGCGAAATGGCGAGAATGCCCTGTAGATGTCCAATTTGTTTCTTGCTGAATGTGGTCTCGACCCAGACAAAGCCGCCATTGCGATGGCGTAAGCGGTGCTGAACCTGTACCGTCTCTGGGGATAGACTGTCGGTAATTTGATTTAAGACCGACACCTCATCAGGATGGCAGAGTGTTTCCCATTGTAGGCCATGCAGTTCTTCCGCTGTATAACCCAACAAGACTTGACACTTGGGCGTGCTAAACGAGATTTTTCCCGCGCCATCCATCCACATCGCCACTTCGGGTAGGAAAGTCTCGAAAAAACAGGTAAACATCGCCGATGTCGAAAGCGACGCCTGCGCTTCAAAAGCCGTCACAAGCCGCTGAAAACTTGCGTCGTCTTTACTGCATTCGCGCAAGAAGCCCTGCTCAACCGATGAAGACCACATAAAAAACTCCTTAAGCCCATCGCTTTAAGTCATTTTAATGGAAGTCCCTCCCCGGCGTGTGATGTTGGTTACATTCTCAGCAAAAATGGTGACGGATGTCTTTTAAGATGCGATAGCGCGAGACATCCAACGGGCCTCCGTAAAAGACAAACCCTTCCCCGAACATCGAGAAGGGTTTTAGAAAAACGGTTGTGAGTTGGGAATAATCTAATTCAAGCGATGCTACGATCCTTGCGGCCCGATAATCTGAAAATTGCCACTTAGGTGCAGCAGGGCCATGAGATAGAGCAGACCGTCATAATAGCGCCACCGCCCGCTTGGAATAGGCGCATTCCATAATTCTTCAACAAACTCCCAACGGAAATCCTCCGTCGCTGCCATCGCCGCCACTGCGTTCATGGCAACCAAGCCCGTCGAACGATGTTGGGGGTTCACAGGCGTACCATCAATCCGGAAGCGGGTGGTATATTGTCCAATCCCCAGATCATAGAAAAACTTCAACCAGCGATTGCTTTGTTCAATCTGCCATTCATCCGCCGCAAACCACACATAATCAGCCGCGACATTCATGGCGTTACGCCACGCATCGGAATAGAAGAATTCGCCATAATCGCCCGACGGTTTCGGCTCGCCCGTGAACTCAGCATAATTCGGCATCAGGCCCGTTTCGGGGTGGGCGGTGGTTTTCCAAAATTCACGGCTGACCTGTGCGGCTTCCGTCCAAAATTCGTTGTCGGCCTCGGCCCAACGTGCCCACAGTTCATAATAATGCGGTTGGTGATAGGACGGGTCGGTGAATCGGCTGTAGCGGCCACTGGGCACAAAAACGACCTGTTTGGTTTCGGGGTCAAAGAGATTGGTCGAAACCAAGTTCTTCTCGTCTTGGTGCAGCATGGTTGTGAGGATTTCATTGGCTTGGCCCGTATAGTTGAAGATACCTTCGCCATCCCCCCAGCGATGTGAGGCAAAAAATAGCGCCATTACAAACCAGATTTCACCATCCGAGGCGGGGTTCTCATCCATCTTGGTGCCATCGGTTTTGCAATGCCACGCGAAATAGCCAACATATTGACCACTTTCGTTATACATATAGGTCTTGGCCCATTTCCAGATGCGGTCAAATTCCTCTTTTTTATCCAACTGCACGGCGATCATCATGCCATACGACATGCCCTCACTGCGCACATCCTGATTATTGACATCCAGCATATAGGCCATGTCATCGCCTACTGGATAATAAACCCGCTGGGTGTCATCATTACCATAAAACAATTGCTGCCATGTCGCATCAATACGCTCTTGGATTTCGGCGTCGCTCTTTCCCCATTCCTTGAGCAGATTGGGATAGACCCCGGTATAAAACGCGCCATTGGACGAATCTTGGGCTTGGGTATTCAGTGGAACCATCATCATCACCACCACCATACTAACTAAAATAAGCCGACGCATGTTAACTCACCTCCACGTGCGATTTAAAGACAGGTTGAACCCGCGTGGTCTGGCCCGCAATCGTAAAACTGCCGGACAGCCGAATATCATCTGAGGCGCTGCCGACCATGACTTGGATTTCACCGGGTTCGACCACCAACTGCATGTCGCGGTCATAAAAGGCCATTTGGCGAACCGGGACATGGAAGGTGATGGTTTTTTGCTCCTGCGGGGCCAACGTGACCCGTTGGAAGCCCTTGAGTTCTTGAACTGGGCGGGTGACGCTGGCAATCGGGTCGTGTAAATACAATTGGACAACTTCATCCCCGGCCAGCGTGCCCACATTTTGCACACTCAGGCTAATCATCACCGTATCATCGGCTTGCACTGGGTTCGGGCTGATGTGGAGATGGCGATAGGCAAATTCGCTATAGCTGAGGCCGTGCCCAAAGGCATAGAGTGGGCTGGCGGGCATATCAATATAGTCACCTTGCCAGTGGGTGCGGCCACCCGATGGTTTGTGATTGTAGAAAACAGGAATTTGCCCGGATGAACGCGGGATGGTAATCGGCAGTCGGCCACCGGGGTTTAGCCTACCAAACAGGGCTTCGGCAATGGCGGTGCCGCCTTCCTGTGCGGGCAACCACGCTTCAATCACGGCGGGGACATGCTCATCAATCCACTCGATAGACAGCGGACGACCATTCAATAGAACTACAATCACCGGGGTTCCAGTGGCGTAGATCGCCTCGACCAACTGCTGCTGCACGCCGTAGAGGTCAATTTCGGCGCGATCCAGCGATTCACCAGTGGTGCTTTCTTTGGAGAGGCCGGATTTTTCACCCACGACCACCACCGCGACCTGTGCTTTTTCGGCGGCGGCAACGGCTTCGGCAAAACCAGAGGTGTCGAAACTGGTGATTTCGCAGCCGGGAGCATAATAGACTTTGGTTTGCGGTGAGACCAGTTTTTGAATCCCGGCCAATACCGATACGGAAGGCACAAAATGTTGCAGGAAATCAATGCCGGAGAGGTCACGCATAGGTGTCGGTGCTTCGGTATTGATTTCGGAAATCACCACGCCTTCGGAATGGGAGGGATAATGATAATCGCCTTGCAGCAGGCGGATGCTGTCTGCGCCGGGGCCAATCACCGCGATGGACTCGAGTTGGGGTGAAAGTGGCAGCAAATGATCGGCGTTCTTCAGCAGCACCAGTGATTTGCGGGCCAGTTCTAGCGACAAATCGCGCTGGGACGGGGTATTAAAGACCGTCGGGATTTGGTCGGTGTCCACATAGGGATTTTCAAATAGGCCCAATTGGAATTTCTGGCGCAACACCCGACTGACCGATAGGTCAATCAATTCCATGCTGATCCGGCCATCTTTGAGCGCTTGCCGCAGGGGGTCGCCATAACAATCGGTGGCGGGCAGTTCAATATCAATACCTGCTTCCAGAGCCAACAGCGCCGCTTCGGTTTTATCCGCCGCCACGCGATGATAGACCTTTAACATATCAAGTGTGAAATAATCCGAGACCACCACGCCGTCAAAGCCCATTTCATTGCGCAGGAAATCCACCATCAATTCTTTGGACGCACCACAGGGGATACCATCCAGTTCATGATAGGCGTTCATCATGGAAGCAATGCCTGCTTCTTGGATCGCGGCCCAGAAGGGCAGGGCGAAAATTTCACGCAGTTCACGTTCCGGGATGTGGGCGGGTGACCAATTGAGGCCGCCTTCAGTTGTACCATAACCCAAAAAGTGCTTACCTGTCGCTACGACGCCCTCACTCAGATCGTGGTTTTGCAGGCCGCGTATATAGGCGACCCCGATACGCGAAATCAGATAGGGGTCTTCGCCAAAGGTTTCTTCAACCCGGCCCCAGCGCGGATCACGACACACATCCAATACTGGCGCAAGACCATGATGCGCCCCGACAGCCCGCATCTGGGTACGGATCACCCCGGCCATTTCTTCAATCAGTTCCGGCGCCCATGTTGCAGCGAGGCCGATAGCTTGGGGAAAGGTGGTGGCGTCACGGGCCATGTACCCTGCACAGCTTTCTTCATGCACAATGGCGGGGATGCCCAAACGTGTCTGTTTGATTAAATAGGCCTGAATATCATTGGCGACGGCAGCCGACGCTTGGGGTTTAAGCAGGCTGACAGCCCCCACACGTGAGACATGACCGATGCCATTGACAATTTTTTGCTCGGCTTTGGCTTGGACAAAATGCTTCTGGTCATCTATAAGATCAGTCGCCCAAACCGCGCCTAACTGCCCTAATTTTTCTTCTAAGGTCATCTGCGACAACAGATGCTCTGTGCGCTCCTCGACGGAGTGCCCTACATTGATCGTCATGGTACTCATCTTCTTTCAGTTAGCGTGTTCAACCGACGTAATCAGCAGGGGGGGCAGTAGAAGACCATGCGCTATTTTAGTATGCTACCAACCGCCCCCGGAGTTATTTTCAAGACAAAATCAGCCCTTGAGTTCGCCGCCTGTCAGACCTGTCACGATGTACTTTTCGGCAAACAGGTAAAAAATGACGGCTGGGACAATCAGGATAGTGACGTAGGCCATCATACGCGCCCAGTCGGTTGCATGATCGCCCTGAAACTGCATCAGCCCCAACGTCAGCGGCCATTTTTTGGAATCGGTGAGGACCAACAGCGACAGGAAATATTCGTTCCAGCCCGCAATGACCTGAAGGGTAGCGATGGCCGTGATCGCCGGACGCGCAAGGGGTAGGAGGATGTAGACAAAAAAGCCGATGCGCGTGCAGCCATCAATATAGGAAGCATCTTCCAATTCGGGGGGAATCGCTCTGAAAAAAGTGCGCAGAATAATGGTACTGCTGGGTAGACTAAAGGCCACCAGCGGCATCACAACCCCCCAGTAACTGTCGGTCAAATTGAGTGCTCGAATTTGCAGAAAGATCGGCAGAATGGCAATCCCAAGCGGAAAGAGCAGGCCCAACGAGAGAATATTAAAAAGCAATTCCCGCCCCTTGAACTGTATGCGGCTGAACACAAAAGCCATCGTGCTGCTGAGAATCACCGTAAAGGTAGTGGACGCAAGGGTAATGTAGAGGCTGTTTCTAACCGAACGCCAAAAGATATTGTCCTCTAGGATATTGGTGTAGTTTTCCCATTGAATCCCCTTGGTTGGCAGCCCAAAAGGTCTTGCAATAAATTCGCCCGTGGTGCGAAGCCCTCCCAAAATGGCGGTCAAGATGGGTGACACGACAATCATGCAGACAAGGATCAGAATGGTATATTTCAGCGCCACTGACAAACTGCGCCGTATTTTGAGCGTGGTGGGTGAAGGAATGTAGGTTGAAGATCGCATCATAAACTGCCTTTCTTAATCGGCATAATCGCGCCGCAATACAATACGCTGATAGCCCAGCGAGAAGAGTAGGCTAATCGTAAAGAGCACCACTGCGACGGAACTGCCATAACCGAGGCGGAACGTCTTGATGCCAAATTTATACAGATACGTCGAAATCAGGTGACTGGAATTAGCAGGGCTACCGCCGCGTGTCAAAATCCAAGCGATAGCAAATTGCTGGAAAGAACCCAATACCGATAGATAGATGGTCAGTCGAATGGTACTACCCAATAATGGCAAGGTGACATAACGCAAAACTTGAAGCTCATTAGCTCCATCTACGCGGGCCGCCTCCTCTAGTTCTTTGGACACGCCCTGCAATCCTGCCATATAAAGAATCATGTAGAAACCGAAATATTTCCATGTCAGCACCGCAAACAGGGAATACATGACAAGGTCCCGGTCACCCAACCATGTTTGGCCTTCAAAACCGGGAATTAGAGTACCAAACGCCACATTAGCTAGGCCTTCACCGGGGTGAAACACATACATCCAAATAAGGGCGGTAATGATTTCCGAAAAAACAAAGGGGACAAACAAAATCATCCGGAATATTTTTCTGCCGCGCAGTTTTCCACGTCCCACTAACAAAGCTAACATCATAGCCAATGGCAATTGGACGGTGAGAGACAGAAACATGATAAAGAAACTATGGCTGATGGCACTGCGAAACGGCTTGTGATCATTCAGGCGATCATAGTTACCAAACTTGACATACTCGGTTAGGGGGCCGAAACCGTCCCAATCGTACAGGCTGTATTGGGCTGCTTTTGCAATTGGAATCAGCACAAACAGAATAAACAAGAGCATTCCCGGCAGTACAAAGAGGCTTATGGTGCCCCATTTGCCAAAATTGAAGCGGCGAGGATGGGTTTTATCCCGTTGACGGGTTATCGTTCGTACTTGAGCACCGAGGGCAGACATGAGCCTAATCCTTTGCTAAACTGATGGCGGTGATTTGCTGATCTACTTCACGTGTGACAGAGGGTGGGGGGTAGCTGCCCTGCAATTCCCGTCGCCGGTTAGCGTACCCCGCACCCGTCTGGCAGTTCGGAGCTTATTCGTCTAGTTCAAACGAGGCTTCATCTTCAATAGCTGATGCCACATCTTCGGCGGTCAGTGAACCTTCAAACAACCCCTGTACGGCGTCATTCACAGCCTGCCCAACAGCGGGTGGCAAGAATTGGTCATAGTACAGTTGTGAATAGGTGGCACTGTTGCGTGCAACCAAGATGGTTTGCAGAACTGGGTCTTCGATTGCTGATTCAGCAGCGGCAACTGTGGGGAGAATCCATATCTTCGCGCCTGCGGCCTGATTTTCGGCAGAGGTGATGAATTTCAGGAAATCAACGGCTTCATCTTCGGCATTGGAACCAACGGCATAACCATCGCCACCGCCGAGTACGTCACCGGGGTTACCCGCGCCGCCTTCAATCACTGGGAAGGGGAACCAGCCGAGGTTGCCTTCGATTGCTTCACCAGCGTTTTCGCTGTTATCAATTTGGACGCTGGGTGCCCATTGGCCCATCAGTTCCATCGCGGCTTTACCATCGCCCATCAGGCCAGCCTGATCATTATAACTTAGGCCCATGAAGCCATCGGGGAACGGTTCGAGATCAATCAACTGTTGCAGATATTCACCTGCTTGTACGAATGGCTCATCGGTGAACGCGCCCTCGCGGTTGTAGGCATCCAAGAACGCCTGCTCGCCACCCAGACGGATCGCCAGATAGACCCACCAGAAGTGGCCGGGCCATTTGTCGCCTTCGCCCAACGAAATCGGGGTAATGCCTGCATCCTTAAGAGCCTGAACCGCTGCTAGGAATTCGTCCCATGTCACAGGTGGGGCTTCTGGATCAAGGCCAGCTTCGGCAAACAACGCTTTGTTATAGAACAAACCAACAGTGCCCCATGTCCATGGCACACCGTAGTATTCGCCGTCTCGCCCATACAGTTCCAACGCAGCTTGGGCCGAGAATGAATCTTTCCAATCGCCTTCCAGTTCGGGGGCGATATTACGAACGAGGCCAGCTTCGGCAAATTCCCATAGGACACCACCACCCCAGCTTTGGAAGACGTCTGGTGGATCGCCTGCCTGCATAACGGTGACAAGACGTTCCTTAAAGGCTTCATTTTCCAAAATGGTAATTTCGATGGTGACGTTGGGGTTCGCTTCCATATAGGCATCAGCGAGCGACTGCCAATAGGTCCCTTGCGCCTCGACGGTGCCGATATGCCACCACGTAATGGTGACTTGATCTTGCGCGGCGGCTTTGGGTTGGGTGCTGCCGAGGCCCAGCGACAGGATCGTCACAATTGCTAAAACTACCGAGAACACGGGCAAAAACTTTTTCATGGTCTAGCTCCTAATTTTCACAGAATTGAAATTCCGAAAACATACGTGTGTATATAGACTCTTGATACTTATCACCTCCTTAAATCAAGCCACGATTGCTGGGGGGATTGACATGATTCCCGAATAACGAGCGAGGTGGGCAGGGTCACATGACGAATTGGCCTATCGGGGTTTTCAATCTGCTCAATCAAAAGTCGCGCCGCAATCCTGCCCATTTCATCCAACGGCTGACGGACTGTTGTCAACCGGGGATAGACCAACGACGCTTGTGGAATATCATCGAAACCGATGACGGAAATATCGTGTGGAACTTGCAACCCATACGCGCGAACGGCTTCCATTACGCCAAATGCGGAAAGGTCATTGGAAGCAAAAATCGCGGTGGGGGGGGTGGGAAGATTTAACAGTCGTTCGGCGGCCTCATAACCTTCTCGGCGCCAAAAATCCCCTGTTTGAACAAGGTCTTCTTCAATCGGCATCCCCGCATCGCGCAGGGCTGCCATATGTCCGGCCAGCCGCTCTTCAGCGCTGCGCAGTTTCATCAACCCGGTGATAAAGCCGATACGCCGATGCCCTAACCCCATAAGATATTGCGTGGCTTCATAGGCCCCTTGGCGATTCAGGCTATCCACCGCTGAACTACGATTACTGGGGTCTACTTGGTCAATCAGCACGTAGGGGAAGTTCTGCTCACGGAGGGTCTCGATATAACCAGTCGTAAGCAAGGGCACCACCAGCAGCACGCCATCGGCTAGGCCTTTGGTCATTTTTAGGGCATAGGAGGCTTCGGTGCTAGTGCGGTGGGTGGTATACAGAATGAGGTCGTAGCTAGATTTGGTGAGTTCTTCGTCAATGCCGCGTGCAATTTCGCCAATATAGCCGTTGTCGAGGCCGGGGACGAGCAGACCAATCACACCAGATTTGCCGCCTGCCAGACTCCGCGCTTGTTGATTGACCACATACCCAAGTCTTTCAACTGCTTCAAGCACCCGTTCGCGCGTCGAGTCTTTGACATAATTATAGCCACTCAGTACCCGTGAAACTGTTGAATACGACACTCCGGCTTCACGTGCAACATCTAAGATGGTCACACTGGTGTTTATTTCGCTCATAAAGGCCTCAGCCTTTGCAAGCGTTTGCAACGCTAAATCAAACCTACGACACATGAATTCCAATATTTAGCAATTTTGCAAGCGTTTGCAATAAAGAAACAAAATTTTATCTGCCTACGGTCAAAATATCTTGAATAAATCTGCAAGCGTTTGCAGAAAGCATATCCCGATTTGCAAAATTTGTCAATCAATTTGCAGAAATATTTTCAAATTTCGTTTTTCATTCGCAGAAATGAAAATTGGGAAAGCCTGATGGAGTTATGGAAAAGTCGAAATCGCCTAACGAGCCATGAGGTCGCTAGGAAATTTCGACTTCTGATTTAGAAGTTCAGGCACGCCCACTGTGCCCCACGTTCGGTGTTCACCCACAGCGGCAGGCTGAAATAATCATGCGTTTCGGAGTGCCAACCGCCACCTTTCGTCGTCAAGCCTGTCAGCAAATTACGCCATTCACCCGCTGGCAAATAATACGTGACCCGTCCTGCCGGGTGGAAAACAGGCGCAACCAGCAGGGCCGACCCCAACATATATTGCTGATCGAGATAGCGGCAGGTAGGATCGTTGGGGAATTCCAACAGCATCGCCCGCAGCATCGGCCAACCATGTACGGAGGCTTCCCGGCCCATATCGAGCAAATAGGGCATCAGGCGGGCTTTTAGGTGATTGAAAAACCGCAAGACCTCAATGGATTCGTCATCAAACAACCACGGCATCTTGGCGCTGTTGGCTCCGTGCAGGCGGCTGTGTGATGAAAATAACCCAAACGCCACCCAGCGCTTGTACAAATCTGGCGTAGCGGTGTCATTAAAGCCACTGATGTCATGACTCCAATAGCCAAACCCGCTCAGGCAGAGCGATAGTCCACCGCGCAACGTCTCCGCCATTGAAGGATAGTTGGAGGTATTGTCGCCGCCCCAATGCACTGGGAAACGCTGTGAACCCGCCGTGCCAGATCGAGCAAACACCACCGCCTCGCCATCGCCTTTTTCGCGGCGCAGCAGATCAAACACCGTCTGGTTATACAGATAGGCATAATAATTGTGCATCCGTTCGGGGTCGGAGCCATCATAATAGACCACATCGGTAGGGATGCGCTCGCCAAAATCGGTCTTAAACGAATCTACCCCCATATCCAGTAATCGCTTAAGATGGCCTGTGTACCACTCACGCGCTGCCGGATTGGTGAAGTCCACCAGCCCGATACCCGGCTGCCAAAAATCCGCTTGGAAGGTGTCGCCCTCTTTGTTTTTCAGCAAATACCCCTGTTGGGCGGCCTCGTCAAATATGATGGACGATTCCGCGATATAGGGGTTAATCCACAAACAGATCTTGATGCCCTTTTCTTTAATGCGCCGCAGTAATCCTTCGGGGTCGGGGAAGTTCCGTTCATCCCACAGGAAACTTGTCCATGTTAGTTCGCGCATCCAGAAGCAGTCAAAATGAAAGACGCTGATCGGGATGTCGAGTTCTTCCATGCGGTCAATATTGTTGAGGATGTCCTCTTCGTTATAGTTGGTGGTGAACGAGGTCGAAAGCCACAAGCCAAATGACCAATCTGGTAGTTTAGGTGGGCGCCCACTCAGCGCCGTGTACTGTTCAAGGGCGTCTTTGGGGGTTGGCCCCGCGAAAATGTAGTATTCAAGGCTGTGACCCTGTGTGCTGAACTGCACCCGGCTGACATGGCTGGTTCCCACTTCATACGAGACCTGCCCCGGATGATTGACCAGCACACCGTAGCCCTGACTGGTCAGATAGAACGGCACATTTTTGTAGGCATATTCTGAATTTGTCCCGGCGTCGTGATTCCATATATCCAGCGACTGCCCATTTTTGATGAACGGCCCAAAGCGCTCACCCAAGCCATAAATCGTCTCCCCAACCTGAAGGGAAAGTTGCTCACGCAGGTAAGTTTCGCCATTTTGTTTAAACAGGCCTACCGCATGGGGTTCGCTTGCGGTCAGCGGTTCACCGTCACGATAAAACGCAAAACGCCATTCCCCGCTGCGTGGCATCTGCACCGCCAGCCGACCTGCATTCAACCAGACCTGTGTTTCATCACACCGCACCTCGGCGTCGTCATTGTGCAGTCCATAATCGAGAGCGAAAGCGGGCAGACGTTCCCGCCGGCCCTTAAAATGATTGAGTTGGACACGAATCACATTTGGCATCGGGGATGAAAAACGGGCGGTAATCAGCGTGCCGTCAATAAAACTGCCACGTCCATGCACGTGATGATTGTAGCCGCTGAGGGTGACGGCGTGGGCTTCAACCTCGACATGCGTCACGGTCAGCGGATAAATAGCTTCTGTGCCGGGTTGTAACATCCACTGCCCATAATCGAACTTCATAAAGTCATCCTTTTTAGAAACATAAGTGCAAAAATTTCAGACCCTCATCTAACCCTGAGTCATCCCAAAAAAGCGGGCGCACACAGGGTACGCCCCTACGAAATCCTCATATCCGACCTATTTTGTAAAACAACATCACGCACTCAAACCTCAGCCAACTGCTCATCCACCGCACCACGCAGCGATAGTTCTTTGGCGCGATGGCAGGCAACAAAATGTTCTGCATCGCCCCAACTGGCCTCTAACAACGGGGCTTCGGTTTGGCAGCGTTCAATGGCATATCGGCAGCGGGGATGGAAATAACACCCACTCGGCGGATTGGCCGGGTCAGCGACATCCCCTTCCAGCCGGATACGCTGCTGCTGGCTGCGATGGCGCGGGTTATGGATCGGCACAGCCGACATCAGTGCTTCGGTGTAGGGGTGCTTGGGATGAGCATAGAGCGCACTCGCCTCGGCTAGTTCGGCCAATTTGCCGACATACATCACATTGACCCGATCACAAATATGCCGAATCACGCTCAGATCGTGGGCGATAAACAGATAGGTCAAGCCAAATTCTTCTTGCAGGTCTTTTAATAGATTCAAGATTTGGGCGCGAATGGAAACATCCAACGCCGAAATCGCCTCATCCGCCACCACCAACTGTGGATTGGTAGCAAGAGCGCGGGCAATCACGATGCGTTGACGTTCGCCGCCGCTGAAGGCATGGGGATAACGCCGCATGTATTCAGGTCGCAAGCCGACACGCTTCAGCAGCAGGGCCACGCGGTCTTCCAACTCACTGCCCGCCCCCAAATGATTGACCCGCAACACCTCACTGACGATCTCAAACACCGTCATGCGCGGATTGAGCGACGAATAGGGGTCTTGGAAAATGAGACGGATTTGCTGGCGATAGGGTTTTAGTTCGTCACGGGTAAGCTTGGCTAAATCTACCGCGTCGGTGTCTTTGGCCCGATAGATAATTTCGCCGCCCGTAGGCCGATACATGCGCACCACACAGCGCCCAACGGTGGTCTTGCCACAGCCGCTTTCACCCACCAAACCTAAAGTCTCGCCGCGCTGAACGGTAAAACTGACATCATCCACCGCTTTGACGTAACTCACATTGCGGCCAAACAAGCCGCTGCGTCGTGTAAACCACATACTCAAATTGCGTACTTCTAACAGGGGCGGTGTTTGCTCAACCATGACTCATCTCAACTTCGACAAATTCATTTTGATAGGCGGGGTCATACATCAAACAACTGGCGGTGTGTTGTGGCGCAACCGCCGTCAGCTTCGGCTCAACTCGATTGCACAGCCCTTTGACCTGACGATCACAGCGCGTATGAAACGGGCAGCCCGTTGGCCGTTGGAATGGCGACGGCACCATGCCCTTGATCGGATCAAGCCGCTGGTGCGACAGGCCAATCTTGGGAATCGAACGCAGCAGGGCTTGGGTATAGGGATGTTTAGGATTATTAAAAATGGTATCGGCGTCGGAATTTTCGACCACGTTCCCCAGATACATCACCGCCACATCGTCGGCAATTTCCGCCACCACCCCCAAGTCGTGGGTGATGAACAAAATCGCCATGCCATAATCGGCCTGCAATTCTTTCATTAAGTCCAAAATCTGGGCTTGCGTGGTCACATCCAGCGCAGTGGTCGGCTCATCGGCAATCAATAATTTGGGATTACATGACAGGGCCATCGCAATCATGCAGCGCTGCAACATCCCGCCGCTGAGTCGAAACGGATATTCATCAATCCGTTGTTCAGGTTTGGGCAATCCTACCCGCCCTAGCAGTTCAATCGTGCGATTCCGCGCCTCCGCTTTGGAAGCATCGCTGTGGAGGAGGATAGCCTCCATAATTTGATTGCCGACGGTGTAATTTGAACTGAGCGAACTCATCGGTTCTTGGAAAATCATCGAAATCTCGTTGCCGCGAATCCGCCGAACATCCACTCCAGTGGGTCTAAGGGTCGCAATATCAATCGTTTTGGTTGTGCCGTCGGGTCGGGGTTGATGATACAGGATACTGCCCGATACAACTCTGCCGGGCCGCCGCACAATTTGTAGGATAGCGCGGGCCGTCACACTCTTGCCGCTGCCACTTTCCCCCACCAAACAGAGTGTCTTGCCGCTCTGGATGGAAAGCTCAACCCCATCTACCGCACGGACAACCCCTTCATCAGTGAAGAAGTGGACTTTTAGATCATGAATTTCGAGCAAAGCATTGGTCATCGTCACATATCCTCATCAATGATAGGGGTCGGCGGCGTCGCGCAGGCCATCACCCAAAAAGTTAAAGGCCAGCACGGTAATCACGACGGCCAAGCCGGGAATGAGCAACCAAGGGGTATTGGCAATCGCCGGGATATTTTGGGCTTCATGCAGCATCACCCCCCAACTGACGACGGGTTTACGTAGCCCCAATCCCAAAAAGCTGAGGGCCGTTTCCCCCAAAATCATGCCGGGAATCGCCAGCGTCACCGAGGCAATAATATGGCTCATAAACGAGGGAATCATGTGACGGGTGATAATACGCAGGCGGGGCACGGAATCCAGTTCCGCCGCGACAACAAAATCTTCCTCGCGCAGCGACAAAAACTTGCCTCGCACCACCCGCGCCATCCCCGTCCAGCCAAGCAGGGAGAGGATGATGGTGATGCCAAAATAGACCGCCACCGGACTCCAACGCGGCGGCACGGCGGTGGCTAATGCCATCCACAGCGGAATATCGGGAACCGAACGCAGCACTTCAATAAGGCGCTGAATAAAGTTGTCTACTATTCCGCCGATTAGACCAGAGATGCCGCCGAGCAAAATGCCCAGTCCAAGACTAAGGAACACCCCGACCAGACCGATGGACAGCGAAATCTGTGCCCCATAAATCATGCGGCTCCACAAATCATGTCCGGTGTCGTCCGCCCCCAGAAAATAAAAGGGGTCGCCTGCCTCAACCGGGCCCAAAAAATGTACATCCCATTTGACGGAGAGTTTGTTCATCAATGGAACTGGGATGCCCCCAAACCCAATTTGATATTCTTCGCCTTTGACAAAAAAGCCCAAGCGGATTTTCTTTTCCTTGTCTTCGGTATAGGTGCGTTTATAGGTCATCGGGTCGGTTTTTTGTTTATAGGCATACACAAAGGGTGAAAATTGACCGTTGTCAAAAAGATGCACGCTTTGGGGTGGGGCTTGGGTATAGTGCTTGGAATAGAACTCTTTGGTAAAGGGGGCAAAAAACCCGGCAAAAAAGGCGACAAAGTAGAAAGTGAAGATTATCACCAAACTCATCATCGCCAAGCGGTGTTTGCGGAATTTCCACCACATCAAACGCCACTGTGAGGCCACCAGAATTTTCGGGGCGTCGGTTTCTTCGACAGTCGTCGCTTCGGCGGGCACTCGTTTGGGAAAAGGTATCACGCGATGGGCCATGTGGATTTCCTCTATTTCGACTCAAAGCGGATACGCGGATCAAGCCACGCCAGCAAAATATCCGACAGCAGCATTCCGGTAATGGTGAGCAGACTAAGCAGCATCAGGAACCCGGCGGCCAAAAACATATCTTGCTGTTTAAGCGCTTGCAGCAAGATGGGGCCGCTGGTGGGTAAATTCAAAACAATCGAGATAATGGCTTCACCTGCGATCAACCCCGGCAGTACCCACCCCAACGTGCTGACAAACGGATTCATGGCTTGGCGCAGGGGATACTTAATCAGGAGTTTCCATTCGGGCAGGCCTTTGGCACGCGCCGCCTCCACATAGGGTTTATGAAGCTCATCCAGCAAATTGGCCCGCATCACACGGATTAACCCAGCGGTCCCGGAGATACCAATGATAATCATGGGAATCCACAGATGCTTGAGCAGGTCAATCACTTTGGCAAATGACCAAGGCGCTTGTTCATATTCGTCCGAAAACAGGCCGGTCACGCTAATCCCGCCATATTTAAAGGAGATAAAGACCAGCACCAGCGCGATGAGAAAACCGGGGGTAGCCAGACCCAAAAAACCAATGAAGCTGAAAAAATAATCCGCGAAGCTGTATTGACGTACCGCCGACAGCACCCCGATGGGCAGGGCGATCATCCATGTAAAGACAAAACTGGACAGCGACACTGCCAGTGTCATCCCCATGCGATCGGTAATCATTTGTTCGGAGGAGACATTGTAATAAAAGGAGTAACCGAAATCACCATGCACGACAATATTTTCAACCCATTTGTAGTATTGGACATAAACTGGCTCATTCAAGCCATAACGTTCACGCATCGCTTCTTCAAATTCGGGTGTCCATGTAGTGCCGCCCGTCTGTTGATTACGCATATTTTCCAACATGACCGTGACGTAATCGCCGGGGGGGAGTTGAATGGTCACAAAAACCAAGATTGAAATAATGTACATGGTGGGAATCACCAGCAGCAGCCGTTTTAAGACATATTTCGCCACGTTGACACCTCCTTTGAGTCTACGGTGGATGAGCCTAGTATGTCGTAACTGAGCCGAGGCTGAAAGTCCCCCTGCATCGGAGAACTTTCAGCACGCTCGTTACAGAGTTAGAAGATCAGCGTGGGAGAAATGCTGATCGTTCTAGCCATTTATTCGCTCTTGAAATACCACTGTTCGGGGAAGGCGATGGCGACGCCGCCGGGGTTCCAACCATTCACCCACGACGCGGGCACATTACCCAGCTTGGCGCTTAATGGGCGATAGCTCTCATTGGCGCTCGAAATACCGATAACAAAGAAGTTGTCGGCGTCATATTGCAGCACCTGTGACATCAATTCAATGCGCTGTTCACTGGTTGGCGCTTGCAGTACGCTCTCATAGAGATCAATCAAGTCTTTGATTTCTTGGGGTGGTTCAATACCAGCGGGGTTCTCGGGTGTCTTATACCAGATTGCCCAGCCATTGCCCCAGATCGCTTGACCATGCACGGGCACGAAGTAGCGCGGATCGAGAATCGCGGTGATACCAAAACCGCCTTCGCCCGTGAAGATAGTCGCTTCCATGCTGTTGTCTTCCGCAGCCTGCGTCCAGACTTCGTTATCTACCGAGTTGATGATCATGTCCACACCGACTTCGGCAAAATAGCCCTTCAACAGTTCGGCCACATCCAAAAACCTTAGACCGTAGTCATTGATTTGCACAGTAAACACGACGGAGAGTTTTTCGCCAGTGGCGGGGTTAATACGCCAACCCTCGCCGTCTTTGTCCGGCAGCACTTTGTCGAGAGTTTCGTTGGCGAGATCAACGTTGTATTCCAAATATTGGGTGGTCAGTTGTTCATTGTACAGCGGAGAATCCTCTAGCGGCGAAAGTTGACGCGGAACGCCCTGACTGAAATATACGATGTCAATGATTTCCTGACGGTCAATAGCATGGGACATGCCAACACGGAAATCCTTTTGGCTAAACACTTCGCCCAAGACGGGGTGGGTCATATTGAACATGACGCTGACCGTACCACCACCCTCGCTCTTGACCGGGTAAATCGCCAGACCGGATTCATCCTGATATTCAAAGAACAACGGACGCTGTTCGTCGGTGGTGTTTGCCATCGTGTCATACTTGCCCGCCAACACGTCTACCAACATAGTTTCGTTGTCTTGATAGAGTGAACCGACAATGCGATCCATATAAGGGAGTTGATTGCCCGCGCTGTCTACCCAATAGTAGTAGGGGTTGCGTTCGGCCACAAACTGCGTGCCCGTGCCGAGCGGTTCGGTATAGACCCATGGGAACATGGTGGGGTAGTTCACATCGCGGCTGATGACGGCAGGATCAGTGCCGGGGCCAACCGCCGAATGTGCTTGGAACAGGGATACCCAGTCGGTGGCACCTTCGGTTTGGGCAATCAGTTCATCAATGCCATCGGGGTTGTAGTCAATATGGAATTGTTCCAGATAGTGCTTGGGCGCGGTCACCAATTCCCAGCCGGGCCAGCCGCACATGTTGATGAGGAACATGCCATAGGAGACGTCGAAGGTAATGGTAAAGGTGGTGTCGTCAATCTTTTCGGCGACGGGGGTAGCATCACTGGGGCGCAACCAGCCAGCCGGGAATGTCCCCGCGTTGAGTTCTTCATTCGCCATAATGTCGTTAATGGCAAACAATACGTCGTCGGAGGTGAAGGGGAAACCATCTGACCATTTCAGGCCTTCACGCAGGTGGAAGGTATAGACTTTCGCGTCTTCGCTGACTTCGACACTTTCGGCGATATTCGGAACCCAGTCGCTATAGCTTTCGTTCCAATTGACCAGACCCTTCCAGAATGTCCAGAAAACCATTTGGCTGGCCCAGAAGCCATCGCCTACAAACGGGTCGTCAAAGTCGCCGCCATAGGTGCCAATTTCGGAACCGGGCAGGCTGATGACACGGGGATTGCTGGGCAGACGTTCTTCAACCGGGGGCAGTTCACCCGCCGCAACACGTTCGGCCAACATCGGAGATTCATGATACTGCCCGTCTTGGGCTTGGCTGGGGTGGGGGACGATGGCGACAAGTAAGGCCAGAACAAAACAAAATACTAAAAAGCGTTTCATAGTTTATGCTCCTGAACTCATAAAGGTTAGAGGTACAAACAGGTGCGCCTAAGTCTTATCGAATGTGGACTGCTCCTTTCCAAAAAAACCTCTTCAGCTTAAGGGGACACGTGAGAAGACCAGTGTTCTCCTCACGTTTTGCCCCTTAAAGCCGATAAGGAGTGTCTAAGCGTCGGAGGATAATGTTGGATAAGCCGAAGACTAAAACAGAGGGTGTTGCCCGCGAAAATTCGGCGAGGCCGACGAAATTGCCTAACAAAATATTTCTTGACCTTCTGTATATCTAGCTCGGCAATAAAAAATTGTGAACACTCACAACAGTTATACCACAAATTCTAAAAAAGCAAAAAAATCTTTTTATCATGTTTTATGGCCGAATTACCAAGCAATTGATCCGCGCCAGTAGGCCATTATCTTTACAAATTTCATTCAATTGACAGAGGCTTGATTTGAAAATTTGTGAATGCTCACATATAATTCAACCAATGGCTTTGGGCGATCAAACCCAAAATCTCGACAGCGTTCTCTGCCTTCAGTAAACTCGTAGTGATAAAAAGCCGATGATGATTCAGTTAGGTTGATATGAAAACAAAACGTCCGACGCTTTACGATGTGGCCCGTGAAGCGAATGTGTCCTACCAAACGGTCTCGCGGGTCATTAACGATAAAGCGCATGTCTCCGAAGAAACCCGTGAACGTGTTCAAAAAGCCATAAAAACACTGGGGTTTAGGCCCAACCGCGCTGCCCAGATTATGCAAACCGAGCGCTCGGATACGATTGAAGTGGTGTTGTTCTACTCCGGCTTCAATCTGTTCCTCTACGAAATGGCGCGGATTGTGCAGCAGTTGGGTTATCACTTTGTGATCTCCGCCATTACCGATGCTGATTTTGCAAGGACGCTCGAAAGTGCGGCGTCGCGGTTTGTGGACGGCCTTATCATCGTGCCTGATACGCGACTGCGGGGGGACTATGAAGAATTAAAAGCGCTGACCGGGGGTATCCCATTTATTCAGGTCGGTGCTCCACTGGGCGCGAGTGTGCCCTCCGTCATCTATGACCAAGTGCAGGGCGCACGCCTTGCCACCCAACATTTGATTGATCTGGGCCACCAAAATATCGCCGAAATTAGCGGCCCGCTGCGGAATCAAGATGGCTATGATCGGCATAACAGTTGGATGGCGACCCTTAGGGAAGCGGGTTTGGAGATGGGCGTCAGCATCGAATCAGATTTCACGATTGACGGCGGCTATCAGGCCATGCGGCATCTTTTGGAGAGCGAGGCTGAATTCACTGGCGTGTTTATCGCCAACGACTCAATGGCCTTTGGAGCACATACGGCGATACGGGAATATGGCCTGCGTGTGCCAGATGATATTTCGATTGTTAGCTTCGATGACATTCCCGAATCGGCTCATTTCGTGCCGGGGCTGACCACCGTGCGCCAAGATTTTACTCTCTTGGGGCGCATGGCCGTCGAATATCTGGTGGAGTTGATCGAAAACCCCCACACCGCGATTCATCAGCGGGTTTTGCAGCCCAAGCTGATTATCCGTGAAAGCACAGCCGCGTTGACCGACCAACGGGTCAACATCACCCGCTAACAAAACGGCTTTTTAAAGCCCCTCCCCATTGTATGGAGAGGGGTTTGGGGTGGGGAGAGACCCTACTCAATTTTTAAGACAAACGCAGGCTCCATTGGCCGCACATTCGGCAATTTGACCCTCACCCCTTCGGTGCTGGATACCCATGTGACGGGCGCATCTATCCCCAGCAGTTGGATCTTCTGAATCGGCGGTAAATCAAACCCGGAATTCTTGCCCAGCGACTGTATCATCACTTCGCCATCATCCGGCCAGCCCATCACAATTGCAAACAGGGTGTTCCCTTTGGTCGTAAACCGAATATCGCGGGCCGTAAACGCAGGCTGATTGGCATCCTGAAAGTGACCGCCGACAATCTGGGTGGGACCTTCGCCAAAAACTCGGAAGGGGCGGGTTCCATAAATCGCCTCACCATTGATGGCTAACCAGCGACCAAAATCACGCAGATAACCCGCTTCAATTTCGGGGATTGTGCCATCACTGCGCGGGCCGATATTCAACAGCAGGTTGCCATTTTTGCTAACAATATCAATCAGATCATGCAGCAGAGTCGCAAAAGATTTGTAATCGGGGTCGGCGATGTGACACCACGAATTTTTGGACATCGAGGTGCAGGTCTGCCACGTTTGGGGGCGAATGTCACTCGGTTGGCCGCGCTCCATATCAAAAACCGCCGTGCCATCCGGGAAGCTGTCCTGTTTGTAATTGATAACGCCCTCAATCCCCTGATTGTAATAATAGGCCGCGAAGCGTTGCAGATAGGGCGCAAAAACAATCTGCCGAATCCACCAATCGAAGTAAAATAACTGCGGTTGATATTTATCCACCAGTTCGGAGGAGCGCCTCAGCCAATCCTCCAAAAATTTCCCGTCGGGGCGAGGCTGCCAATCGTTACTATCAAACAATTCAGGCTGATCGAAATTCGGGCCGGGGTGGGCCGGGCCATAAAAATCGGCATAGGCCGGGTCTTGCACATCCGAATCAAACTGCCGACCCCCATTCATAAACCACCAGTGTTCGGCGCGATGGCTCGATAGGCCAAACGTAAGTCCCTGTGCCCGAACAGCGGCGGCCAGTTCGCCAATCACATCCCGTTTTGGCCCCATCTTGGCGGCTGTCCAGCGCGATGAGGCACAGTCATACATCGCAAACCCATCATGATGTTCGGCGACAGGCACGATATATTTGGCCCCAGCCTCCTTAAACAAACTGGCCCATTCCGCCGGGTCAAATTTTTCCGCCCGAAACTGGGGGATGAAATCCTTATAACCAAAACGGGTATGCTCGCCATACGTTTGGCGGTGATGCTCAAAGGCACGGCTGCCCTGCATGTACATATTACGCGAATACCACTCGTTGTCGAAGGCCGGTACTGAGAAAATCCCCCAATGGATAAAAATGCCGAATTTGGCGTCTTGATACCATGTCGGGATGGTAAAGTGCGCCAGTGATTCCCATGTTGGCTCAAAAGCCCCGTTCATAGATGTCATGATAAACAAATTTCCTTTTTTCTTTTAGTGCATTAGCGCTGCTCGACGAGAATACAGACCCCATATGCCTCCAGTTGAACCGGGCCAGTCAACGTCGCATCGGTGAGTAAATCACGGAATGTCTGAGGGCCTAAATCAACCGTCGTGGCTTGAGCGTTATGATTCAAAACGAAAATGAGTGCCCTGTCATCCTTGTGGCGTAGGCTGAACTCCACTCCATCTACGGGCGGGAAGGGCGATTTGAGGCCGTGCCCAGTGAGAATTTTTCCATAGAACGTGTCGAGGAAGGCCGCTTCGGGCTGTGTCCCAATATAATAGGCCTGCCCCTTGCCATAGCGGTTCTTGGTGACAACGGGCATCCCGGCATAAAAATCCTCCCCATAGGTCGCCAACACTTCGGCGGTCTCGGTTTCCAAATGGAGAATATCGGCTAGATGCCCACAGCTAAACGCGCCGCTGCCATCCTGCATGACAATCCGATTGGTCTGCCCCTCAAACAAGGCGTCAAATTCTTCGACCCAGATGCCCAAAATCGCAGCCAGCGGGCCGGGGTAGCCATTTTCAAAGGCAAGGTCGGTTTCGTCCACAATCCCGCTGAAACAGGTCGCCACCAACGTGCCGCCATTCGCCACAAACGCCTCGATATGCTTGGCAAATTCGGCTTTGACCATGTACAGCATCGGCGCGACGATAATGTCATAACGGCTCAGGTCGGAATCGGCGAACACAATATCCACCGTGATGTTTTGGCGATAAAAGGGCAGGTAATGTTGGGTGATGGTCTGGTAGTAGTGTTTTTCGCGCACTGGCCCAATCGCATCATCCAGCGCGTGCCAGTTGTCCCAGTCAAACACCACGCCGACCTTAGCCTCTACCCGTGCGCCGATAATGGCATCTCCCAATTTTTGTAGTTCCGCCCCCAATTGGCTGACCTCACGGAAAACGCGCGTATCGGAACGGCCCGCATGTTCAATCACCGCGCCGTGCAGTTTCTCACAGCCCCCCCGTCCGCGTCGCCATTGGAAATACAGCACGGAATCCGCCCCATGTGCCACCGCCAGATAGCTCCACAAGCGCAGCACACCGGGCCGCTTCAGCGCATTGACCCACGCCCAATTTTGGCTGCTGGGGGTTTGTTCCATCAGCAAAAACGGCTGTCCATCTTTGAGGCTACGCATGGTGTCGTGCATCAAGGCGATTTCACCCGCTGCGTGGGTCGCTTTGGGGTAACAATCCCACGCAATCACATCCATTTCTTTGGCAAAGCGCCGATAGTCCAGCGGCTTATACGCCCCCATCAAATTGGTGGTAATCGGAATATCGGGGGTGATGGCACGGATCATATCGCGTTCATTGCGATAACATCCCAATGCGCTTTCCGTCATGAAGCGGAAGTAGTCCACATTCAGGCCATGTGTCAGCGTCTCGCCCCCTTTTAGCGGCGGCATGATCTGTGACCAATCCGTATAGGTATGGCTCCAAAAGGGTGTCCACCAGCGATGATTGAGTTCATCCAAGCTGCCATATTTGGCTTGCAGCCACACCCGAAATTTGCTGGCACACGTCTCACACAGGCACTGGCCCGCATATTCATTGCTGATGTGCCACAAGATTAGGGCGGGGTGGTTTTGATAACGTTCGGCAAGGGCACGCGCCATATTGCCACTGAAATACCGATACTCCGCCGAGTTGGGGCAATAATTGACCCGTCCGCCATGTGGATTGCGCTGACCGCGTTCATCCGAGCGCAGCATTTGGGGATAGGCCTGCGACATCCATTGAGGTTGGGCGGCACTGGGGGTCGCTAAAATGGCCTTGATGCCGTGTGCGTGTAGGCCATCCAAAATTTCATCGAGCCAATCAAAGGTGAAAATATGTTCGGCGGGTTGCAGCGAGACCCAGCTAAAAACACCCACCGTCGCAACGGTAATTCCGGCTTGCTGCATCAGGCGGAAATCTTCTTGCCAGACCTCATGCGGCCATTGTTCGGGGTTATAGTCGCCGCCGTGCCAAAGAAAAGGTGCTTTGTTGGAAACAGGCAGATAAGAAGCAGTCGAAGACATGATGTCCCTCTCAAAAAAATGAGTGAATTGAGAAACCCGCTGGTGTGATCCAGCAAGGTTACAGAATCTGTGTTGCTCAATTTTCGATGCAAAAAATTGAGACAGCCCTCAAATATCTCCCAATCTTTGAGAAAGCATTGTGTTCAATTCTACCGCGTACCGCTGAAAGACACTATTCCAAACAACGGGCCTAATTACCGCCATCTTGATTGGCAAGGGCGGTCAATCGGGCTAAATCGAGGATGAGGATTTTGCGGGGAATAACACGCAGAAGGCCTTCGGTCTCAAAACGCTTCAATGTCCGGCACACCACCTCGCGCCCCGTGCCAAGCACCGCCGCCAATTCTTGCTGCGAAAAATTACGGGAAATACAGTGGCCTTCCAAAGTGGGATAACTGTCTTGTCGCAGCAGAAACAAGGCTAAACGGGCACTGACATCATGAAAAACCAAATCATGTACCAGATTGCTCATGGTCAAAATCTGGTCGGAGAGGAATCCGAGAAATGCGAGACCCAGTTCCGCATTCACCCGCAGCAGACGGCACAGCTTATCGCCGGGTAAATAGAAGGCCACCCCTTTGGCCGTCGCTTCAGCATTGCAGGCCGCCGTAGGTCTACCATTCAATACCTCGACCCCAAACGCGCCGCCTACTTCAACAATCACCAATATTTGAATCTTGGTGCCGGCCTGCCGATAGAGCTTAACCTGACCGGATTGGAGGCAATAGACGCCGGGGGGTGTTTCGCCTTGCTGATAAAACACTTGATGGCGATCAAAAGCCATCGGTTGGGCAATTGCAGCAAGCGCGGCAAGGGTCGGCGCAGAAAGCGGCTCAAAGCGTTCAATATGGCGTATATCTTCGATTGAGACCTGCATAAGTGCCGCACCGCCTCTCCAAGTTGGCTCGATGATCGGAGTCTATCAAACCCCTGTCCCGGCTGATATGACCAAAGTCACCCTATTCTTTTGCACAGGGCAGCATGGTATCTAGGCGCTCCGGGTGAACCAGATGGATGAGTCCTTTCTCAATTAGGATTAGCCCTTGTTGTTCAAGCTGCAACAGATGGCGAGAAACCACCTCGCGCACCGTGCCAACTAATTCCGCCAACTGCTCATGCGTCAAGCGCACCATCGGATACGGGTCATGTGGCACGGCATAGTTGAGCAAGGCGTCATTCAGGCGACCCGCCACCCGCCATGCCCCCAGTTTTTCGCTTAAACACGACAACAGCGTAATGTACTCGCCATAGATTTCAAGCAGCACCCGCGCCAACGCCGGATCACGGTCAACCAACTGGGTGACAGCGCTGGCCGGTAAGATAAACAGCGTCACATCAGTGTGGGCCTGTGCGCTGGCGGGGTTCACAGGCCGAGTGAACAATGGGCATGACCCAAAACAGCGTTTTTTGTCTACCAGACACAGCGCCTGTATACGTCCCAACGAGGACTGTTTCATCACCTTGACTTGACCCTCAAAAATGAACCACATCCCCTCGGTTGGCTCATCCTCAATGAAGATCAGTTCGCCGGGGGCATAGGTCTGAGGAATCATGAGGCCCGCAAGTTTTTCCAGACTGGTCTGCGGCAGACGGCTTAGTGCTTTAATCGTCTCCAAATCGGCTACAGTGACACTCATACGATAGCCTCCCGAAAACTAAAGCCAATCTGATGGGCGTTACTCTAATAGTAGCTCGACATCGTGCAAAATATCGTCCGCCCCCAACCCAAAAATAAACTGGGAGATGAGCAAGCCTTCTTGATTGACCAAAAAGATACTGGCCGTATGATCCATCAGGTAACTTAAGGCCGATTCGCCCACCTGCCGTCGGATGGCGACCACGCCGAATTGATTTAACACGTCTTGCAGGGCATCCCCTTCACCGCGCAACGCCACAAAATCTTCATTAAACAGTTTGATGTAAGGGCGCAAACGGTCAAACGTGTCGCGTTCGGGGTCAACCGTGACAAACACCACCGCAAGGTCGTCAGGGCGATTGATTTCTTCATAGACCCGTTTGAGATGAGCACCGCTGGTGGGGCAGACATCCGGGCAGGTCATGTAGCCGAAATAGATCAGCACCAATTTGCCGCGTAAATCGCTGAAACGAAACTCCCCATCCGTCGAAGGCAGTGTAAAATCCTCAATCTGGCGGGGGGGCACAATGACCGCGCCCCTGATTTGTTCTTGCAGCGATGGTGTAGATTGTTCCAATCGGTCTTCGGCTTGGGTCGTCTGACCACAGGCCACCAAAATCGGCGCTAGAAATAACGCCACAAGCATTAATCCCCAGCGTTTCATGATCCACCCTCCGGATTTTGCAGTGAGCGAATATAGGCAATAATGGTCAAAATTTGTTCGTCGGTGAGCGCTGGATTACCGCCTTTGGGGGGCATATCAATCCCCGTCGTGTTGGCGGCATCCCAGATCGGACGGCCTGTTTTGACAAAGGTGAGCAAATCGGCGTCAGTCAGTTCATGCACAAATTCACTAGCAACCAAATCTTTGCCCAACCCAACAACGCCATGTGCATCCGCACCATGACAAGCCGAGCAGGTCGCCACAAATAATTCTTGGCCTTCCGTGACCAATGAGGCACTGACATTGGTATCTTCGGCGGCGGCAGTCGTCGGTTCGGCGGTTGGGGCGACAGTAGGTACGCTTGAAGACGGCTCGGTGGTCGGGACAACCGCTACTGTTTCCGGGGTGCTTTCTGTCGGCGCGGCTGCTACGTCGCCACCCGATGCTGTGGCCGGAACGCCCGACGAGGCCCGAATGAAGGTGATAATGAGCGTAAGCTGTTCATCAGTCAGGGCTGGATTTCCGCCTTTGGGGGGCATATCAATCCCGGTTGTGTTGGCGGCATCCCAAATTGGACGGCCCATCTTGATGAAATTCATTAAATCCGCATCGGTCTGCTCGTGGACAAATTCACTGTTGATGAGGTCTTTGCCCAAACCGACCACCCCATGCCCATCCACTCCATGACAGGCCGAACAGGTCGCCACAAATAATTCCTGCCCCTGTGCGACCACCGCTGGATCATAGCCCAGATCACCCGACGACGAACCCGACGCTTGGCTCACAGCACGCGGTTGGGCGGTACGAACCGGGGCAGCATCCAGCGTGGCAATGGCCGCCGCATAGTCGGACATGGGAGGCAACCCTGCTGACGCCTCGGCACTGGATTTTTCATTATCGTTTTTGTCTATCCATTGGTACAGAGAAGCAAACCCCACCAACAGACATACCAGACCGAGGGTAAGCGCCCCCATCGCACCAGCCAATGGCATCAATTCAGAAAAATTACGGTTACGAAACATGGTTCATCCTTTGTCGCTAACAATGATTTGAATCTGTTGGGCCGGGTGAACGGTGCAGAGACCAAGATAAACCCCCGGTGTTTGGAATTTCTGGCGCACCGTTTCGCCTGTGCCCACCCAGAAATCACCAATCGTATGTCCTACCGTGTCGTGGTTTTCGATCACGAGGGTGTCTTTTTCGCCAATCGTCAGGCGGATTTCCTGCGGCACAATATCGGGGTCTTCCCCGGCGGCGATGCGATCACCTGTCCCGGCTGGAATGATGATGCGATATTCATGCGATTCTTTGGATTGCGTTGAGCCAACAACGGTAGCAATCACAAACCCCACAAGGCCGATGATCGCAATAACCAGAATAACGGGCAGTACATATCGTGTTTTCATGCGCCGTCTCCTTGTCGTGCAAAGGCAAATTGAGCCAGACCAAGCGGCAGCAAAATCCACAGCACCAGCCCCGCCAACATTAGGGGCATAAACATCCCCCCGAATGTATCCGAGGCATACAGTCCGGCTGGGCCTAAGACCTCTAATGAACTGAGGGCGCTGAAAATCGAGGCCATCTTAAAAAGTTGCAGTGGGTTTAACATCGCCAACAGCAGGGTGGTCTGGGTGGGCATCTGGGTGACAATCGCCGCCCCAATCAGCCCTAAATCGCCTACAAACACCAGCAGCAGCCACAGAAACAACGCCGCGCCGAGGGCCGTCGAGGTCTTGTGAGCCAACGCGGAAATGAGGAAACCGACACTCAACATAGCGAGACTGAGCAAACATGCCATGCCCGTCATCACCACATAACCGGCGAGGCCTTCGCCCCCACCGCGTGTCGAAAGAATGACCCCCGCCACACCAAAGCCGAGCAGTAGCGTGCTGAGTTGTGCCGAGGCCAGCCCCAAAAATTTACCAAACAGCACTTCGCCCCGGTCAATTGGTTGGGCCAACAGATATTTCAATGCCCCTGTTTCGCGTTCACCGGAAATACTGGAGGCCCCAAACGTCAGCGCCATCAAAGGCACAAACAGCAGCACCAGATTGACCAGTCCCGTCACCGTGCGGTTATATTCCGCCAGTTGGGTAAATTCGACATCGGGCCGACTGAGCATCGAAAGTGCCAGCACCAACCCGCCAAAAATGACGGTATACAGCAAGAACCAGCGATTGCGTAGGGCGTCGCGCAGTTCTTTTTGAGCAATCAACCAGACCGCATTGAAATTCATCACGATTGCACCTCCGGCACAAAACTGCTATCCACGACATCAAAATCGTCCACCGGGATTTGGGCAGTCTCTAAGAGACGCAGCGCCGAAATCTTGGGTTGACTGCCGACCTGCACAAACAGCGAATGCCCATTGGGAGCAGTGCGAAAACCACTGGTGCTGAGGAGGGCGATGGCGGCCTGCCAATGATGCGGTGGAATCCACATCCGTAGCCATTGGGAAAGGCCGATTTCTTGCAAAAGGGCATCCGGCGAACCGTCCAAAATCACCTGCCCGTCGCGTAATCCCAAAACACGGGTGGCAAGCGACAGCACTTCGTCGGGGCGGTGCGTCGAAAATAGAATGGTCTTGCCGTCGCGGTTTAGCGTATGGACAAGTTGCAAAAATTCCTGTCGGGACTGGGTATCGAGATTGGCAGTGGGTTCATCAAATAGGAGGAGTGGGGGATTCCCCAACAGGCTAACCGCCAACGCCAACCGTTGTTTCATGCCACCGGACAGATTGTGAACAGGTTTTTGCACCTGCGCCGCCAGACCCACTCGTTCCAAAATCGGGGCGATGTCGGTCACGGCGGCTTTTTTCAATTTGGCATAAAACTGCATGGTTTGGCCGACGGTCATATCATAAAAGGCGGTTTCTTGGGGGACATAGCCAATGCTGGCCCGCACCCGTTTGCCCTCACGTTTGACATCCAAGCCGTTGACCGTCAACTGCCCCTGAAAATTCACCGTCCCCAACAGACAGCGCAGGGTCGTGGTTTTGCCAGCGCCATTCGTACCCCACAAGGCCACCGCCTCGCCGGGTTGAATAGAAAAAGAGACATCGTTCAAAATGCGGTGTTTGCCATACCGTTTGCTGAGATGGTCGGCGGTAATCATAGGAACAGACTCCTGTCGGTCTGGTGCAATGAACGGGGTAGTAACAGGGGATGACTTCGTGCTTATGCGAGAGGCTGACTTTTTCCGAATGGGCCGCTTGACAACGATCAACAGCGGGAGCATGGCGAGGCCAAGCATACCGAATGAAACCCCCAGCGTTGACCATGCGGTGGTGTTAGACTGCTTTTCCAGATAGGGCGGAAAGCGATAACTCATCAGGGGGGCATCATCTACCAAACGCGGTTGGGGACGCAGCACCGGAAAAGCCGACCCGCTAAATTCAATCGCCTGCACCACTGGGCCATACGCAAAAAGCTGGATGACCGGATATTCGTCCACCAGATTTTCAAAAACCTGATCGGCCTGATAGGTCGTTTCGCCCACGCCGTCGCCATTGCGGTCATAGCCCGTGTAATCGCTCCAATAATTGCCGCGCCCCTCGAATGACCATTGATTGCGGCTGAGGATTTCGCGCCCCCGCATACTGACCTGTTCGGTGTTTTCCAAAAAGCTGTTTTCGGTAAAGATGTTGCGGGAGACTGAGGGCAGCGACGTGACTCCTTCATCGTTATATACAAAGGTATTGCCCCGAAAGGTGTTATAGACATCCACCAGCGAGGGCGAGTTGTCGAGATAGACCCCGGCATTGTTACCCACAAAAAAATTGTCGGTGGCGGTCACGTTGTCCATATCTTTGAGGGCCAAGCCGTAGCCGCTTGATCCCCGGTTATAGGCGAAGATGTTGTTCTGTACCGTTGCGTCGTGGGACGACATCAAAAACGCACCCACCGAGTTGTTGACAAAGGTATTGTCCTCGACGTGCGCCCCATTGTTGTACATAAAGTGCAGACCATAGCGGTTATCTTCAAAATGATTGCCCCGGATGGTCAGGCCGTTGGAGTAGGACACAAGGGTATCGCGGGTATGGACGACGGTGTTATTCAACAGGCTGATGTCGTTGCTGTACCAGATGTAAAATCCATCACCCCGCAGTCCGATGTCTTCGCCCTTGCCCTGAATCGTGTTTTGTTGGGCCACACTGCCCGCCGCGTTGTTAAAAAGCACCCCATATAGGACATTGCTAATGTGGTTTTCCAACAGGGTTGCCCGCTGTGCCTCAACTACGATACCTGCGTCTTGGTGATGTTGGACACTGCCACTGTTGCGTAATTCAAAACCTTGCAAGGTGACATCGGTGGCGCGGATATACACCAGACTGCCTTCACCTTGACCATCAATCACGGGTTGACCAATCCCAGTCAAGGTGACGCTTTTTTCGATGATGACGGGCGCGGCATACACCCCACCACGCACCTCGATTACGTCCCCCGTCTCGGCAGCCTCCAACGCGGCCTCAATGGTCACAAATGGGCCATCGGGTGCGACAATCAACCGTTGATGGTCGCCACCCTGCGCTGATGCCGGAAACATCGAGAGGGCCATAAACAGGCATATCCCGACGACTATCCAGCGCGACATTTTATTCGGCTCCTTCGGGCGCAGCGGTTGGCCGGGAACGTCCCCGCCAAGCCATCACCAACGTCCACAGCAGCGCCACGACAATACACACGCTGGCAGCAAATATCATGTACCAGCCCGTGTCCAAGCTGGCGATAGTCTCAAATTGACCGACCTTGCCCTCGCCCCAGATTGGTGGGGTAAAGGGGTGAATCGAACTGGAGAATGGAGCATTCTTGTCAAGATTCTGCCCACTGTCGCGCAGCCAATAATAGAGATCGCCCAGAAAAACAAAGGGGAAGGATAGGGGCGGCAAGACCAACAGCCAAACGGATTTCCGTCCCCGCCAGTTAATGAACGACCCAACTGCCGTCAGGGTCAGCAGCACCGCAAAGGCATAGACGCTGACTTCGGCAATCGAACGTTCAAATTCGGCGGCATCGTCCAGCTTCCGCATCCCAATGTAATGATTAAGCGAATTGAGTTCGCGTAGTTCGTCAAATTCAGGGTCGCGTCCGGCCATTCGGTCTACATAAACCAAAATATCGAGACCGCCGCGATATTCATATTGCACCGCATCCAAGTGCATATTCCAATAAGGTTTCGACATGGATTGCAAGATCAAAATCGCCGCCGCAATCAGCAGCACTGATGGAACGGCGCGGAAAACTTTTTGCCAGATGGCCCTAGTGTTGGTGGTTGAAGGATTTAAGGATTGTGTCATGGTGGTCATGGTTTATTCTCCATAAAACAAGACGTTACTTGGGGGGTAGAGATATGGGAGGGTTCGCGCCCCCTCCCACACCTTTCAACCAACTAGGGTTGGACGTTGAAATACCCCATCATTTCAAGGTGCAGCGCCGAGCAGAACTCAGTGCAGTACCATGTAAAGACCCCCGGACGAATGGCGTCAAACTCAAAGGTGACGGTTTCACCGGGTTCAATACTCAGGTTGATGTTATAGAAAGGAATCGAGAAGCCGTGTGTCGCATCGCGGGCACGTTCGACATTGGTGATTGTCCAGACGACGTGATCGCCCTGTTGGATTTCGACATGTTCCGGTGTAAAGTGGCTGCGGACGGCGGTCATACGTACCGTAACGTTATTGCCATCACGTTCAACGCCCTCTTCGCCTTGTTTCACCGAGTTGGGGTCTACGGATTGTGTCAGCGGATTCCAACCCACTTCAGGATAGACATCCCACGCCTTGAGTTTGTCGGCCTTCATAATCTGGGCGTAGTGCGGTTCGGCAGCCGTGATCGGGAGGTCATACAAGACCTGCATGGTCTCGCCGGACTGCGAAATATCTACCAGTTGCAGATTTTGGGGGAGCAGTGGGCCAGTCGAAAGGAAACGATCAATTGACCACTTGTTGAGGGCAACCAGATACGTGCCATCGGGTGAAACAGTGTCCCCTTCAGCGGCGGCGATGTGACCGACATTGTATTGAACCGGGATACGACCTTGCAGCGCCCAGCCATCCTGTGGACGATAGCCCTCTGCGCCAAGACTCCACCGCGCAACGGCTGAATCGAGGAACAAGCTGGTATAGGCATAGCCTTGATTATCAAATTGGGTGTGGAGTGGCCCAAGCCCCAATTCAACCTGTGCTTCCAAAACGGATTCCATTGGCAGAATTGGCACACCATAGGGGTCGGTTTCGCTGGTGCCTGCTGCAATGGCTGCCTGCAATTTGGCAAAGCTGTAGACGCTCACGTGTGGGTCAAGTTTGCCTGCCACCACCATAAAATCGCCGTGCGGGGCAATGTCTACACCATGCGGGCTGCGGGGTTCGGGTACGAAATAGAGCAGGCCATTTTCGTTGACGGTTTCGAGCGGAATGACACGCATCCCATTGATGTCCACCGTATTGCCTGCTTGGGCAACGGCTTCGGCAGCCTTTAGGTTAATGGCGTGCAGATAGTCATGCGTGTTTTGGCTGACACCTGCTTCAAATGGGGGATTGCCCGATTCAATACCACCCGTCGCCATTTCGGTATTGATGGAATTGCAGAAGACCCAACCTTCCGAAACGGCTTTACCCGCGTCGCACAGGTCTTGCCAATAGGGGGGTAGTTCCATTGCAAACGAGGCACTTTCATCAATGCGCCCGGTGGTGCGGTCAAATTTCCAGAAGGTGATGAGGCCGCGATACTTGTCTTGATATTCCGCTATATCGGCATATTCGCCACCCAACGGATGGGCATATTGACCACCTTCAACAATGTATTCGGTGTTGGGGGTCACAAACGTGCCGCCGTGATCGTTGAGATAAATCGGATTGGTGACAATTTGTTTGGTCTCGAAATCGCGGAGGTCAATTACCGCCACGCGCCCATTCGCCTTATCGCCAATGAACAACCATTCGCCGTCGTATTCACCATTGGTCTCACTCAGGGACGGGTGATGCGAATCGCCCCAACGAATTTCTTGCCCGTCAATGTTCCCCTGATCGAGGACTTCGTTGCCTGCCCCATAACCATATCCTTGCCACGGTTCGGGGGTAAAAACACTAATGGTACGCAGCAAGCGCATCGAGGGGACACCGATGGCTAACACCTGTCCACTGTGACCGCCCGATGCAAACATCACGTATTCATCCATGACGCCGCTTGGGGTATACGTCATAGCCGCCGCCCGCAGGTCTTCTTCGGTTAGGCCGCGTGCTTCGGCAATTTCTTGCCAACCCGGTCCCTGTGCCTCGACGTTGGTCTTGGCTGTAAAGGTGCGCCCGACTGAGATACCAATCGCGGCGACCACCACGATAATCAAAAATGCTCGCAACTTGCTCATAAACACTCCTTGTGCAAGATTCAATTTTCAAATGCCATGCTTACATCTTGCCAAAGGTCGGATTGACGCACTGTGACTTAAGTCACATGGAGAAAAATTGAACAATCGGAAAGAAGGGGGCAGGTGGATGTGTCCGACCAGCGGCACGCGCGGATATTAAGCCTCTCTCAGGTGGGAGAGAGGTCAGTTTTTCTACAAAAGTGCCTGCACAGGAACTGGTTTAAGGAGGGTTGGGGAGGGTGCCGAAATCTCCCCGAAAACAATTATCGAAACGCCGACTGTCGTACCTCAATGAGGCTCATCACTTGGTCGCGGCTGCACCAGACCACATCGCCTTGATAGGTCAATTTAAGCGCGGCTAAGGTGCTGCCCATTTGCAATCCCCATGCCACACCCTGTTCCAGATAACCGCACAAAAATCCACCCATAAACGCATCCCCCGCGCCAATCGCATCCACCACCTGAACGGGCTGGGTGGCTTGGGTGTGCAATTGTCCATCAAAAGCCACGACGGGCTGACTTTCATTGGTGATAACGACGACCCGACAGCCAAATTCGTCATGGAGGTTTTGGGCAATCGTGGCGGCGTCCCCACTCATGTGGAGGACGTGATGCGCTTCATCGAGGCCCATTTTCAAAATATCCACCTGCGACAACAAGGGGCGAATGGTCTGATAGGCAATGTCGGTTGACCATAACTTGGCGCGATAATTGACATCCAGTGCCATCAGAATACCGGACTGCCGGGTCAGGTGGATGGCATGGCGCACCACCTCGCGCAGGCTTTCGCTAAGGGCCAGCGTAATGCCCGACACATGAAACAGGCGGGTGGAACAAAAATAGTCCCAGTCCACCTCGCCAATGGTCATTTCGGTAAAGGTCGAGCCAGCCCGATCATAAATCACTTGGGGGGAGCGGGGGGGCACACCGTAATCGAGATAATACGACCCCAAGCGGCCCGTCGGCGTCCACACGACCCCGCTGATGTCTACTCCATGCTGCTGCACCGAGGCGGCGGCCCGTCGCCCCAATGAATGATCGGGCAGACGTGAAATCCAGCCTGTTTTGAGGCCCATGCGGGCGGCGGCAATCGCCACATTCGATTCTGCCCCCGCAGGTCCCACTTCAAAATAGGGCGCTTGCTCCAACACTTGGGGCAGGGGCGGGGTGAAACGCAGCATGATTTCCCCCATCGTCAAAATATCGAGTGTCATGATGCCCTACGCTTCGTGGGTGCTAAAGGGTTGCAGATGTCTATCAAAATGACACTTCAGCCCCGCATGATAGTCAGCTTCAAATTGTCGCAACGTGCTGTGCAGCACTGCCCCATAGGTGTTCAGGACAGAGCCGAACGTGACATGCAGCACTTGGCGCGTATCGAACTGATCCAGTAAATCGGGCAATTCGTCGTCGAGCACATTTTTGGGCATCCGCTCCAATTCCGCCGAAACATGATAGGTCTTGCGGTCAGTTTCATAGCGGGCCACACAGAAATTGAGCATCTCGCGGAACAGCTTGGGTTGTTTGGCCGCCAAGATGCGCAGCGCTTCCAGATAACTCGTACCAGCCGTCTTGAGATGCACCAATCCTTTGGTGTGGCGCATGGCGATGGGGTAAACCGAAAATTTATCCGACCCGCTGTGCAGACTTAGTTTGTACGTTCGTCCAAAAAAATTCTGGATAGCGGCATGTCCGGCAATGTTACGATCAAGCTCACCGAGGTCGCCGATATAATCCACGCCTTTTTCAAAGCGACCCACAAAACGCGGGGCAATGCTGACCACCGGAATTTGCAGGCGTTTGAGTTCACTGACGATATAAAAATGCTCCGCGAAGGAAGTTGGGATGTCGGTTTCATCCACCGACATTTCTAGGTCAAAAGCGGTAAGGCGGGTCAGCAGATAGCGTGCCATATTGACGGTATGCACAACCGCTTTGCCATATTTCGCGGCGGCTTTGAGCAGGGTGTATTCATCCAAGTGCAGATTGAGGGTCGGCCAATCTCTCAGATAATCTTCCAATAGGCGCTTGGGGTCGCTGGATAAGACGCTCCATTCCAACTGCTGCACTTTTTGACGCAGGGTTTCCAAATCATCAGTCTCGGCGTCGTTATCCACAAAATCGCCGGGGTCAATCGTAAAAAAGGTATAACCCGCCGCGATGAACTGGTCAAGATCGTCGGTATTTTTTTGGTGATCGGCATCCGCGCCCCATGCCGCCTGCCAATTGCTTTCCAAGACACCCCACATGGCGTCATCCATCACTTGTTGGGGGCTGCGTCCGGTGCGGGTGTTTTCGCGCACAGATTGTTGGGCAAAAATCGGCGCAATCCCGGTTCCATAGACGGCCTGTGCGTGACCGGGCGTGGCGATGCCGAGGCGGTCTCCGAATCCGGCGGAGGTCGCTAATCCCAGCGGCTGCGGATTCAACCATTGGATACGTTTGCGGAGTTCGGCGGCGTTGTCGGCATTGAGGGGGCACATCAACCCACCATCCCCCGGCGTCGCTTCAAAACCCTGTGTATCCCCGCTCACAAGTAGATGTTTGCCTTGCTGCGTGCGAACAAGGGTATAGGTCGTGTCTCCCTGCTGAATCTGTTGAAGGTTCATGCTTTTTCTCCCATTCCCATTCGGTAGGCCCGTTTCGCCAAGCCATACGCTAAATCGTGCATCATCTCCGCCGCATCGTCGTCATCCACAATCCGCCGCCTCACCAGATCAGCCACCCAATTCGCGCTGGCCCGTCGCCACACATCATGCCGTACTGGAATGGATGGGAAGGCACGGGTGTCGTCATTAAACCCGGCAGTGTTATACAGTCCGGCGGTCTCAATGACCTGATCAAAATAGCGGGCCATGCCGTTGAAACTGTCAAAAAACCACCATGGGGGGCCGAGTCGTAGGGCAGGGTAGTGGCCTGCCAGTGGCGCAAGTTCGCGGCTATAGGTCGTTTCATCTAGTGTAAACAAAATCAGGGTCAGGCGGGGGTCGCTGCCATAACAATCTAGGAGGGGCTTCAAGGCACGGGTAAACTCGGTCTGGATGGGAATATCCGCCCCCATATCCCGCCCGAAATATTCATAGAGTTGCGGGTTATGATTGCGGAACGCCCCGATATGCAACTGCATCACCAAGCCATCTTCAACGCTCATCCGCGCCATTTCAATCAACATGTGCCCGGTGAAACGACGAGCATCATCCGCATGGAGATTGCCGCTCAGGGCACGTGCAAATATCGCCTCGGCTGTAGCGGAGGTGAGGTGTTCGGTATGGGCCGTCAATGCGGCATGGTCGGTTGCCACCGCGCCCATCTGTTTAAAAAAGGCACGGCGATCTTCGAGGGCCATGATAAAACTGGCATAACTGCCCACTTCGATTCCGCTGACTTGGCTGAGTTGATGGATGCTGTCGAGCCAGTTGGGGCTGTCCAGATTAACCACCGCATCCGGGCGAAAGGTAGGAATGATGTTGGCCGACCAGCCCGACGCCCGCATTTGGCTGTGATAGGTCAGAGGGTCAGTAGCGGTATCGGTGGTGGCGAGTGTTTCGATATTAAAGCGCTCAAATAGGCGGCGCGGTGCGAAATCTGCTTGGGTTAATTTATCGGCGATGGCATCATAGATGGTTTGGGCCGTGCGGCTGGTCAATTTATCGGGAATGCCAAAGACCTGCTCCAATTCATCCTTGATCCAGATGCCTGTTGGCGTACCTCGAAACAGATAAAAATGGTCGGCGAAAAGCTGCCAGATGCGCCGATGGTCGGTCTCAACGGGAGCACCATCGCGGCGCGGAATACCGAGCGATTCCAATGCGATACCCTGTGAATAGAGCATCCGAAAAATATAGTGGTCGGGAATAATCAGCAAATCAACCGGTGTGCCGAACTGATAATCGGTCTCGGCAAACAAACGCGGATCCACATGCCCGTGTGGACAAATGAGCGGCAAGCGGGCAATGGCCTGATACAACTCATAGGCTAAAGGAGAGTTTAAATAACGTTCTTCAATTTTTACTTTCATTTTTAGGTGCTTTCTCGAATAATGAGCACGTCTTCATAATGATGCTCACAATAGGTTAAATCCCCTTCGACTCGTCGGAGCAGCAGTTCCGCCGCCATTGTTCCAATGTTGTATTTATCACTCCGAAAGGTGGTGAGGGGTGGGCTAACTTGGCTTGCCATCAAAATATCATCGCCGCCAATGAGGGCCAAATCATGCGGGATATGAATACCCCGTTCCATTGCCGCCCGCATGACCCCCAATGCCACAAGGTCATTCCCGGCAATCACGGCGTCTAGTTCTGGGTGTTGGGCCAGCAGCACCTTGCCCGTCTCATATCCCGCCGGCCATGTGGGTTTACAAGTGGCGTACCAATTGGGATTTACCGGAATTTGCAGCGCTTGGAGTTCCTGCATAAACATATCCAGATTCACGCTGGAAATGCTGCGCACCAGATTGACATATCCAATCCGGCGGCGACCTGTTTCATATAGATATTTGGCAGCCAGCACCGCCCGATAGCCGCGTGGATGGAGCGTCGTGACCACGCTGCCCAAATGGTGGGGTAAATTGCGATTGACCACCACAATCGCTGAGTGTTTTTCAATGAGGGGGATGAGTTCGTCATCGGATAGGCGGGACGAGCAGACGATAATGCCGTCCACCATCGTGGATTCCAGTTGGTCAAGGATGGCCTTTTCGCGTTCGGGGTTTTCGTTGCTATTCGCCAGCATCACATTGTAGCCCTCGCGCCAGAAAAATTCTTCCACCCCTTGAAGGATTTCGGTGAAATAGGGATTGGTGATGTCGGGGGCGACAAAGCCGATCATATAGGTGCGTTTGGTGACGAGGGTGCGGGCGGCGCGGTTGGGGCGATATTCCAATTTGTCAATAATCTGGCGGACGTGCTGACGGGTATCATCACTAATCCGGCCTGTCCCGTGAATCACCCGTGAGACCGTCATCATAGACACACCAGCTTCGCGTGCTACGTCGGCCAGAGTTGCTCTTTGCGGTTTGCGAGTCATACCTCTACCAGTTGTCAATAGACGAAAAACACAAAATTTGACAAAATTTAAAAACCATTTTATATTATATGAGTTAACGCTAACCTTTTGCAACTATTCTTTGAATGTTTTCTGGGTTAACGCTAACTCAATAAGTCGAGTTTTGGTCGCTTTACTAGAGTTAGCGCTAACTCGACCCCAAAATAATATCGAGAGAAAGGAGCAATACGACAGCAAAAAAGCCGTTCTGTTCCGATTTTTCAAGCAAATTTTTAGGAGGGATGATGTACAAGCGAATTCTGTCTTTTGTAATTGTATGTGTCTTAATTGCTTCTGCTTTTGTTGCACTACCTCGCCAAACGGCTGCCCAAGACGGCGGCATGTATAATGAAGCCCCAATGCTGGCCGAAAAAGTTGCGGCTGGTGACCTCCCCCCTGTTGAAGAACGCCTGCCCGCCAATCCCTTGGTTGTCTCCTTAGCTGAAGGCGACACGATTGGTGTCTATGGTGGGACATGGCATCGTGCATGGCGCGGTGTGGATGACTTCCACTGCTTTGGCCGGATCACCTATGACCCCGTGCTGCGTTGGCCGCGTAACCCCTCGGATGCCGTGCAAGAAAATCTGGCTGAAAGCTGGGAATTTGGCGATGATGGCAAAGCCTTGACCCTGAATTTCCGCCCCGGCCTAAAGTGGTCAGACGGCGTGCCGTTCACGGTGGATGATGTGATCTTCTGGTGGGAAGACATCGAAAACGATCCCGAAATCACCGCCGCCGTTCATGGTGAGTGGTTGATTGGTGGCGAGCCGATGACGCTCGAACGAGTGGATGATGACACCATCACCCTGCATTTCGCTGCCCCCAATGGCTTGGCCGAGACCGTCGGTTTGGCCTTCCATGGCAATCAATGGCCGCTGGGCTTCGAGCGCTTTGGTTTCTTTGCGCCCCGTCACTATCTGGAACAATTCCATCCCAAATATAACAGCGACGCCACCTACGAACTGTTTGAAGAAAAAGCCTTCGACTACAACGTAGATCGCCCTGTGATGACGGCGTGGAAGATTACGGAATACGAAGCCGGCACCACCCTCGTGGTTGCGGAACGTAACCCCTACTACTGGAAAGTGGACGAAGAAGGCAACCAACTGCCCTACATTGACTATGTGTATCTACACCTAGTCGAAGGCGTGGACGGCGTGAATGCAATGGGTATCGCGGGCGACCTCGATATGCAGGCCCGTGCCATTGACCTCGCCCAATTCCCGATCTATCAGGACAACGCCGAAGAAGGCAACTATCACATGCTGCTGTGGCCGCAGGCACAGGCTTCCTCTGCAAGTCTGTGGTTCAACCAAAGCTATCCCGATGACAACTATCGCACGCTGTTCCAAGACCTGCGCTTCCGTCAGGCTATGTCGCACGCGATTGACCGCGAAGCCATTAATGACATCGCCTTCTTAGGTCAGGGTGTGCCACGCACGATTGCCGTTGTGCCCGATTCGCCGTACTACATCCCCGAAATTGAGAATCTAAACGGTGAATATGATGTTGATCTGGCGACCTCCTTACTGAATGACATCGGCCTGCAAAAGGGTGACGATGGCTACTATAACTTCGCGGATGGCTCAGACATCCTGATCTTGATTGAAACCTCCAATACCTCTTCCGGTATCCAAGACTCGTTGGAACTGATTGCCGAATGGTGGAACACCGTTGGTATCGAGACGCAGGTTCAAACCTCGACCCGTGACGTGTTCTGGCCGCGTGCGGGTGCTAATGAAGTCATGGTCTCCACATGGACAACCGATCGTGGGTTGCTGCCGATGGTTGACCCCATCTACATCTTCCCCTTTGACGAACGCTCTTGGATGGCCCCGGCCTATGGTACATGGTACAAGACGGGTGGCGCTGAAGGTCTGGAACCCACCGAAGAATTCAAGGCTGCGATGGCCCTCTATGACGAATACAAACTAACAACTGACCCAGCCCGTCAGATTGAAATCGGCAAAGAGCTTGTCCGCATGTCCAGCGAAGGCCTATGGACGCTCGGTACCGTCGGTCTGGTCCCGAATCCCGTTGTCGTGAAGAACAACTTCATGAATGTGGCGGAAAACCATACCGCCGACTGGATTATCATGACCCCCGGCACGATGAATCCCGAACACTTCTATTTCGCTGAATAGCAGATCACTTTAAGTTAGAAAGTGAACCTCACCCCCTAACCCCCTCTCCAACAGGCGAGGGGGAATCGAAATCACTGCATTTAAGCCCATCTCACGAGGGAGAGGGGTTTGGGGTGAGGTTCCCCTTTAAAAGTCTTTAAGTTCTTTGACGGAGTATAAAAAGTGATTGCCTATATCATTCGCCGCCTATTAGGGATGATCCCGATGATGTTTGTCATCTCCTTCATCTCCTTTGGCATCATTCAACTACCTAAAGGTGACTATTTCACCACCTTGCAAGCCGTACAAGGCACAAGCGGCGGTGGGATGTCCGACGATCAGGCTGACCTGCTGCGAGCACGCTATGGTCTGGACAAGCCCTTCCTGACCCAATATTACAAATGGATCACGGGTTTTCCAAAAGGCGACTTTGGTTATTCCTATGAATGGTCAGAGGATGTCTGGCCTCTGATTGACAGTCGTGTGACGTATACCCTGCTGTTGGGGGGCATCTCGATTCTGATTATGGTCGTGATGGCGATCCCGATTGGCATCTATTCGGCTACCCATCAATATTCGATTGGCGACACCCTGCTTTCAGCATTGGCCTATCTGGGCTTGTCCATTCCGGGATTCTTGCTGGCCCTCATTTGGTTATATGTCGGCGGGATTGTCCTCGATCTGGAGGTGCTGGGTGATCAATCCATTGAATATGCCAACGCCCCGGCCAGTTTTGACAAAACAGTGGACTATATTATGCACCTCATCCCGGCGGCTATTATCTTGGCCCTTGCCAGTACCGCCCAGCTAGTGCGTATTATGCGCAGCGGGATGCTCGATACACTCAACCAACAATATGTCACCACTGCCCGTGCCAAAGGACTCAAAGAGAAGATCGTCATCAATAAATATGTGGTGCGTTCGGCCCTCAATCCGGTCATCAGTGTGGTGGCCCTCGAAATTCCGAAAATCATCTCCTCCTCCATCCTGATTGGGCAGGTATTGTCCGTTCCGACGACTGGGCCATTGTTCCTGCGTTCGCTGCGCAGCCAAGACCCCTTTGTGGCCGGTACATTTTTGATGCTGATGTCTTTGATGCTGCTGTTTGCCAACCTGATCGCCGACATGGTGTTGGCTTGGGTTGACCCGCGCATTGCCTATAACTAAACACGGATGAGGAGTATTACAAACATGGCTGTTGGAAGCATTCCACTTGAACAAAAATCCGGCGAACTGCGCGGTTTATATGAAGAGGCGATGCAAGAAGGCGCTGAATATCAGGGACTTTCCGAGAAAGAAGCGCGTTATGCCGCCTCCCAGTGGACGATGATTTGGCGACGTTTCCGTCGCAACCGCTTTGCGATGCTGGGTGGGGTGATTGTGCTCGTCTATTATGTGTTGGCCCTGCTTGCCAACTTCGTCGCCCCCTATACCCTGCAAACGCGCTTTCCCAAACAAACCTATTTGCCCCCGCAACCCGTCTACTTTTTTGACGAGGGCACGCTTCGACCCTATGTCTATGAAGTCGAAAGCAGTTACGATGAAGATTTGCGGCGCGTATTTACCCGCACCGATAAAAAAATCCATCTCGAATTTTTTGCTAAGGGCGAACCCTATAAATTAATGGGGCTATTTAAAACAGATGTCCATTTATTCCAAGCGCCGGGGGGCATCGTCGCCATTTTAGGCACAGACCGACAGGGGCGAGATATGTTCACCCGTATCTTAATCGGTGGGCAAATTTCGCTCACCATTGGTCTCGTGGGGGTCATCATGAGTTTGGTGCTGGGGACGGTCTTGGGGATTGTCTCCGGCTATTATGGCGGTTTGGTAGACGAGATCATCCAACGATTGATTGAGGTCGTGCGGGCCTTTCCGTCTATTCCGCTGTGGATGGCGCTTTCCGCCGCCGTGCCCAAAGATTGGTCACAAATTCAGACCTACTTTGCCATCACCCTCATTTTGTCCTTGATTGGGTGGACGTGGCTGGCGCGACAACTGCGTGGCGTGGTGCTCTCCCTGCGTGAAAGTGATTACATCATGGCGGCGCGGCTGGCCGGGGCAAGCGATGCCCGCATCATCTTTAAACATCTTGTGCCCGCGACGATTGGGCAGATTATCGTAGTCGCCACTCTGTCCCTGCCAAGCATGATCTTGGCCGAAACCGCCCTGAGTTATCTGGGCTTGGGCCTGCGACCTCCGACCACCAGTTGGGGTGTACTGCTGAATGAGGTGCAAAACCTGCAATCGTTGGCGCTCTATCCTTGGGTGTTTTCGCCCGCCTTCGTGATTGTGATTGTCACCGTTGCGTTTAGCTTTTTGGGCGATGGCCTGCGCGACGCGGCTGACCCCTATACGGTGTAAGGTGTGCCATGAATCCCGAAAACTGCTTAGAAATTCAGGACTTAGAAGTCCATTTCCATACCCTTGATGGCACGGTGCGCGGCGTGGATGGGGTAACACTCTCCATCCGTAATGGCGAAACATTGGGCGTCGTGGGCGAATCTGGCTGTGGCAAAAGCGTCACCGCCCACAGCATTATGCGTTTGCTGCCCCGCCGCGTCGCCAAAATTTCTAGTGGCGAGGTGTGGTTCCGCCGTCGCAGTGGCGAAGAAGTCAACATGACCGCCCTCGACCCCAACGGCTCGGAGATTCGCTCGATACGCGGCAACGAAATCGCCATGATTTTCCAAGAGCCGATGACCTCACTTTCCCCGATGCACACCATCGGCAACCAGATTATGGAAGCCATTATGCTGCATCAAAAGGTGGGCAAGAAGGAAGCCGAAGAAAAAGCCATTGAGATGTTGCAAGCCGTCCGCATCGCCAACCCGCGTCAATTTGTGCGCTCCTTCCCCCATCAATATTCGGGTGGGATGCGTCAGCGGGCCATGATTGCGATGGCGCTTTCCTGCAATCCCTCACTGTTGATTGCCGATGAGCCGACCACCGCGCTGGATGTGACCATCCAAGCTCAAATTTTGGACTTGATGCGTGATCTGCAAAACGAATTTAGCTCGGCCATTATGATGATTACCCACAACTTGGGCGTCATCAATGAGATGGCAGATCGTATCGCGGTCATGTATCTCGGTAAAGTGGTTGAGGTGGCGGAGCGTACCACCTTGTTAAAACGCCCCGCGCATCCCTACACCGTTGGCCTGCTGCAATCCGTCCCTGCGATGGGTAATCAAGAGCGCACGCGGCTGCATCCCATCCCCGGCATGATTCCCGACCCCTTTAATGTGCCCAAAGGCTGTGCCTTTTTTGATCGCTGTCCGGTCAAAAACAAGTCATCGGCCTGCCAAGACCCGGCGGGTGTGCCATTGGTCGAAGTCGAACCCGGTCATCAAGTCCGCTGCACACTATATAGTTAGGGGGGTGTGATGGAAACCAATTATCTTATTGAAGTGAATAATCTCAGCAAATATTTCCCCATCCGGCGGGGCGTCCTCCGGCAAGTGGTGGGGCACGTCCGGGCGGTGGATGGTGTCAATTTCAAAATCCGGCGTGGCGAGACGTTGGGGTTGGTGGGTGAATCCGGCTGTGGCAAGACCACCGCAGGCCGCTGTGTGGTGCGGGCCTATCAACCGACGACGGGCGAAATTTTGTTTCATGAAGACGAAGACCTGACCTATAACGTCAAAAAACTGGTCGTCCATGCGCGGCATCACAAAGACGGCATCAGTCAGGGGCACATGATTGATTTCGCCAAGCTCGATTCCAACAGTTTGCGCCAATATCGCCATGAAATCCAGATGATTTTTCAAGACCCCTTCTCATCGCTCAACCCGCGTATGACGGTTTTGGATATTGTCGCCGAGCCGCTGGTCATCTACACAGGCAAGCGTCCCCGTCAACTCAAAGAAGAAGTCGCCGACCTGCTGCGCAAAGTGGGGTTGCGCCCCGAACACATGAACCGCTATCCCAATGCCTTCAGTGGGGGGCAGCGTCAGCGGATTGGGATCGCACGCGCCCTTGCCCTGCACCCAAAATTGATTGTGTGTGATGAACCCGTGTCGGCGCTCGATGTGTCCGTACAGGCACAGGTGGTCAATCTGCTGCAAGATTTACAGTCGCAACTGAATATGGCCTATCTGTTTATCGCCCACGACCTCTCGGTGGTGCAGCACATCAGCAACCGCGTCGCCGTGATGTATCTGGGCAAGATTGTTGAACTGGCCGAATCCAAACAACTCTATCAAAACCCGCGTCACCCCTATACCGAGGCGCTGCTTTCTGCTGTGCCTTCGACAGACCCGGACGTCAAACGCGAACGCATTTTCCTTTCGGGTGATGTGCCTAATCCGGCCAATCCACCATCGGGCTGTGCCTTCCATCCGCGTTGTCATTACGCCAAAGACATCTGTAAACAAGAAGTCCCGGAGTGGCGCGAAACTCCCGAAGGACATGGGGTGGCTTGTCATTTTGCCGATCAACTCTCACTGGTAGGAGTGCATTAATCATGCGTCCCAGTATTCAACAACTCAAGCAGTGGTTTTCCAATCCTGCCCCCATCAGCGATTTGCGCGAACAAATCCGCACCGCCCCGATGACCCCACCCATGCTCGATGTGATACGGGTGATGGTGCCCGATGTACACAATATTCCGCTGCTGACCTATCACCTGTACCGCGAATTTGAACACACGGGCAGCCGTCCCGAATATCAAGACCCCTATTTTCTGCGCCGTGCCATGATCACCCGTGCCCTCGTCGAATTCATCATGGGCGATCAATCCATGCTGCGCCCGATTGAAAATTTGCTATGGGCCATCTGCGAAGAAACTTCGTGGGTCGTGCCCGCGCATGAGGAGCAGGGGCCAAATTACTGGGAAATTGAGCCACCCATCCTGCGTACCGAGCCGCTGGGCGCCCACACCTCGCTGACCCGTGAGCCGGATAGCATTGATCTGTTCGCGGCGGAAACGGGTGCGGTGCTGGCGGAAACGGCCTATCTACTCAAAAACGACCTGACGCCGGAAGTGGTTCAGCGCGTCAAACTGGAATTGGAGCGCCACATCTTTAAACCCTATCTCGCCCATGCCCGCAAGCACTGGTGGTTTAAAGGGGCGCTGAATTGGAACGGCGTAGTGAATGGCAGCATCGGGCTGGCCTTTTTGCGTATGGTGGACGACCCCCAAACACTGGCCGAAGCCTTCGCGCTGGTCTTGGAGGGCTTCGAGACCTACATCGCCACCGGATTTGAGGAAGACGGCGGCAGCATTGAAGGTGTGGGTTATTGGAATTACGGCCTCATGTTTTATGTCACTGTCGCGGAACTGCTGCGCGAAATCACGGCAGGCGAATATGATTTGCTGGCGACGGAGTGTATGAAAGACATCGCCACTTATCCGGTGGGCATGGCGCTGCAACCCCCACAATATCTCAATTTTGGCGATACCCCGGAAACGGTCAATATCGCAGCAGGCATCGCGCAAAAATTAGCCGAACGCACCGGCGTGCATGAATTACGGGCGCTGGTTGGTAGTCTGCCCAAACCGGATGAACACAGTTATTCCGTCGCCAAACTGCCGATTATGCTGCGCCAATTGGTGTGGTGGGATGGTAAGGAATATGACCCGCCCCCTCTGCGTGATTATGTATTGCCAACCGTCGGCGTGGTCAAGATGGTCGGCAAGGCCGCGCAAAAACCCGTCGTGTTGGCTGTGACGGTGGGGCACAACGACGGGCATCACAGCCATGTGGACGTGGGCAGTTTTGTCTACCACATCGCGGGCGAAAGCCTTATCCCCGACGCTGGACGTGGCAAATATAGCAAAGCCTATTTCCGCCAGACGCGGTATGACAACATTTTCACCAACGCCTACAGCCACAATATTCCGCGTATCGGCGGTCACATGGAACAACCCGGACGTGAATTTGGCGGGTCGCGCCGCTTCTATGGCACAATTCTCGAACATGGCGAGGCCAACGGCTGGAAATTCGTCACGTTGGATTTCCACACCGCCTATGAATTACCGGAATTGACACTGGCCCGCCGTACCGTCTCGCTTGATCCCCAAACAGGCGTCGCCATTATCCAAGATCAATTTGAATTCGCCGCCGACTCCCTGCCGATTGAAGAAGCCTTTGTGACATGGCATGACGTCGCGGTGCAAGCGCCAGATACCGTGCTGATTCGCGGCGAAAACTCCACGATTAGCGTCTGTGCAGAAGGGGCGAATTTTCAGATCGAATATTTGGAAAAAGAGAGCCGCGAAAATGAACGACGCGGTGTCTTAAAACGCATCAGCACTTTAATTTCGGGCATGACCTTTACGCTGGTTGTGACCCCTGAATCGTAAAAGGATAGTTCGTATGAGAACATGGCAATCGGAAATGAGCACGTTTACCGATGCGCTGACAGGCCGCACCATCAAGCGCCTGACCACAACGGGTAACAATGTGCATATGTATTTTACGGAAAATTCGTTTGTACAGGGAAAAAACGAGCTTATTTTCCAGTCAGATCGCGCCTCTGGCAAAAATCGCGCCCCGCATGAAGACCCGGAATTCAGCATTTTTCGCATGAATTTGGATACCGGGGTGATCGAGCAGTTGAGCGACGATATTGTGCGTTCCGCCAGTGCCGTCACCAAAACCCCCGAAGGCCATTTGATCGCCTATACCACCGACTGCGAAGTCAAGGTGCTGAATACCGAGACAGGCGTCACAACACTGGTCTATCGAGAGACGGGCGCTTATCAAATGGCGAGTGTGCCTTCGATTGCCCCCAATCGCCAATATGTTGCGTTTTGCCGCAATGAAGACAGCCGCGACCCCATTCATTATCACGGCGCGAATTATGCCGGATTCAAAGAGCGCTTTTATGCCATCAAGGACGGGCGCATCACGCTGGCCTATCTGGATGGGTCGGGGTCGTTTGATGTGTTGAAGGATACCCATCAGGTCGGGCACTTCCAATTTTCGCCCGTAGACTCCACTTTAGGCATGTTCTGTCATGAAGGCCCGTGGAATCTGGTACAGCAGCGCATCTGGTTTTTGGATTTCATCTCGCGGGAGGCGCGGCCCTGCTTCCGCCAAAACGAAGAGGACTCGATTGGGCATGAGTTCTGGACACAGGACGGTTATGTCTTTTTTGATAATCGTGGGCCGGGGCACGACGGCACCATTACCTCCGACAAGACACAGGCGGTGGTCAAAGATGTGGCGGTCAATCAAAACACCATGATCCCCTTTGTCGGCTTGATGGATCGTAATGGCAAGCTGGTCAAGAAAATTGATATGCCCTTCTACTGCAATCACTATCATGCCAATCCCGACAATACTGTGCTGGTCGGCGATGATGTAGACAAATTGGTGCTGATTGACATCTCCGGCACCGAGCCAAAATTAACCGAATTATGCGGACACAAGACCTCGTGGCATACGCAAAGCAGTCATTGTCACCCCACATGGGATTGGGATGGCAGCCGCATTTTGTTCGCCTCAGATGAAGGCGGGCGCGTCCAATTGTATTTGCTGGAACTATAGGGAGGCCACCACTCATGGACATGCGTTATCCATCGCACCCCGACAAGGTGAAAAATTTTTCCACCGAGCAGCTTCGGGCCGAATTTCTCATTCCTGAACTTTTCCGACCCGGCGAACTGACCCTGACCTACAGCCATATTGACCGGATTATCATCGGTGGGGCCAGCCCAACGAACACCCAACCGATTGAACTGACGGCCAGCCCGAAAGATTTGGGCGCAGAATTTTTCCTAGCGCGGCGAGAGGTCGGTATTGTCAATGTCGGTGGGCGCGGCACCGTCACAGTAGATGGCACGGTCTATTCGCTGGAAAAACTGGACTGCTTGTATATCGGCATGGGAACAAGATCAGTGTGTTTTGCCGGAGAGGGGGCGCTGTTTTATATCGCCAGCACACCCGCCCACATGACCTACCCGACGGTACACTTGCCGATTAGCCAAGCCCAACCCGTCCATCTCGGCAGTATCGCCAATTCGAATGAGCGCACCATCAATAAATTTATCCATCCCGAAGGCATTCAAAGCTGCCAGTTGGTGATGGGCGTGACGTTGCTCGAACCCAATAATATGTGGAACACCATGCCCGCCCATACCCACGCCCGCCGCATGGAGGTCTATTTTTATTTCGACCTCGAAGGCGACAATCTCGTGTTTCATTTGATGGGTGAGCCAAACGAAACGCGCCATCTGGTGATACGCAACCGGCAGGCCGTCATTTCCCCCAGTTGGTCAATTCACGCGGGTATGGGTACAGGGAATTATGCCTTTATCTGGGCAATGGCAGGTGAAAATCAAACCTTCTCGGATATGGACGTTGTGCCGATGGGCAGTTTGCTGTAACAGCGCCGTCTCCTTAAAGCAGGGTCAGATTGATAGGGTGTCGCAAAAGGTGAGTAATCCCCACCCCAAACCCCTCCCCATTGCATGGAGAGGGACTTTAACTCCCCCTCGCTACGCAGTGGAGAGGGGGGCGGGGGGTGAGGATAGGCTTTTTCGACACCCCTAATGATTTATTTTCATAAAGGAATACATTTATGGGCATATTAGATTCATTTAGATTAGATGGCAAAGTCGCCCTCGTCACCGGAGCGAGTCGGGGTTTGGGGCAGGCGATGGCGGTAGGATTGGCCCAAGCGGGAGCCAATATCGCCGTGTTGGATCGCACCCCCGACTGTAACGAGACGTGTGATCTGGTCAAGAAGGCTGGACGCAAATTTACCACCATCTCCTGCGACTTATACAGTACCCCCGTCAGCGGGTTGAGCGATGTGGTGAATACCGTCGTCAAGGAACTCGGCAGCATTGATATTTTGGTCAACAACGCGGGGATTATCAAACGTGCCCCGGCCCTCGAATTTAGCGAGGACGATTGGGATGCGGTGCTGCAAATTAATCTAAAGGCGGTCTTTTTCCTATCGCAAGCCGCCGCCCGCCGCATGGTTCCCAAAGGACATGGCAAGATTATCAACATCGCTTCCATGCTGTCCTTTCAGGGCGGGATATTGGTTCCCTCCTATACCGCGTCGAAAAGCGGGGTCATGGGCATTACACGCGCTCTAGCGAATGAATGGGCTTCGATGGGCCTCAACGTCAACGCGATTGCCCCCGGTTATATGTCTACTGATAACACGGCGGCATTACGGGCGGACGAAACACGCAATGCCTCAATTTTGGCGCGTATTCCGGCAGGGCGGTGGGGGGAAGCCAGCGATTTGCAGGGCGCAGTGGTGTTCTTGGCGTCGGCAGCATCGGATTATTTGAATGGGGCAATTATTCCAGTAGATGGCGGTTGGTTAGCCCGTTGAGGTACGGTAACGAATAACATTCAACCCCACCCCCGGCCTCCCCCCAAGCATAGGGAGGGGAGATTACACGATCTTTAAGCCCTTCCCTTTGTTAGGGGAAGGGGTCATTTTGTGAAAAGTCATAACAGGAGCAGCAGCAATGGCGGCGATCTTTCAAGCAGAAGCCGTGCGCGAGACCATTAAACCGGGGCGCACACGCTATTTAACCCACACCAACGACCTGATGATGGTGGTCATGGATTTTTCGGATGGCCCAAGCGCCCAACCCGATCCACCCCACAGCCACCCGCATGAGCAAATCACCTATGTGGCGGCGGGCGAGCTATTATTCTTTTTGGGGGATACGCCCCACCAACTGAAGGCCGGGGATATGATCGCCATTCCGTCGAATGTGCCCCATACCATCCAACTCCTGACGCCGACTGTGCGGTTAATTGATACTTTTAGCCCCATCCGCGAGGATTTTTTGAAGGGATAAATCGTTTATGCAGGTTGATCTTTCTGGCAAGGTCGCCCTTGTCACCGGGGGCACGGGAGTACTTTGTTCACCGATGTGTGTGGCGCTTGCCGATGCAGGTGCGTCCGTTGTGGTACTCGCGCAAAATCAGGCCAAGATTGATGCGCTGGTTGAAGAAATCAAGGCAGAGGGTGGCAAGGCCCTCGGCATTAGCGCCGATGTCTTGAAAAAAGACTCGTTGGAAACCGCCGCCAAGACCATCCTAGACACCTATGGCAAACTGGATATTTTGGTGAATGGGGCGGGGGGCAACAAACCCGGCGCGACGGCTGTACCCGGTGAACGCAATTTTTTTGATTTACCGGAAGATGCCCTGCGCTGGGTGTTTGATCTGAATTTTACCAGCACCCTCCTTGCCTCACAGGTGTTTGGGCGATATATGGCGCAACAGCCGACGGGGGTCATGATTAATTTCTCCTCGATGGCGGTCTACCAAATCCTGACGCGGGTGGTTGCCTACAGCGCGGCCAAAGCAGCCCTCCAGAATTTTACCCAATGGATGGCCGTCTATATGGCACGCGAACACAGCCCCGATATTCGGGTCAATGCGATTGCTCCCGGTTTCTTTTTGGGCGAGCAAAATCGCTTTCTGTTGATTGATGCCGAGACGGGCAATCTGACCCCGCGTGGTCAACAGATTATTGACCATACGCCCATGCGCCGATTTGGTGACCCGGAGGATTTGTTGGGCACGCTGTTGTGGTTGGTCAGCGATGCAGCGCGGTTTGTCACTGGGGTGGTAATTCCGGTAGATGGCGGTTGGAGTGCGTTTAGTGGGATATGAGAAAACCCCATCCCAAACCCTTCCCCTAACAAAGGGAAGGGCTTCAATACAGGCTTTTCTCGCCTCCCTATGCTAGGGGTGGGGTCAATTTACCGAATTTAAAAATTAACCATCATCATCGGATTTAACGAGAGACGAATACCTTATGAAAATGACCATGCGGTGGTTGGGTGATTCCGACCCGGTGCGCTTGGACTACATCGCCCAAGTGCCCTGTATCAAAGGCATTGTGAGTGCGTTAGATGGCATTCCGGTGGGGGAAGTCTGGCCCATTGAGCGCCTAAAGACCCTCCAAGCAAAAATTGAAGCAGTCGGCCTTAAACTAGAGGTGATTGAAAGTATCCCCATCTCCGAAGCGATCAAATTAGGCCTGCCGGAACGGGACGCCCATATCGAAAATTACTGCCAGAGCATCCGGCACATGGGGGAAGTGGGTATCCCAACCTTATGTTACAACTTCATGCCGGGGTTCGATTGGATGCGTAGTACCCTGCATTACGTTCATCCCGATGGCTCGGCCAGCAGTGCCTATGTCAACGCCGACATCGAGGCGTTTGACATCAGTCAAGGCATTGAAAAGCGGGTCGCGTGGACAAATGCGTTTTCCGGCGAACAATTGCAAGCGTTGATTGACCGCTATCAGCAGGTTTCCGAAGATCAGCTTTTTGAAAACTTCGCCTATTTCCTGCGCTGCGTGGTTCCCGTCGCCGAGGCCAGTGGGGTTTATCTCGCCCTGCATCCCGATGACCCCCCTTGGTCAATCTGGGGTCTACCGCGTATCGTGCGTGACCAGCCGACCATCCAGCGCATTTTGGATGTTGTCGTGAGTCCCTATCATGGCCTGACCTTCTGCACTGGCTCATTAGGGGCGACCCTTGACAATAATCTGCCTGCCATGATTCGTGCTTTCGCCGGACGGATTAACTTTTTCCATGCCCGCAATGTCAAGGTCACAGGGCATCATGATTTTTATGAAGTGGCCCATCCGTCCGAATTTGGCTCGGTGAATATGGAAGCTGTGATACAGGCACTGGTAGATATTGGGTTTACTGGCCCCATCCGGCCCGATCATGGCCGCATGATTTGGGGCGAAACGGGTATCATGGGTTATGGCCTGCATGACCGTTCGTTGGGTGCGATGTACCTCTATGGGTTGTATCAAGGAATAACCTATGACCGCCAATCTTAACGTTCAGGAAATCGTCCTAAAAAATCGCCTCGTTGCGGTTATCCGTCTGGATGATCTCGCCCATTTTCAACCCCTTGCCGAGACCTTGTTGGAGGGGGGGGTGAAGATTTTGGAGTTCACCCTCACCAATTTGGATTCACTCAAAACCGTCGCAGCCCTGCGCCAATCCATGCCCATTTTTGACACGGGCGAGGCCATCATTGGCATTGGGTCGGTGCGGTCACTGGATCACACCCGCCAAGCGATTGATGCCGGGGCGCAGTTTCTGGTGTCGCCCATTTTGCAGTTGGAGATGGTGGCCGAATGTCAAAAACGCGGTATCACGAGCATTTGTGGGGCGTATACCCCTACTGAAATCGCCACTGCTGCCGCTGCGGGGGCTGATTTTGTGAAAGTGTTTCCTGCCGATACGTTGGGGCCAGCTTATTTTAAAGGTGTGTTAGCTGCCATGCCGGAGCTTCGTCTCATCCCAACAGGCGGTGTGACGTTGGAAAACATGACACACTACCTCAAGGCCGGATGTGTGGCAGTGGGGGTTGGTGGCGCTCTGATTAATCCCAAGATGATTGCTCTGCGCGATTGGGACGGCCTCCGCCAATTAGCCCGCCAATATGGAGAACTAGTGAACAAGCCATAACAAACTGAGACGATCTTGCTGGGGGAGTCAGTGTTCCTTTCCAAATTAAGAGAATCATAAAAATTTCCCGCGCGAAATCTATAATTTGTGTTATAATCTTTGTTAGATGTCGCCTTTATGGAAGCGGCAGATAACATAATACTCTAGCATCAAAGTGCCGGAAGCAGCTTACCCACAGGGGAAGTTCTACTTCCGGTTTTTTGCTTTGATACGGCCTCAAACCCTCGTCCGACCGATACTAGGAACGTCAGTTCCATAAATTCCGCTATCAGCCTGAAAATCGAAATAGAGAAGCAGTTTGGAGGATAACATGCGCAATAAGTTTGTGATCAAGGGTGTTGTGCGTAATCCAGAAACGCGACCTATCGCAGGCTTACAGGTCAAAGCCTACGACGAACAGGGATTTTTGGTCACGAGTGCCGTCACCAATGAAAATGGCAACATTGCCCTAGAGTGTGACCGGGCACCCAAAAGCATCAAGTTGGTTTACGACAAGAAAATTGTTAAGACCATTGCCGTTACCAGTACCGTCGAAGACCTCATAGATTTGGGCATTGTCGAGGTTCAATTTATTCCCCCTGCCGAATGGCATATCAAAGGCACCGTCACCGACAAAATGAGCGGGGAACCCCTGTCCGGCCTAACTGTCCAAGTCTTTGATGTTGACGAAACGGCCTCCGGCGCAACTTATCATGACTGGCTAGGGCAAGCCATTACGGGTGACAATGGGCAGTTCCACGTCTGGTTCGACACCCACGCCTTTGAGCGGGATGATGTTTCGAGCAGCCCGCCACTGCCGGATATACAACTTGTTGTCCGCGATAGTCAAAATGTGGTGATTCATGAGACACCGATTGACCAGAATGTTCCCGGCAAGCCCCATTCCTGCCCGCATTTTCTTTCGCATTCGGGCAAGGAATATGAGCTTCAGGTGGATTATGTGACCTGTAAGATTAACAAGGTGGGGCCGGTTCCAATAGCGGACATCACGACCAATGGCTGCGCCACCTACGCTGGCTTGTCCAATCGGCCATTCGGGGGTCAAACCACCATTAGTGGTCGAATCTGGGGAACCTATGTGGATCACTGGGCGCTGTATTGTGGCGAAGGCCTTGTAGATTCTCAAGACCCACGCCTCAAGAGCTTGCTGCCGACTTCACCCGAATCCACCCCAACAGGCATCCATTTTCTTGCGACGGGAACTAACAAGGTATGGGACGGCCCGATCTATACGGTCCCCGAAAAAATCAAAGTCACAAACGCTCAAGGGCAAGAAGAAGAGAAAACCCTCGAAGGAACTTATACGATTGTTCTTGTGGCGTGGTCAAAAACCCCCGGATACCCCGTTGACGAGTATCACGCCTATTGGGACACGCAGCCAGTGGTATTCCACAACAAGATTATCACACCGCCCGCCCAAATCTCCGCCCCCCTGCCCGGCACTGCCGTGAGCAAGACCGCCACCGCCAATAAAGTCGCGGTTCAGGGCACTGCTTCTGATGAGTTCTTCAATAAGTATGCCTTGTTCTGGATTGGCCCCGCCGTTACCGAAGCCCAGTATTCGCAGTTCTCGGCCTATGACGCCAGCACACCTGTCGTCAATGGGAAATTGGCCGACTGGGATATTGCCAGCTTGCCAGTTGGCCCCTATTTCTTGAGGCTCGAAGTCCATGATCGGGCCATACGCGACGACGGGGCGCGAGTCCAAAGCGATTGGACTTGGAACACCCTAACGATTGTTGATTAATGTTCTAGGCTGAATCGGCGCCATGACTATACCGATCACTCATGACGCCCTTTCAATCACTCATGCCTCCTCTTTTTCCGCTACGGTAGTACATGCAGCACGGCTGGCAAATCTCCTTTAGGCAACTAATGAGTTCAGAGGACGTGATAAACAAGCTGTTGGCGCTATTTATATAGAGATAGAGACACTCAATGACTCTATAAGGAGGCGAAGATGCCAGACCAACCCTCTACCAAACCCAGCACTTTTTTCCGCAAAGTGCAGGAGACCGTGCTGCGCCAAAGCAGCTATTCAGAGGTTCATACCACGAATTTCTATCTCCAGCGGGATGTGTTGCCCCGTAACACATCTATCAAAGCCCGCCAACAGCAAATCAAGCTAGACCGGGATACCGTGATGGTTTTTGCCGATGATATGCCACTAGCGAATTGGGCGCACCCCTGTCGCTATCTGCTGCATGATGCTGAATCGGGTGAGTTGTATCGCACAGTGGATGCCCTTTTTCCGCCCTATATGGACGCAAAAGAGACTCCCCGCACCTACATCCCATTTCATCAACCCATCAAGTATCCAGACCTTGCTTACTATCCAGTGAAACCTCGCCTTGAACTGCGCTGGCCCATCCGATGGGGCAATCGTTATGCCGTCTTGTTCTCAGGCGATTCCAACAATCGGCACACCAACGACCTCGAATTTTTGTACCGCACCTTACGCGGCGTCTATGGTGTCCCAGCGGCAAATATCTATGTGCTGAATTACGATGGCACCCTCAACTATAGCGGTGGCCCCCAACCCGCGACGACATGGCCCGGCGACAACACAGCCTATCAGATGCCCGTCAATGCGGCAGGCAGTAAAACTGAACTCAACAATGTGTTGGATGACCTCAAAAAACGCCTGAAGGCGAATGATAGCTTGCTGATTCACACCAATAATCACGGCACAACCAGCGGTTCGGAATCGGTGTTATGTTGTTATGGGGCCGACTATCTTGCAAGCGATTTTGCAGCCAAATTAGCCGAACTACCCAAATTCCGTTGCCTTGTCGTCATGATGGAGCAATGTTTTGCAGGCGGATTCAATCAGCCGATTATCAATAACAGCCCCGCCAGTTATACGAGTGTGGCATCAGCCGCCATTGCGACCCAAACCTCGATTGGTGGAGCACATTTTGACCCCTTTGCGCGAGACTGGATTGCAGCAATGGCCGGGGCTGATCCCTATGGCAATGCTTTGGTCAGCGACCCCGACACCAATAACAATGGCACTGTGACCGCCGCCGAAGCCTATAACTATGCCGATTCGATTCACCACCCCCACGACACGCCGAATTTCAGCGTATCCTCAAATGGGGCACGTGGTTGTCACTTGGGCATCTCTTGGGCATGGATCAAATTCCCGATTTACTATGAGGTATTCCGTCAGTTTGAGCCAATTTGGGAACGGGTCAAACCCGAGGAATTTTATCGGCGGGTCGAAGCTGCATTGCCTGAATTGGAGAAATTGGCCGATGAATATGAGCCAGAATATGCAGCACTGGATAAAATGATCGTGCGCCGTGCATCTGCCATTATTCGACGGGCGGGGCAGCAGCGAAAATAATTGGCAGGTTGGCCTCTTAGCATCGTTTCGATGAATTGCCTAACAATCGGAAGGCCTTGACATGACACTAGATTGGGATCAATTGGCGGCAGTGGCCCGCGATAGCCTGAGCGAGTCAGAACTCCAAACCAGCGTCATATATCTAGACAAGCAGATCTATGAGGCGGGGGACGAGGTGCCGTTTAATCGGGGGATGCGGGTGGTGGATGGCTCAGTCGTGCTGGCGTTTGTAGACTTGCAACCCGAGGCGAATTGGTCACATCCCGCCCGTTATCTTTTTATCGAACCTGATACCGGCAATATGGAGCAGTTGGAGGGTAATTTTTTCCCGCCCTATCGCTCACCCATCCCAGAGACGTTTCGGTTAGCTTGGCAGGGGCAGACCGTTCCCGATTGGCCTTTACTGACCAATCAAGCGCTTTGAAGCGATTTTAGCTTACCCAAACGCTTCCACCCTTAAGGCGTTTGGGTAAGTTTGAATAGTGCGACACCGCTCTACCAGAACATTTCCTCTGGAAAGTAAGGTCGCTGCTGATACTTTTGGGCCATCATGTTCAAAATTTCAATTTATGCGCTATAATTATCTATGATAATGCGAGTTATGGAAGATGATATTTTGAATCTTATGTTACATCCACAGCCTCTCAACCCCCTCGATCAAAACCCTGCCGCGATCTTTATCGCCAGCAAACCCTCCGAACACAGCCGCCGCACCATGCACCACGCCCTCGACACCATCGCCAAAATGATTGCCCCCGACCTCGACGCCCTCCAATTTCAGTGGGAATATTTGCGCTATGCCCACACCGCTATGATTCGTACACACCTGCTCGAACTTGACTATAAACCCGCCACCGTGAATGTTATGCTGGCAGCCCTGCGGGGTGTCTTAAAGGAGTGTTGGAAGTTGGGGTTAATGTCTGCCGAGGATTATCACCGCGCCGCCGATATTGCGAATGTCAAAAACACCACCCTCCCCGCTGGACGTGAACTGACCGCCGGAGAAATTGTCGAACTCTTTCGGGCGTGTAATTTGGACACCACCCCACTCGGCATCCGGGACGCCGCCTTAATTGCGATTTTGCGGACGACGGGGTTGCGTCGCGCCGAGGTGGTACGACTGCAAATCGAGGATTATGCCACCTCCACCCGCCGTCTGGTCATTCATGGCAAGGGGCGCAAAGAACGGGCCGTCTATGTTCCTGAATCGGCTCGCTTCTATCTGACACGCTGGCTGGAAATTCGCGGGGACACTGCTGACGGGCCGTTGTTGACCGTCATTCGCAAAGGGGGGCATGTTACCCTGAACCCCCTCACCCCCCAGAGCATCTATGACATCCTTGCCAAGCGTGCCCAACAAGCCGGGGTGCGCGATTTCAGCCCACACGATTTTCGCCGTACCTTCGCCGGGGATATGTTGGATCGAGGTGCCGATATTGTCACAGTCGCTGGGATTTTAGGTCATGCCGATGTCAATACCACCCGTCGTTATGACCGCCGCCCCGAAGATGCCAAACGCAAGGCCGCCGATCTCATTTCCTTGCCCATGCCCTGATTATTGCAACAACTGAGTAAGCAGCGTCCGCAATTCAGTCTCAAAATCAATTTTTGGCAGGCTCGGCTCGCTATCGTAAATACCTTTGGCAATCGGCGAGGGGTGTGCAAATCCTTCCAACCCCGCGACGATGACAAACAACCTCAAGAGCAGTTGTGCCCCTCCAATAGATTGTAAACGAAATACTGCATCAATCCGATCACCAAGCTGGCTCAAGTTATCGTACACCCACAATTTATTGGCTCGCAGTTGTTCCGGTGGAATGTTGTATTCAAAAATGATCGGCGACAGTGCCACCAGTCGCGTAAACAGGGGCCGGGATACAAGTGAATGGACAAGAAGTTCCACAAGGCTCGATTGTGTGAGGCCATGTGTCGGCTCAATGGTCAACAGCGCCTGCTCAATTTCATCTCCCCACCGCTCCCCCTGCCGCTCAAAGACCTTCAAAAATACCTCTTCTTTGGTCTTGAAATAAAGATACACCGTTCCCTTTGCCAACCCCGAAGCACGCGCCACCTGATCCATATTGATTGCATGGTAGCCCTTCTCAATGAGCAGGCTTTCGGCGGCGGCAATAATCTGATCTTCCCGTTCTTGTTTGGCTGCGTCACTATAAGCGCGTTTCATGATGATGTTCCGTTTCATTGATGACCGATAGTCATTTTCCCCTTGACATACTGACCAGCAGTCAGTTAAAGTATAACAAATGACCATTGGTCATTAAAGTCTTGGCATCAAAGTGGGAGGAAACAAAAATGGCCGAACATTGGACACTCGACAACATGCCTGATCAAACAGGTAAGGTCGTCATCGTAACGGGTGCCACACACGGATTGGGTTATGAAGTGGCAAAAGGCTTTGCGGCGAAAAATGCCACCCTGATTCTGGCGGTTCGTAACATAACCCTCGGACAAGAACGTGTCACTGAGTTTAGACAGATCAATCCCAACGGCAAATTTGAGGTCATGCCCCTCCAATTGGATGATCTAGCAAGTGTCCGCCAATTTGCTGAAGAATTTAAACGCAAATATCAGCGCTTGGATGTATTGGTCAATAATGCCGGGATTATGGCCGTGCCGTTTGGCAAGACCAAAGATGGCTTTGAGATGCACATCGGCGTCAACTATCTCGGACACTTTGCCCTCACCGGATTGCTGCTGCCCATCATCAAGCGGACCCCCGGTGCGCGTGTGATTGCCGTTGCCAGTGAAGCGGAAAAGTACGGCAACATTGAATCGCTGTTAGCGGATTTTGACTATCAAAAACGCTATGAACGCTGGATGGCTTACGGTCACAGTAAACTCGCCCAATTGATGTTCGCCTATGAACTCAATCGGCGTTTTCAGCAGCATCGCTACCAAGCGCAGGCAATGGGTGCTCACCCCGGTTTTGCCCGCACCAATCTGCGGCTCAGTGTCATGCCAACCGAGCGCAACCTCTTTCACCGCTACTTGAATGCGTTTTTTGAACTCATCTCCCAGCGTCAGGAGCTTGGTGCGCTTCCCCTTTTGTTTGCCGCCGCCGCCCCGGAAGCGCAAGGTGGCGAATATTATGGGGTCAGCCGTTTCCAAATGTGGGGCTACCCGGCCAAAAATCGTTCGTCCCGCCGCTCGCACGACGAAGCCATTGCCAAGCGGCTCTGGGAAAAATCCGAAGCTGTGACCGGGGTGCATTTCGAATTTTAGGGCGATTTTCGTCCACACCTGAAAGAGACGATGTTGTGCCGCAATATCCCAGCGTATTCAGCGGTTGCGCTCCTCACGTACAAACAGCAGCGTGCCTGAAACGAGGAACAGTCCAAACATCCCCACCATTACGACAGCGTTGAGTAGCGGCTTTTCTAGGACAATGCGTGAGAAGTCCGCCTTATCATGATAAAAAACACCCCGCGTCAAATCCACCGCATACCGCAGCGGGGAGATCACTGCAAGAGCACTAATAAATCGCGGTTGGTTGTCAAAGGGCGTAAACACCCCCGCCAAAAAATACTGGGGCAGGATGAGAAACGGGAAAATTTGATCGGCGACCCGGCGACTGGACAGCTTGGGCAGCAGGAGTATTCCGAAAGACCCACCCAGCAAGCAAGCCATAAACCCCACTGGAATCAAGCCAAGTCCCTGCGCGACAGAAATGTTCGAGTCGGAAATGAGGGCAATCACGATACCAAATGCCAGCAGCCCAATGCCTTGAGCCATCGCTACCAGCGATTCGCCGAGAATTTTGCCAACGATGATGGCATACCGCGAGACCGGCGACACAAAAATCTCTTGGCTAAAGTCGTTGTCGCGGTCATCCAGCAAAGAGATGATGCCCAACATCGCCGATTGAAACAGGGTCTGGGTATAAACACCCGTGAAGACGAAGAGCTTGAAGTCATAACCGACGGCTTGTCCAATACTGGCATCAAGGCTTTCCCCCAAGAAGAGAATGATCACGAAGGGGAAGATGAACGACGCGACGATACGTGGGCGATCCCGCATGAACTTCAGCAAGTCACGATAAGCGATAGTTAGGATGGTGTTCAGGTTACTCATGGGCGGCCCCCACAATAGAAAGATAAGCGTCTTCAAGCGTCGGGATATGGGTTTTCACAAGCGACAGCGGGGTTTGGATCCGCTGAATGATCTGCTGGGCATTCTGATTAGCCAGTGAGATTTTGAATTTGGGGGTTTCCTCAAACGGAAGATCAGCCCGTGTCAGTTCGGTGCGCAGTCCCTCACGATCCGCCGCATCAACCAGCAAATACGATTGAGCCGCTAACTGGGTTCGAATCGTGTCGGGGGTGCCATACGCCGCTATTTTTCCATGATTGATAATGCAAATCATGTCGGATTGTTCGGCTTCTTCAAGATAGTGAGTGGTCAGGAAAACGGTCATCCCATTGCCACTCCGTACCGTCGTCAGATACTCCCACAGGTTGCGGCGGCTGGCCGGGTCAAGGCCAATGGTGGGTTCATCTAGGAAAAGCACTTTGGGGGTATGGATGAGGCTACGGATGATCTCCAACTTGCGTTTCATGCCGCCCGAAAATTGCTTGACAGGCCTGAATATGTCGCGGCCCAACCCGATGATGTCGGCCAGCCGATTCACCTCTTGGCGATAGGCTTCGGGCATGGAGGCATACCTCGGACGAAACGAATACAGTCCATACAATGTGGCATGGAGCCGGATATTTTCCTCGGCGGTCAGGTTGAGATCGAGACTGGGATTCTGAAAAATGATCCCTACCTCTCGTCGTACCCGGCTCGCTTGCGTGGCGACATCGAGGCCGAGGATGGACACATGACCTGCGGTAGGGGTCAACGTCGTGGTGAGAATCGAGACAATGGTTGTTTTGCCTGCCCCGTTTGGCCCCAACAGCGCAAATAGTTGTCCGGGTTCTACGGTAAAAGATACATCATCAACAGCATTTCGTTCGCTTTGTTTATAACGTTTGACTAGATGTTGAACTTCAATACTCGGTGGCATTACGCTACCTTTCATAGGATGAGTTTTGAATCTATAGATTGCTCTATACAATAGTTGTATATCCGAACTACATTCGCAAAAAAACGGACTGTGTTTATCTCAGCAGCAGTTTTTGAGTACATCCTTAACTAACCCGGTGATCCGTTCGAGTGAGCGAAGAATAAGATGGCGCTCGTCTTCCTGAAGTCCGGCCTCTACTTGCCTGAAAAAATCTTGCAGCGCTTTCTCCAACGTTGCCCGCACAGTCCGCCCTTGATTCGTCAAGCCGACCAGCACTATGCGCCGATCCTCAGCATCCGGCTTGCGTCGCACGAGTTCTTTTTCGACCAGTTGATCAACCATACGAGTCATGGTACTTTTAGCTAGTTCCATCGTTTCGCTCAAATCATTCATGCTCAAGTAGCCCTTTTCGGGCAGCGACAAAAGGGTATAGCCCTGAGCGGGCGTGACGCCATTCATCGTCGAGCATACTTGATCACAGATTTCATAGGCGCGGACAAGCTGGCTGAGATGGTGCTGCAATAGGCTCGCAAAAACGCTGGATTCGTCTTGACTCATGGTGATAGGTATCCTAATATGTCTACAAAAATGATTGTAGTATGCAACTAAATATTTGTCAAACTCAACGCGGCACGGCGCACAATGGGGCTGGTCGTTAACGATTAAGTTCGGGAATGCCACCTCCCTCCCCTGCCCCCTTTGCCCTCTCCACTCAGTGGGGAGGGGTTTAGGGTGGGGATAGAAAGCGACTCTATTGGGCTATGGCCTCATCGTGTTTGGCCTTGACCTTAACTTTGCCCTTCGATGGTTTTTCCCGCTCACCGACCAGCACCTTAAGGCCTTCGGTCATAAAACTGATACAGATACCCAGCACCCCCAACCACAACCCAATATGCACCACTGTATCCAGCGTGTCATCTTCAAAGTGGAAGGGGAAAATCGAGATCAGGGCCAGTAGGGACACCAGCGAAAACACGTTAGTGACAATTTGCATCAAATGGCGTAACCGATAGGGGTCAAGGCCCAGCAGCAGCGCATTTGCCAAAACCGATACCGCGCAGGAGAGGTAAAAATAGGGCAGCCAATCTTCAAACTTGGCATTACGAATAAAACTCAAGTCCCAATCCGGCACCATACCCACCACAACCACGCCAATCATGGTCACGACGATGGTGACAAAATACCCTATTTTGCGGCCTGCGATGTCTAAAATGGAATCATGTCGGGGTTTAACAACTTTCAGATTATCATCCTGAATCATGCCTGCATCACCTTCCCATATGCTAATAAGGTGTGATTCTACCCTACCCCAGCGATTCTGAATCGTGCAAAAATACACAATCTTCTATCATCATCATCCTATACGAAAAAATCACCCTGTAAGTTTTTTGTCAGATAAGGTTAGGTTTTTGTTAGCGATTCGCTTGTAGGTCGTAGTACCAGCGTCATGCCTGTTGGATGAGGAGGGTATAGACTGGTTATAAAATGATTTAGAGAAATGGGTGTAACCATGTCGTCCAAAAAAATCTACGCCCTAACGACGTGTATGATAATTTTGACCAGCCTCCTAAGCGGCTGTATGTTGAATGATGGTGCCAAACCTTCGGCGGCGGCCCCCACCATCCCGGAAGAAAATATTAACAAGACCAAGTCCGCCCAAAATAACCAAGCCCAGATGCAGTTAGCGGCCAACAGCATTGGCGGGCCAATCAACAACCCCCAATCCCAGACTGTTTGCACCTATCCGACGGGTTGGCAGGCCTATCAACTGCAAATTAACGAAACCCCCTACAGCATCGCCGTGCGTGGGGAATATACTGCCGATCAAATTTTGGCCGCGAATTGTCTAGCCGCAGGCACGGTCTTGAGCGTCGGTCATATTTTATATGTGCCACCGTCCGTTTCCAGCAGCGCGCCCGAAACTCTACTGCCCCTCGGCATCAGCGCCATTGTCGTAGACCCCCCCAGTGTGACGGCAGGCGGCAAAGTCAATTTGACATGGCAGGGACAAGGGCCAGTCGTCTCGGTGCGCGTCGGTTGGGTCTATAACGGTCAATTTATCGAAGAAACCCGCAATCTACCCAAGATTGGCACGTGGCAATTTACCGTTCCCGACGATGGACGACAGGAAATGACCCTCATGGTGCGTGTGGGCGACGGCGTACAAGAGGTCGCGGCCCAAACGGTGGTCAAGGTGGCCTGTGGTCAAAGCTGGTTTTTCGCTCCCACCCCATCCGGCTGCCCCACCCCATCATTAGTGACGACCTTTCAAGAACAGACCTTTGAACGTGGCCGCATTGTCTATCTGCCGACATTGGGCGTGAATTATCTGCTGATTGACGGTCAACCCGCCATCAAAATCGGCGATAGCTATCTGCCGGGGATGCCTCTCAAAGATGTTGGGTTAGATGCCGCCGTCCCACAAGGGATGCACCAACCCAGCGGCTCATTTTATTATGCGTGGCGCGTTAATGAAGAGGTGCGCAATGCCCTCGGTTGGGCCACCTCCGATGTCGTGCAGTATACCGGGGTTTTGCAGCGGGCCATTGATACCAGCGGCGAACGGGTCTATTTCACGGCAGGCTCCGGCGGCATCTATCGCACCGGTGGCGGCCAAGCATGGACTCTGATGTTTTTGCAGTAGATGGACGATATTAATTCTGTAATACTTCAAACTCCAAAAATGCAGTATAATTTTGACCTTGCTTATTCTTGTTCATCGGTTAAGCAGGGTCTATGATTTTCATTCCCAACAAACTCCTCCCTTTTATTATGCCAATTATATTTGCCGTCCTGTGGGTAGCGGGCGCTCTACTGCAAGTCAATTCGTGGAACGGCCATGAACAATTTCGACGACTTTTGACGGAAGGCAAAACTACGGGCGCGACCATCACAGGCGATCAGTTTAGCTGTGTCCAAAATACCTGCGGTTTCTATTCAGTGAATTACGACTATGTGGTGGACGACAAAATCTATCACACTCTTGACGAACATATCTATGGCTATGATACCGGAGACCCCACCTATAATTTTGGCGATCACGTTTCGATTCTTTATCTGCCAAACGAACCATCCTTCAGTTATATAGCGACCAACCTCACCTTCCCCCGCGAAAAAGCAACCTACTATGGCATGGTGCCCTATGCTGCTTTGTGGGGTTGTATGATAAGCCTGTATTGGAAGCCCTATCGCAAATACCGCCTAACTTCTCTTTTAGATAACGCTGTTTTCCATTTCCGCCATTTTGTCACCAATGTCGCTGTGCTGGTATTTGTTCAAGTCGCCGCCATCTCCCACGAAAAACAGGAGGCGTTTCGCATCCATGCCCTATGGTTTTTTCCGCTGATGATCGTTTTTGCAATTCCTTGGATAGAAATAGCCCGTTTGGGCCAACATGACAATAGCAATGGTACAATAGGGTCGGTAAAGAACATCCTTCTTGAAATTGCTTTTCCTTGTTTTCTCGGAGTTTTCGCAGCGTTCTTGACTTTCTCAACGAGCCTACGAACCAATGATCTTGCCCTTGCGCTTTATTTTGGTGCATCGTGCATCATTGCGCTGATAATGCTTCAGTTTTGGCAGGTCTATAAGCCACTGTGGGATGATCTTCAGCGATTTATTGGGTGATGAGTTTTATAGCAATTTTCATCTAGTTGACCCCAGCTAGATTCAGCACGGCGGCTTTAGTCCCATGTAATAATGAAAACCCCTTGTGGTCAGTTTATTTCAATAGGGTCGCTGGGCGAGTGGCCCTATCAAGGGAACAAAATGCTTCAAATTACGGGTATATAGTGGCAAATTGAGACGGTGTGCAACCGAAGCAATTAGGCAGTCAAAAGCATCTACATTGTGGCTTGGGTGGAACTTAATCAACTGATTCGTAGCCCAAATCATGTCATTATTGTTTAACTCAACAAGCGAAAACTTCTTTAAAAGGTTGCTGGCCTCTCGCTGTTTTTGTCGTGACGGCGCACCCTCCATCACTTCTAGCAGAACAATCCGCGAGATGCCAAGCGTTCCCTGTGACTGCAACCAGTTATCTGCTGGGGTGTATTGACGCAAGAGATCAATCATCACTGAGGTATCAAGTAACCCAATCACCAGCCCCGCTTCTCCCGTCTTTTACGCCGCTGTTCCTGTACCCATTCTGCCCCGTCAGCAATACCCATATCGGCCCAACCGCCCGTCAAGCCCGCTGCTACGATTTCTGCCCCGGTCATTGGTTCAGGCCGAAGCATTTCCGCAATTTCCTCATCGGTGAGCGGTTCAATATCTTCCGGTAGCACATCCTTATCCTGGCGACTCATCGCCGTCACAATGCGGGTCACGAGTCTAGCCTGATCTTCTAACGACAATTGCAGGGCTTCATTCACCAACGTCTCAAAATTGACGGCCATAACACAATTCCTCCTTCGCTTCTATTGTACGATAATTTTTTATCCTATTCGGCATCTTTACGCCGTACTTGCTACCAAAACAGATCGCTCCTCCTTCTCAAATCGCATCACGATGACCCCCAATACGATGAGCACGCTGCCGATCACCTGTATCATCGTCATGCGTTCACCCAAGAGCAGATAGGCTTCTACCGACGTCATCAAGGGTTCAATCGTGGCGAGCAGGCTGGCAACACTCGCGGGTAAATAGTGCATAGACGTATTGTAAAGGCCATAACCGAGCAGCGTCGGGATAAACGACAGGACGATAAGCACCAACCACCCATCGCTGGGCAGGTCTGGTGGAATATCAGCCAGTGACCCCGCCGCACCGGGCAATGGGAGGAAATTGAAAATCAAGATGAAAACTGCCCCGAACGCAAACGAGTACAACAAGGATGTCCACGCACTAATGCCGCGCTTGGTGGCCTCTTTCGCCATCATGTTGTAGCTGGCAAACAACACCCCCGATAACAAGCCCGTCGTGACCCCCAACAATTTGAGATTCCACATTTCCGGGTCATAGGCATTAGCGACCAGTACACACCCCGTCAAACTCAAACTAATCGCCGTGATCTTAAACACCCCTAGCCGCTCTTTAAAAATCCACCATGCAAAGATGGCCGTAAACCCTGCCGAGCTATACCCCAGCACCGTCGCCACCCCCGCCCCATTTTCCTGTACCGAGAGCGTCCAGATCGAATTAAACAGGGCCAACACCACCCCATAAAACACAAAAAACCGGATCTGTGTCCTTTCAATCCGCAGCAGTGCAGGCCGAATGATGGCTAAGGGGGGTACGAGCGCGACACACACCAACACATTCCGCCAAAAGGACAGCAGCAGCGCGGGCATGTCATAATGGGAAATCAAATAATCAATCAGGATACCCGTCGTTGACCAAATGGTGATGGCCGTCAGCGCAATGAGATAACCCTTTGTTAACCGCGACATATTGTCCTTTGCTTATAAGGTCGAAACTTCCCGACAGACATTTGGGCTTAAACGGCCTATTGAAGCCCCTCTCCATGCAATGGGGAGGGGTTTGGGGTGGGGATGATTTACAGAATTTTATCGTTTACAATCATTGGCCCATTGGTTGGCTGAGAACAAGAAGTTAAAAAATAAACGACGTATTATCTTTAGAATAGGCCCGATTATATGACCATACCCCCGCCTGCTCCTGTGCAATCCCTTCCGCACGCAGACCGTTCAGGATCGGTTCAATTTCTGCTTCCGTATAGACCGCATGGTTCAAATAATCCAAGTGACTGATGATGGCCGGGATACTGCTTGCTTCGTTATGCAATGCGACAATCACCATCTCGCGTAACGTCCCAATGAGATAGACATAGTTGGCGGCTTTCTTCCACTGCTTCACCCGATAGCGTGTTAAATTCCACTTCTGACACAACTCGGCTTCCGTATAGAAATACCGCAACTCAAGCAGAATCCGCCGCTTTTCTTCCTCTGTATAAAGGGTCATCGTTGTTTTATTTCTTCCTTATCCTGCAATCAGGTATACCCAGTTATTGGGGTCTTCCAGAATTTCGGGCGGCAGCAGCACTTTCACGATTTGAAAATCCGGCCTCAAGATGAAAATACCCGTCTCAGCAAATCTCGCTGCATAGTTACTCTCCTCTTCCATCAACAGATATTTTCCCTCAATACTCCCTAAAATCTGATACCCCTCCAGTGTTTTGAGTACCGTCAACGATGAGTCGCCGCTCAAAATTACCGGAATGGGTTCTTCAGCATACGAATTGCGGATACTCCCTACAAAATTTCCGCCTAGCCGAAGGGTCGAGATACGAATACGCGGAAGCTCTTGGAGAGGGTGATAAGTCACTGAATCCGTGACAAGATCATACCAAACCAATGCCTCAGCACGGTGAAATCCACCTGCAATTCGTTGCTCAAAAATCAATGTATTGGAATCCTTCCATAGCAGCGAATACTGATAAGCGTTTGGGGAGTAATAGGTGTCATCAGGGCCGGGGGGTACTTCTGGAACTGTGGCAATACTATAGATGCTACTATTCTCCCGAAATCTCAAGTCGGCTTGACACTCCTCAATAATCTCTACCCCAACACATCCACTTAAATCAAAATAGGCTAATTTTTGGCCGTCTGGTGACCACTCAATCTGATAGCTATAAGGCCATTCGTCTAGGACAACAGGGGTTGATTGACTGAAGTCCAGCAGAATAGCCCACGAGTTAGTCAGTTCACAATTAGAGTGGCCCTTTGTCAGCACGAGTACAGCTTGATCTTGGGTTGGATTAGGGATAACGGTATTGAGATGTGGATCGCCTCGCCAGCAGGTCAATACTTCCGAAGCGGGTGGATAGTGATAATCTATTTGGATCAATTGTCGCACCGTCGTGTCGGAGATCAGCAATAATTCCGAATATCCTGCACACTGGTCGCTCCCAGTTGCCATATCATTACATTGGAAATATTCGACCTGTATCAACAGCCGTTCGCCGCCTAATATCCAAATACCGCCGATTTGAGAGGCAAGAAAATCTACCGGATACCACAATTTCAAATCTACTAATGCTTGTTGCTCAATTGGCGACAATGCTTCTATCGAAACATGGGGCTGATCTTGTAAAGAATAAATGATTTCGGATGTCATGGTATTGGGGTCAAAACGCCACACCGTCCATCGTCCCCCGATATAGAGAATTGGCAAATCAACATCGGTCTGGCTAGATGCCTGAAATGTTGGCAATAAACAAAATATCACGACGACTAAAATGATAATTCGTCTCATTTTCGTTCACTCCCTTAAGGACTTGGGGGTATCACATTTCCCGCATCTTTACGGCCAAATATAACCCTCCCACATATCAAGTGACGTCACTTGACAAGTGCATCTCGTTTCGCGCCACCTACTTGCACCTCTGTCTATTACCCATTATGATACCTACTAACCCTTCCTGAACCTTCCTCACACCCCAACACAACCGCCGCCGCCATAAAAATACCCCTCTCAACAACCGATGCTGAAAGGGGTATTCAACTCTTCAATGTACTGGAAATGGCGTTTTGATGCCCTATTCGCCTTCACTAGTGGAGAAGCAATACTCCCATGAGATATTAAAACTCCCGCCGCCGCGATTGGGGCCAATCATCTGGAACGCCCCTGTAGACAGGCGGAACAGCGAAAATCCCGATTCCGCCCGGATCAAAACTGGGTTGCCCGAGGGAATCCCCGCCGCATTAATCTGCGCTTCTGTGGCATAAAACACCACGCCTGTCACTGCGCCCTGATACAGATACACCATAATCCCCCCACCCTGATACGTCCGGGAGGTCGTGTGCCCATTAAAGTCGCGGCAGTAGACAATGGCATCCGTATTATAGGTATAGGGATTGATACGCCCGTCATCGCCCGTCCAGCCGGGAGCGCCCCCTACCCCAAATGGATAGGTCGCAACGCCTGTGCTGGTTGTACCCGTTGACGGGGTTGTCCCTGTCGAGGTCGTGCCAGTGGTGCTCGTCGTGGATGTCGTACCCGACAAAATAGGCAGACTGCTTAGGACAGTGGAATTAAACCGCACCAATGATTTAAACATCCAACCTTCTTGCCCATTGGCAATGACCTTCAGCCAACGATTGTTGCCGCTGCGCCCAATGATTTCAACGTTGGTGTTGGGGTCAATCACGGCAATCACCGCTGAGGTTGAGGCCGCATTGTTCCGCAAATTGACAAACGTGGTCGTGACCCCCGTCACCGATCCCGTAATCGGGGTGGTCGTTGTGGTTGTCGTGGTAGTCGTCGTGCCTGTCCCGGTATTGGTGGTTGGCGGTGGCGTGGTTTCGCCACTGGTCACAGGCAGGGCTGCAATTGAGCCAGACGTGAGGCTAACATATGAGCGGAACAGCCAGCCATTCTGCCCATCTACCGTGACTTGCAGCCAATTCCCTTCAGCGTTGCGCCCGATAATATCTACTGAGCGTTCGGGTGGGATAATCACAAGAGTCGGGAAACTGAGACCCGGCCCACTGCGTAGATTGACAAAATCACGGGTAATGCCGCGTGCAGTCGAGGTCTGGGCGCTGACGTTCTGGCCTTTAATCGCCAACCCAGTCACGGTCACGGCCAATATCAACAGCATGACCAAAAAATGGTATTGATGTTTTCGCATGGTTCGAGGCTCCAAAAATTGTAAATCTAGTCGAAGGGATAGTAACACAACCCGCGCCGCATCGCTATAGACATCCCGCCAGCTTACCCTACCCTTTCCGTACTCTTGGATTATGTCGCAATCTCCAAATGCTTAGAGTATCATTCCCGTCGCTACTAGAGATTTAGGAGAATAACCGTACTCATGAAAAAATCTTTTTCTGTCTTGATGCTTGCCTTACTCGTGTCCGCGTTGGGGACACACTCCCCATCTATCAAAGCCCAAGAGGACAGCCTCCCCACCCTTGACCAACTGGACGCCGGATGGAACACGTTGTATCCCGGTGGGGATACCAAGTGCGCACACGGCACGGAATATTCCTTCCACGTCCGCAAGGCCGAAAGCAGCCGCCTGCTCATTTTCTTTAATGGGGGTGGGGCGTGTTGGTTTGGGCGGATATGCAACGAGGGGTCATCCACCTACAACCCTGCCGCCGACAATGACTCCAATAATCCGACTGCCCTGCCGGGTGGGATCTTTGATCTCGAAAACCCCGAAAATCCTTTTGCCAACTACAACATGGTCTTTGTGCCCTACTGCACCGGGGACGTGCATATCGGCAACCGCGAGACCAGCTATGAAGTTGAAGCATCCGATGGCTCTGGCACGCAGGAAATCACGATCTACCATTATGGTTATAAAAACGCCATGAGCGTCCTCAATTGGACGTTTGAAAATTTCACCGGGCCGGATACGATTTTTGTGGCAGGCAGCAGCGCGGGTTCAATCGCCTCCCCATTTTATGCTGGATTGGTCGCCGAGCAGTATCCCGATGCGCAGATTACCCAACTAGGCGATGGTTCGGGCGGCTACCGTGCGCCAGAGGGGGCTGCGCTCGTAAATGAAGCGTGGGGGGTCGCCCGCACTTGGCCGGATTGGGAACAATATGCCAATGCCACGCCCGAAACGATGGTCTTTGAATCCTACTATCTGGCGACAGCAGACCGCTTCCCCGACATCACATTGGCGACCTATAACACCGCGAATGATTCTACCCAAAATCTGTTCCTTGCCGTCTTGGGTGCAGGCAGTATGCCCCTGTTGGAACGCATCCAACTCAATAACGCTGACATCGCCGCCGCCGTACCCAACTTTGATAGTTATATCGCCGGGGGCACACTGCACACCATTTTGCGGATGCCTGAATTCTATACTTATGAGGTGGAAGGCGTGCGTGTGGTGGATTGGGTAACTAATCTTGCCAATGGCGAACCTGTTGACAGCGTGTCCTGTACCGACTGCGCCAAAGCGCCCGACGCCGCCGAATAATATTCGTTCTATGTTTATATAGGGGAGCGTTGATAGGCTTGCTCCCCCATTCTAAAAATATGATCAATGAATTCCAGTGTTCAGCAGAATCCGAGTTACTTTCTCAGTGCGAACTTCAACCCTGCCTGAAAACCCGGCGCGGCGACTTCACAATGGTTCTGATCTGGAAAAACGTGCTTGACCAATGAAAGTCCCTCATAGTTTCGGCCTGCTAAAATGGCGGCAAAACGCAGTGTGTCGGTGACGGTCTGGTCATCGAGATTTTCTTCAAGTTCCCCCACAAAAAGATAAACTTTGACTGGGAGTTTCGGGTGTCCCTTTGCAAACGCTTCCTCCTGTTGAAACATAAAGCGGTTGCCATACGCGAGGGTCGGGCTGCCGATCACCAAAGTCTCAAACAGGTCAGGCATCTCAAATAAACCAAATAGGGCGAATAGTCCCCCATACGAATGCCCCACGAGAATCCGTTTGGCAGGGTCGGCCCGATAGTCTCTCTCCATGAAGGGGATTAGCTCATCTCGAATGAACTTGTGAAAGTTTCCAGCGTCGCCATTGGGTACTGGGCGCTTATGAGCTTGTTCCATTGATTTTTCAACTTCCGCGTCCCGAACAGGTGTCAGATCATAGTCGCGTCGGGTAAAAGACGCGCGGAAGGCCTCCATTGGGTTTTCGCTCTCCGCATAGCCGATCCCGACTACGATAGCATCGGTTGTACTGCCACACCACGCCATCGGACGAATGATGTCGGTGACCATCCCGAAGTACCAATTGCCGTCCAGCACATAAACTACCGGCCATCTTGCGGGTGTGTCATGAAACGGCCAGTCTGTACCAAGCGGTGCAGAATAGCCCAGAGGCAGGGCGATAGTGATTCGATATGTCCTACCAGTATGCTGAGAGTCCATCATGTGTATTTCGCTGTTGAGTACGGTTACGGGTTTTGCAGTCATCCCTGTGCTCCTGTGTAATAGGCCGCTTTTTCGTGTTGGTGGTGTTTGCTTTTGCATAGAACATATTATCTACTATTTGCCACAAAAGTTCTATCCAAATGGGCAAAAACTTCGTGCAAAATTCACATGAACGGGTGGTACAAAATTTCGAATTGGGTGTATAATGGCGATTGCAATGGGGATATTTTTCCCATTGTACCTGTCCGATCAAGTAAGAAGGAACAAAATGTCAGAGGGTAGTAGTCCCATAACCGAAAGCGTGCCGCCCTTATCTGGTGGCAGCAGCGCCCTCGACTGATCCCCCTAGTTTTGCCGGGAGGTCAGCATGAGAAGCCTGCTGCCCGCCCCACTGCCAAGACGCAAGTCTACGCGCGAGTGAGGCAAACCCGGCCACTTTCGATCAAGGAAAACCCACAACTCTATACGTTTTCAAATTCAGGACGACATGCCCTGCCGTATGTGGCGGCTATGAGGGTGATACGCGGCCTGAGCCTTGAGCCGAAAGGAATATCCAGCATGTACAACGATCTCTTGATTGACCGCCTCACTGTGCCTGTAGACGACGATGATGATGCGCGTATTCAGGTATTGATTGACGAAATTGAGGAACTGGAAAGCCTCCTCTCACCCGCCGCGCAGGACTTGATCCGTGATCTCCGTCCCCGCCCCGTTACCGATGACGTGTATGAAGAAATTGATGAAACCGCGACCTTTGGCGAACGGGTAGCCGACAAGATGGCCCTATTTGCGGGAAGTTGGACGTTTATTTTGTCGTTCGGCTTCATAATGGCAGTCTGGATTGGCATTAACGGCCTGATGGGTGGCAAAGCCTTTGACCCCTTTCCGTTTATCCTGCTAAACCTGACCCTTAGCACACTCGCAGCCCTGCAAGCCCCGGTCATTTTGATGGCCCAAAATCGTCAGGGCGAAAAAGACCGTGCCGTCGCCAAAAACGATTATCAAGTCAACCTGAAAAACGAATTGGAAATCGCCGACATGCACCGCAAAGTGGACGCGATGATTGAAGGCATGGCGATGCAGACCCGCTTGGTGAATGCCCTCGTCGCCGCCCGTCGGCAGGAATTGAGCGCCACCGTCCGGCTGATTGAGACCCAGCGCAGCAACGGGCACAACCGCCTGATAGATCAGGCCGTCGCTACCGTACAAGCGATGGATGGTGTGGTGCAATGAACGGATTATCAAAGGGATTGGGAGCTTTTATATGTCCCAATCTCTTTTGTGTTCTTTTTCGCAGGCAATAAGAGCATAATCGTCAGGCCGAGTTGCGATTAACCGCGTGACTGCGCACTCCAGCGCAATTGGCAATCGGGACGCGCTGCTGTATATGCAAATGGTCGGCATCGCCCCCACCCCTGAGATACAGACCGCCGTCGAAACAGCCATTCAGCAGGATATGAAGCCTCATCTACGCGGCAATGTCTACCTAAACCTCATTAAGGGCATGTAGCCTATGCACGCGCCAAAGGTGATCGTCTTCCGCCCTTCCCATACAATTCCGCCTCGCTGACAACCTCATCCTATACCACTATGCAGACAAACCCGAAGTGGGGTAAAGTGGAAGAAATCGCTTGGCGTTACTGGAATTTCGTATGAAATTAGAAATTCATAAATTCATTGTTGGGTATGATACTTATGTAAATACAACGGGTCGGGGTGGTCAGGCAATCACTCGACATCAGTTTCAAAGGTCATGCTTATGCTGAAACTGTTTCGAGAAAATATGCGCATCCGCTTGTGGGTGGCCTTTATTGTTGTGCTTATTGTGCCCACCATACTGCTGACCTTCAATCATATCCGTGAATTTTCGGCGGCCCTTCGGGAAGAAGTGCGACTGAAGCAATCACGGATTTTGGAGGCGGAAGCGGCTGAGATCGAGACGACCCTTAATGAAGCCAACGCCGATGTATTGTTTTTAAGCCAAAGTGTCGAAATCCGGCGCTATGCCAACGCCCTCCCCGAAGATCGGCTCGACGCTATACCCGATGCTAAAATCCTGTTTCGATTGTTTCTCCTGCAATATGGCGGAAGATATAAAAGTGCGTGCCTGATTGACGCCAATGGACGTGAAACCTTGTGTGTCAATAACGAGGGCCAGCACATTTATAGCGTTCCAGACGAAGAACTGCTTGATCGAAGTGACAGTAATTATTTTCTTGGTACGACCATGCAAGGGGGGTTTTCGACAGGTCAGCCGCTGGTCTTTGTTTCCGAGGCGGAGAGGCATATCCACTCCGGAGATGTATCTGTTGAACTCGTCTCACATTATGCGACCCGCCTGCTGTCCGACAGCGGCAGATTGGTGGGCGTGCTGGTGCTTGATCTTCGACTGATGCCTTTGTTTCAGCAAGCAGTCACTCAGGATGCCAGTGAGACGGTCTATGTGCTGAATGCTGAGGGGAATTATCTGTATCATTCCAATCCGGATTATGGAGAAGATAACCCATCGGAGGCCAATCCGGAACAAGTCAAGTTACGATTGACGGAGACAAGCGGGGTTTTGTTTGGTGCTCCCCACGCACCCGACGATCTATTGTCGTTTCATAAAGTCAAAGGGCTAGGTCAACAAGAGGCTTGGACGCTCATTCATCGCCAACCTTTGGATGTCGTCATGCGCCCCATCAACAAGGCATGGCAGACGAGTGTGGCAATAGCGGCGGTGCTGATGGTGTTGGCATCACTGTTTGCGCTGTGGGTGACATCACGTGTGACGCGCCCTATCTATCACCTCACACGGAGTGTCACGGCCCTACAGACCGATGTGTGGACGGTGGATATCGCCCCACCACGAAATTTGGATGAGGTGGGGCGCCTGACATTGGCTTTTATCCAGATGCGTAACAAAATCCAAGAGCTGATTACCAGCCTTGAAGAACGGATTCAACATCTTGAGGCAACGGAATCGGCCCTTGCCACCAGTGAACAAAAATATCGCAGTTTTGTTGAACAAGCGTTTGAAGGCATTCGTTTGGTAGATCAAAATGGCATCATCCAAGAATGGAATCCCAGCAGCGAGCGCATCACCGGCATATCGGCGGAAGAGGCGATTGGTAAGCCGCTGGTTGAAATCCAAAAACGGCTGATACCCACTGAGACGCATTCACCTGAAGTCCTCGCCCACATAGAACGAGAACTCAGCGAATATTTCCCCGACCAAGAGCAGAAACCACCCCGCCATATCCCATCGCGCCGTATTCACCGACCAGACGGCTCCATCCGCTATATAGATAATGTCATCTTTCCAATTGTGGCCGGAAAACATATTTATTATGGTGGCATTGTGCGGGACATTACCGCGCAAAAAGAAGACCAAGACCGCTTGGAACAGCACGTCCGCAAATTGGAAGCCATGCAGCGCATCGCAGTCGCGGTTGGCGGGTCAATCAAACTGGATGAGGTGCTGGATATTTTGCTCGACCAACTGGCAAATCTGATTCCCTATACCCGTGCCACCATTATGCTCATGGAAGCAGGCCAATTGAAATTTACCAAATGGCGCGGCCTGCCAGAAGACGTGTCATGGCAAGCAATCGAGGCTTTGATTTCACCGCCGGAATACATGATAAATCAAGGTCGGCCTGTCGTCATCAATGATGTGCAGACAAACGACGACTGGAAAATCTACACCCCCGGTGATGAACTGATTCACAGTTGGCTTGGGATCCCGCTAATTCATCGGGATGTGCTGCTGGGAGTGCTGAATCTCGATCACCATGACATCGGCTTTTTTACCGAGGATTACGCCCAACTCGCCTATGCGGTGGCCCAACAAGCGGGTATTGCCATTGCCAACGCGCAACTTTTTGAAAATTTGGAAGAGTTGGTACGCACCCGCACCCAAGAACTCGCCGTCGAACAAGAACGCTCCGACATCATGCTGCGTTATATCGCCGACGCGATTGTCTTTACCGACGATAAAGGCTATATCCTTTACGTCAACCCGGCATGGGAAAAACTAAACGGCTATACCCTTGATGAAGTGCAGGGACGCCGATCAAACCTGATCCAGAGTGGCGAGACACCTTTGGCTGTCTATCAAGCTATGTGGAATGCCATCACCAGCGGCAAAACGTGGAAAGGCGATTTGAAAAATCGGCGCAAAGATGGCAGTTTGTACGTCGCAGAACTGGTGATTGTTCCGGTGCATTCCGCCGAGGGTGACATCCAACATTATGTCGGGGTACAGCGTGATGTGACGGCCCTCCGCGAATTGGATGCGCTCAAGGAACGCTTTGTAGCCGATGCCGCCCATGATTTAGGGAATCCGGTGGCGGTACTTAACACCAGTCTATATATGCTGCGCCTCGCGCCTACCCAGCTTGAACAGCGCCTGCCCATCCTAGAATATCAAGTCAAGCGGCTGGATGCACTAGTCAAAGATTTGCTGACCATCTCGCAGCTTGACCGTGAAGTTGAGTTAGTAGAGGCTTCCTACGTTCCCTTTGTTCAACTGGTGGATCAAATTGTGCAGGGGCAGCAGTTGTTAGCCGCGCAAAAGCAAATTCACCTAACGGCGGATTTACCAGAGACTACCCCACCACTCACGGGCGACGTGCAGGCGATTGAACGGGTCATTGTCAATTTGGTCGCCAATGCACTGACCTATACGCCCGACGGTGGACAAGTGCATGTCCAAGTGAGTCGGCAGCACGGCGAAATCATTTTTTCTGTTAAAGATACGGGGATTGGCATCTCCCCCACCGAATTGACCCGGATTTTTGACCGCTTCTATCGCACACCATCGGCCCGCCGCAAAACCGCTGGGACTGGACTGGGCCTGCCGATTGTCAAAAAGATTGTGGAACTGCACGGCGGCAGAATTGAGGTCGAAAGCGAAGAAAGCGTCGGGTCGGAATTTCGGGTCTACTTTCCAATTAAGACTAAAGGATAAACAACCTATATGGATGCTCTAATCATTGTTGTCGGTGTCGGTGTTGTCATCGGGGTCGTATTATTTACGGTGTTTTGGGCACTGGGTCGCATCACCCGAAAACGCGCTGCCATCATCGCCGAGCGATTTCCGAATACCAAATTGATTGTGCCGATGGCAAATTTTTTTGGGCAAGAATCCAAAGGCGTAACCCAACTGCGCGGCAACGGCATTATGGTTATCACCAGCAGCGAGGTCTATTTTCAGCAGTTGGTGACCAATAGGGAATGGCATATCGCGTTGGGTAGTATTCAAATGGTCGAGACGACCAAATCCCATCTGGGCAAATCCATCGGCAGGCCCTTGCTCAAAATCCGCTATATCAACCCGGAAGGCCGGGTAGATACGGTGGCATGGTGGGTGAAAAATCTGGATGAGGTGCTGCAAACCATCGAGAGCCTCCGTCAGCCCTCCACCCCACCGCCGAGCATGAGTAAACAAAGTGAAGCCGCCGCCCGTGAGCGATTCCCCGATGCCAAGATGATCCTGTCTGATGCCAATTTATTTGGGCAGGAATCGAAAGGCGTGGGGCAAATTGGCGGGACAGGGTTGTTGTTGGTGACGGCAAGCGAGGTCTATTTTGAACGCTATCTACCCAAAGCCGAATTTCACATCCCCTTGCACAGCATCCAATCCATCGAGACGCCCGATAAATATATGGGCAAATCCATCGGCAGTCCGCTGATTAAGCTCAATTTTACCAACGAGCAGGGTCAAGCCGATTCGATTGGCTGGTGGGTCGCCGATGTGGAATCGCTTAAAACCCTGCTAGAATCCACGCAATCGTAGCGCGATATAATGGATAGTAGGCAACATCAAGTTTTACGGAGAATGTGACCAATGCAACGGGTACATTTGAAAGAGGCTCAATTGGAGTTGGCGGCCCTGCTTGAAGCCGCAATAAATGGGGAGACGGTGTTGATTGTGGCGGAGAATGAACAGATGGTTCAACTCGTACCCCTCGAACCACATCCCCAACAACGGATTTTTGGAAGTGCTGCCGGGACGATTACGATGAGTGACGATTTTGATGAGCCATTAGAAGATTTCCGCGAGTACATGGAATGAAAATCCTCATAGATACACACACTTTCCTATGGTTTTCAAATGGCAGCCCACAATTAAGCCTTTATGCCCGAAACCTTATTCAAGATTTAAACAACAGTGCATTCTTGAGTGTGGGTAGTCTATGGGAAATGGCAATCAAAATAAGTCAGGGTAAGTTAAGCATTTCACACCTTCCTTTTGATACCTTCATTTCCCAACAAATAAGCCTAAATCGTTTTACGGTACTGGATATCAGTATCCGACACACAGCGGCGCTCATCCCTCTACCATTTCACCATCGTGACCCATTTGACCGCCTCCTAGTCGCCCAAGCATTGACTGAACAAATTCCCCTAATTAGCCGTGACACCATTTTCGACACCTACGGGGTAACGCGCCTTTGGTAAAATAAAATGCACTTGACAATTAAGATAATAATCAATGCCATTTTGCTGTTCATAAAGCAAGCATTAATCAAACAAATCAATTAAGGGGAGCCATCATGCAAGTAGAATCATCGAAGCAATGGCACGTCGCCAATTGGGGTCTATTGGGCTGGCTGGAAACGGCGGTCAAAGGCATCGGCATCCTCTTGGGGTTCGTCGCCTTGGTGGACAGCCTCGGCGCGGATAAATTCATCATCGGGGATAATCCGCATCTTGCCGCCGTCATCCTCTTGGGATTGTTGACACTTGGCATGGTCGCCCCGCTCGGCTTGCGATACATCCAAAAAGAAATCATTTCGATGGTCTATGCCGTCTTTAACTTTCTCGGACACGCGGCCCTGCTGATTGGCTTATTGCGTCAGCCCGACCAAGAACTCTATGTGATTTTGTTCGGCGCGGCCTATATCATCGGGGAGGTCATCAAACAACGATTTTTGACGACCACAGGCTATACGGAAGTAGGTCAATCCACCAAAGCGATGCTCAATTTTTCGCGCGGGGTCATCGTGGCCTATGCCCTATTGATTATCTTGGTACTGATTTGACCGTTCCCCGCCGTCGAAAAAGGCTGGAATTAAGGCAGGCGCTTTACGGTAATTCAACCCCACCCCCGGCCCCTCCCCAAGCATAGGGAGGGGAGAAAAGCCTGCATTGAAGCCCTTCCCTTTGTTAGGGGAAGGGTTTGGGATGGGGTGCTTCATTACCTTATCATTTCGTTGTATCGGCAGGATGATTCAATCCACAAGGGGGTAGTAGTATGTTTGCACCTGTCCGTGAGAATATCGGCATTGCAGTAGATGGCGGTGGCGTCAAAGGGGCGATTGTCGCACACGGCCTGATTGAACTCGAAGATCAATTGGGAACACGCCCACTCATTAACGACCCACGTGTCAAGGTCATCGCCGGAACCAGCACCGGGGCGGTCATCGCAGCGTCATTGGCGATTGGCATGACCGGGCAAGAAATTTTGGATTTATATGAGCAGTTAGGCAAACACGTCTTTTCAAAGGGTGGGCGATTTCGTCCCTTCGGCGCGACCATCCCCCTATTGAGTCGGCTGCATCTGCCGATTGGCTTTATACGCTTTTTGGATAAGCTGCCCCTCGATATTGGCGAATTTTTCCTCTACATGCTCCTACCTGCCCGTTATTCATTCGACCCCCTGCGCGACGTGATGTTGAAACAGCTTGCCAAGCACCCTGCCCCCAACACCCACCCAAATATTCGCGAGTTGGGCCAATATCTGAATGGCAAACCCCATCAGCCGCGTATCGTCATAACGGCGGTAGAGGTGGCGGCACGGCAAACCCGGTTCATTAAATCCACCAGCACCGACGAATTTGCCGACATGAAATTGGTCGAGGCGGTCTTGGCCTCCTCGTGTATTCCAACTTTCTGGGATCCCATCCCGGTGCCAACGGGCGACGGCAAACGCTTTTTGGTGGATGGCGGGGTTGGCAATTTTGGCAATCCGGCGGAGGTCGTGGCGCGTGAATTGATGCACCCCTACGCCGATCAGCAGGTTGACCCCCATAACGTGACGCTGTTTTCCTTCGGCACGGGCTATTTACCTGCCGACGCCTATCGCAAAGCCGCAAACCCGGTCACGAAATGGTGGGCGCTCGATTGGGCCTTACGTACCCCCGATTTGTTTATCAATGACGCGCTGCGGGATGCCTCCAAAGATGTGGTCGCGCAGTATCCCGGCCTCGATTTCCGCCGCTTCCAAACTACCCTCGAAAAACAGGTGTCGGCAGATAACTTCAATGAAATTGAGGGGGTACTCAAAACATTGGGATTACAACTGCGCGAACGTATCCGGCTGAATCAACATGCCCTGTCTGGCCCACCCGGTAATCCCTTCGACCCGGAAGGGATTCAGGATGTCAATACGTGGGCGACGGTACGGGCCAGCGGGGTCGCGCAATAATGGCGGATTTAGCGGGACGGGTCGCCATCGTGACGGGGGTCAGCCGTCGCATCGGGATTGGCTACGCCATCGCCAAACGCCTGCTCGAAATGGGGGCAGGTGTCTTTGTGCAATCGCTCACCCGCTACGACGCCCAAATGGTATGGGGCGCGGATAACATTGAACATGTGGTGGCGGAACTCCGCACAATTGGCCCGCGTGTCGAACATCTGGAGGCCGATTTTCTTGACCCCCACGCGGCAGAACAGGTCGTATCGGCGGCGGTGCAGGCCTTTGGGCAGGTGGACATGCTAATCGCCAACCACGCCTACAGCCTCATGGGGGCATTGGAGGACTTGACCGCCGAGCATATTGACGCGCATCTACAGGCCAATGTACGCGGCACGTTGTTATTGGTCAAGGCGTTCGCGGCACAATTTCAGAAAAATTTGGGCGGGCGGGTCATCATGATGACATCGGGGCAGCATTTGGGGCCGATGTCGGGTGAATTGGCCTATATCGCGTCGAAAGGGGCGATTCACCAACTAACCCTCAGCCTGTCCGACTATCTGGTGCGGCGCGGGATCACGGTCAACACGGTCAACCCCGGCGCGACGGATACGGGCTATGCCGATGCCGCCCTCTATCAATTGGTCAAAGAGCACTCACCGCAGGGTCGTTGGGGTGAACCGGATGATGCCGCCCGCTTGATCGCATGGCTGTGTACCGATGATGCCCGTTGGATTACCGGACAGGTGATTAATTCAACTGGGGGCGGGTGGTGATTGAATGCCCCGGCATGATACGTGATTATTTTGCGCCAGAGGATAAATTCTCCGGCTATCGTTGCGAACTCTGCTAATGCTCTTTAACTTTTTAATCGGGTAACTCGTCCCCATCCCAAACCCTTCCCCATCGCAATAGGGAAGGGCTTTAATACGGCATTGCCTCCCCTCCCTAATGCTTTGGGGAGGGGCTGGGGGTGGGGATTGTGATTACCGAAATAATAGGTTAAACGTCATAAGCAGACTGAGGAACACAAACCCCATAGTTAAGCCAGTCCACTTTAGTGGAGTTCTCAAGGATAGCCTGCGAGTTCACTCGTAGGCGACGGCCAACGGGCGCTCACTCGTCGCCCACCCTACCCATCTTACGAAAAACCACCGCCCTCTCGGCAATTCAACTATCTCTGTTTACAATCCGCTCCTGACTACCCACTTTTTGCATCTTCCAAGAGAGGCATTTTATGGCACCCCAAAAAACGGCCCTTGTGACAGGTATCACCGGGCAGGACGGCTCCTATCTGGCGGATTTGCTGCTGGAAAAAGGCTACCGCGTGGTGGGCTTGGCGCGACGTTCGACCAACTACCGCTATCCGAATATTGACCACCTGATCGGCAAAATTACCCTCGAATATGGCGACTTAATGGACGGGGATCGGCTGTGTTCCCTCGTTCAAAAATATCAACCGGACGAGGTGTATAACATCGCGGCTCAATCCGTCCCCGCCGATAGCTGGAATCAACCGATTGTCACCGCCGAAATTACCGCCGTCGGGGTCGTGCGCATGTTGGAGGCCGTGCTGCGCCACAAACCGGATGCGCGGTTTTATCAAGCCACCAGCCGCGAAATTTTTGGCGGTGTACCGTATGAGGTCTGCGACGAAGATACCCCCTTCTCCGCCAACAACCCCTATGGTATCGCCAAGCAGTATGCGCACTTGATGACCGTGAACTACCGCGAGTCGTATGGCCTATTTGCGTGCGGCGGCATTTTGTTCAACCACGAGAGCGAACGGCGCAGCCTGCATTTTGTGACGCGCAAGGTGACGATGGCGGCGGCCTGTATCAAACTTGGTATCAAAAACCCCCCACTCAACGAATTGGGTGAACCGCTGGTGCAACATGGCAAATTACGAGTCGGCAATTTGGATGCGGTGCGCGATTGGGGTTACGCCAAAGAATATGTCGAGGCGATGTGGCTGATGCTGCAACATGACCAACCGCGTGATTATGTCATCGGCACAAACACCATCTACACCGTGCGCGATTTGTGTCGGGTGGCGTTTGAGCAGGTCGGGCTAAATTGGGAAGATCATATCGAGTGCGATCAGCGATTTATGCGCCCCACCGAAATCGCCGCCTCGCGTGGGGATTACAGTCGGGCCAAACGCGAATTGGGCTGGGAGCCACGTACCAGTTTCGAAGAACTTATCCGGTTGATGGTCAACTCGGATTTGGCGTTGCTAACGACATAATAACTAACGGGTGGGCGACGGAACATCCGCGTTGGCTCACCCCGCCAAACCTTTTTGCCGAAAATACGTAGAGATATTAGAGACCACAGCCAAGAGGATTTTGAGATGATTCAAAGTCGTCAATTGACCAACCGCCATAAACTGATATTTACGCTGGCCCTGCTGATTTTGGCACTGCTGTTCACCCAGATTTTGCTGCTGCGGGCCTAGCCGATTAGGGCTGCGGGATGGGGTGGCGCTGGGCGGTCAGCACAATACATTCGGCAAGGCTGGCATCATCACAATTCATGATGTCCTCCAACAGCCGTTTCATATTCTGGATATTGTGCAGCAAGGCGTCCATTTCTTTGAGTTTGCGATTCACCAACTCGTGCCACCCCGCCGCACCCCCAGCATTGAGGACATTGTTGAGCAAGACCCCGACCTCTGCCAGCGAAAAACCTGCCTGTTGTCCGGTCTGAATGAGGGCCAAGCGTTGCAGCACGGTTTCGTCATATTGCCGCCGTCCGCCGACACGCCGCGTCGGGTGTATCAATCCAATTTCTTCATAATAGCGCAGGGTGGATGGAGGAAGACCTGTCTGTCGCGTGACTTCACTGATGCTGATTTCCGCCATTGAAAATTGACCTCTTGACTTCAAGTACACTTGAGTTGCTACCCTAATAGATGGTTTCAACTCGCAAAATCATTCGTTGTCGAAAGGAATACGGATCATGGGCCACCTCACATTTGAAGCCACCGAACAAAATTTTGGGTCGCAGGTCATGGAATCGAGCCTGCCCGTACTGATTGAATTTACCGCCGATTGGTGTCCACCCTGTAAGATGCTTGCCCCCATCGTGCATGAAATCGCCCATAAATATGAGGGCAAATTGCGCGTTGGCATGTTAAATAGTGACGACAATCAAACGATTGTGCAGCAGTATGGGGTGATGGGTCTGCCCACCCTGATTCTATTCGAAAATGGCGCACCCGTTGAGCGCATTGTCGGGTTTGTGCCCCGCGAACGGATTGAGGCCAAAGTCCTGCCGCATCTGGCAGTGGAAAACGCCTGAAAATTTTCATCGGGGATACAGCGGGTGTTGTATCCCCATGCGCGGTAAAATTAGGGTATGCACTCAATTAGCTAATCGGTGTAATATGCTGGTGTAGCTGCCACACGGGCGATGATGGCGATTTTGTGCCTATCGCTTGATAGCCTATTTTCACTGACTCGAAATTTGAGAATAAAGAGATGAAAAAGTCACACATTCGAATAATAATAAGTGGTGTACTTGTATCGTTTTGGATATTCTTTCTCGCTAGTCGTCTACTTCAAAATGTTAAATCCGATGATTATGACTGCGTCCGAGAAGTTGCTGATCCGCGAATTGTTCTGTCTAGTGACAGAATGATTGATAACCTTTGGAATCTAAAAATCCGAATCTCAAATGCTGCAAAGCCGGGATCCTATGTAGTTGAAGATGACGGACTACTCATCTTGTCGGATTCAGCTTGTCACAAGGTTGTGGCTTTTGACCTATTGACAGGAAATATAGTTTGGGAAAAGGATTTGGCGGGCGATGTTATTGTCGTTGACCCAAATCGAGATGATACGATTTATGTCTTGGTTGGAAATGGCTCTCAAAGGCAAATTTGGGCGCTCAATTCCTTGACCGGTTTGAATTTGTGGAAAAATGATTCTTTAGATGGGCAGCGGGTTGGCCTAGTTTTTCAAGTTGATCCTAATGGTCAAATTTCATTGTATAATCGCCAGTCAACACTTTATTTTCTTAATGATCAAACTGGTCAATTTGAGAAAATAATCGAAGTTCCTGACGAGACCTTGACTTATTACGATGGAATTCTCTTGGAACAAAATGGCGCTGCACTTGAAGCAAAGGCTGTTGATAGTGGGGAAAGCCTTTGGGTTTGGGAAGATTGGGAATGGTCATCAAATCTGAGAATCGAACCTGTTATTAGAGACAATTTGATTTTTGTCGAAAATGCAGGCAAATTGGCCGTGATTGACTTAATATCCGGAAAACTGCTTTGGAAATTTGACGAAGAATTGATTGCTTCTACCCTCGCCTTTGATAGTGAAAAAATATATTTTCTGTCACATTCGAATAAGTTAGTTACGCTCGATCTTGAAACAGGAAACATCGTTTATACAGTGCAGTTTGAACAGCCAAGTGAAACAGAATACGATTCACTCGAAGATAGTTATGTTATTGTAAATGAAAACGTGGTAGGTATGTACTTTCAAGATACTCAAGTTCTTTCTGTACTTGAGGTCAACTAATACGTGCCGGGTGCGCGATTCAACCCACCGCAATTGCCCCCAGACTCACCCCGAAATTTGCCAGACGCCTACCGGATGCGCTACGATTTTTGTTCCCATGCGAGCGATGATAGCAATTTTGTGCCCATCGCTTGATGCTCTATTGTTCATCGGCTCGATTTCGGGGGATGGCTATCCCTTAATTGTAAATGGTCAAACATCAGTCTCATAATGTTTTGAGCCATGTTAAGCACTATAAGAGGAATTAAAAGTGCCAACAATTAGATACTTTGACCTTAAAAAAAAGGCGCATATGGATATTTTAGACCCATCGCCTCAAGATATACGACACCGTATAAATGCCCTAGGCCGAAAGAAAGAACATCATTTTGGTGTAAATACGTCAGTTGGTTATTTGGGCATTAATGAGGCTAGTGATGGTCGGGTTTTGGTTACCTTTAGCCATCATGGTAAAGGTGCAATCTTGCTTGATCCTAGTTATCCAGAAGATAGCAGGAAAATCAAAATAGTAGGGGATCTCGAGGGTGGCCCAAGAAGTATTAGGCAAACTATTACTAAAGAAAAAGCCTATGAAGTGGCTGTTTATTTACTAGAGAATGAGAAGCTCCCCAAAGGGTTAAGTTGGTTAGGAAATCTAGATAAGCCTTCTGAACAAGACTGAGCCTCCTTAATCATTGGCAAAATAGTTTTTGCGGATAATTCGGCATAGCAGCCTTATTCCTGATATAAATATAGGGTAGCAAATCGGATCAGCACTATTATATGGGAAGTTTAGTGGGCCAGACGCCTGCCGGATGCGCTGAGGTTTTGCTGCCACGCGAGCGATGAAGTGGATTTTGTGCCCATCGCGTGATGCTCTATTTTTCATCGGCTAGATTTTTTGGGATGGCTACCAAATGATGGATGTCAAAAATGCTGCTGTGAGGCTTAAATCCACTTTGGAGGCTTTCGGAAGAAAAGACAAATTTGGTTCGCTAGATGACAAGGCGCTTGGATTGATCAAACTGAGCTTGCCGATTTCACCAGAAATGATTGCTTGGTATGAGGCGGCGGCCCCGGTTGATGTCGAAGTTCCGTGGACGGGAAACCCGCTAACTCTGTATAATCCCACGCAACTTGTGAAATGTCAGGGAGGATACAGATGGCAACTAAATCATCCTGAAAATCTGTTTCCTGAATGGGACAAGAATTGGATTGTTATCGGAGGTCTCGGACATGCGGCAGTCATTGCTCACACGGATGCACCCGATACAATGATTTCAATGGCGTTACATGGTACCATTACTTGGAATCCTCAAATGGTTGCTTCGTCATTGGCGGTTTTTCTTGAGATGTTGTCCATTTGGGTACGCGGAGTTGGTACCTATGATAGGTTTGAACTAGGGGAAAAATTGGAGGATATTTGGGCAGGCGTAGCCCCTGCGTTATCAGAGATTCTTGATACCGAACAAATAAAAACATTTAGGTTATTTTTAGAATAAAATTATAGAAACCTTCTCCAAAGTTGCTTCAAAAAGAGCCAGAGTTTTCCCATAGATGGAGGGGCTAGAGGAAAACTCGCACGAAACCAGATTCGGTTTAATGGCAACCTGTTACGGGCAGGGCGCGCGATTCAACCCACCGCAATCGCCCCCAGACTCACCCCGATACTCATCATCTGCGCCTTTAAGACCTCATCGGCTTCGGCGGCGACGGCCTGCTCCAAAATCTCGGTAGCGCGGGGGTGTTTAATCCACGCCAGCAGATACGTCGTTTGCAAACGTACCCTCTCCGATTCATCATGGCTGCAATCGGCAAGGGCTTCCAAGATTTTTTCGCAATATGCGCTGGTTTCAATACTGACCCCCACATAATTGCAGGCGTGGAGCAAACCGCGCAATCGGGCATGGCGATAGAGGCCGCTGCTCTGCTGAATCAAATCGGCTACCTCACCCAAAATCCCATCCGCCAATAGTTCCACCAAACTCTGCATGGCATCATATTGCACATCGGGGTCGGGGTCGTTTAATAGCGCCTTCCGCACGACTGCCGCCGCTTCATGGGTCTGATTCGCCCCCAACGATTCCAATGCCCGTCCACGCACCATCGGGTCAATCGCGTTGAGGGTCAATTCCAAAACGGGCACGGCATCGGGCGTGGTGCGTTTGCGGAGACCAATCGCCGCCGCTTGCAACACATCATCTGCTTCGTCCACCAGCACCTCACTGAGCAGTTGCAGAGCCGGGGCGCTGCCGATATTACACAGGGTATAGACCGCCCCTTCGCGCACACGGGCATCGGCGTCCTGCAAGGCTTTGCGTAACATCGGCTCGGCGACAAACCACGAAAAGCCATCCAGATGACGGGCCACGCTCGTTCGGACAGGGGCATCCGGGTGATTCAACGCCTGCTCCATAATCAGCCGTGCTTCACGATCCCCCCGCTGACTGAGCATGGTCGCGGCATGATAGCGCAGATTGAAATTTTCGTGCTGCAACATTTCCGCCGCCGCCTCCAACGAAATCGCGCCGGGGGGCAGATTGGTCAACAGGGTCGCCAGTCGTCGCGGAGAAAGTCGCCACGCCCGTCCCCGGTCACGCCGCATCAACATGGGTTCTGAACCTGTGGTCATTTTTGTTTATCCTTTCCATACCACCGACTGAACTCGGCGGCTATCGCTGCTCTATTGCGAAGTCCCAATGCGGGCAAATCTGAGACATGCCCCTACGATTGACAACGGGCTTGTAGGGGCGTGGTCTATGACCCGCCCTGCCTTTGAAACCTAACCTTGCAACAGACCACCAAATCAAGTCCACTAACATAGGGCCAGTTGATGAATAAGTCAGTCCCCTTCAGGGGAGTTCTCAACAATAGCCTGCGAGTTTACTCGTAGGCGACCCACCTCAGCGCACCAAACCCAACACTCGATCTTTAATCATCACCTTGCGCCGCTGCATATCCGTTACGGTAACATGCAACCGCCGTTCCGCATCTACCGAAAAGGCCGCTTTGATACGCTCCTGCCCCACCTCTCCAACGGGTTTCAGCGGGATGGACAAGGGGTTATCAAGCGGCACTACCGCCAATTCCTCCGCCAGCGCCACCAATTCGCCGTCTTGCACATGGATGGTCACACCGGAGGATTGTTCGGGGTCAATCTCGCCAATCACCAATTCAAGTTGTTTTTGTTCGGGATGGGCCGCGCCTAAAATGAGTTCAATCGGGCGGGTTGTGGGGATTTTCCAGCCAGCGGGTAAAATTTCATCATAGCGATGCTGGCCGTTTTCCAAATGACGCAGGCCATAGCTATGAATCAGCGTGTCATCAATGCCCGCCCCCACCGCGATTTGCAGCGCCCCTTCGACAATCGCCGTAAACACCTTGCCCGTGTGCAGGGTCGCGTTCGGAAAATAACGCCGCAAAATGGCTTGGACAGCGGGCATCAGCGACATGCCCCCGACCATCAATACATCTTTGAGGTGTTCGGCGAAAATTTCTTGCTGACGGGCCGTATACAGCGTGCGTTCCAAAACCCGACTCACCGCCGCATCCATGCCATTTTCGAGCAACACACATTCCAAATCGCGCCGTGTAAGTGTGCGTTCATGTTCGACCCCCGCCAACGTGAATTGCATCGAGGCCGATTCACTGTCAGACAAGGCGATTTTAGCACTTTCGCAGGCGGTTAGGAGGCTCTGATACCCGTCGGCGGTCTCATCAGAGCCTAGTTCGCGCAGGATATGGGCGGCAATCCAGCGGTCAACATCACTCCCACCGAGCGCCCCACCCGCTTTGGCAATCAATTTGGCTTCCCCGCCCCGCCGTAATCGGCTTAACCATCCGCCCGTGCTGGCCTTGTCTTTGGGCAATTGCACCAGCGAAACATCCAAAGTGCCGCCGCCAAAATCGAACACCAAGACCAGCGCATCCGGCTCAGTCACCGCATACCCAAGCGCCGCAGCGGTGGATTCATCCACCACGCGGATTTTCTCGAGGGGCAGACCGTTGACCCCCTCTTTGACGGTCTGCCGCAGCCAATCCAGATAGTCCTGAAAAGCGATAACGGGCACGGTCAGCACGATTTCATCAATCTCATGTTTAGGGAAAGGCACATTCCCTAAAACACGCTGGATAAAGGCACTGCCGATGGCCTTATCCGACCAAAGTTGATTATCGAGATAACGTGGTTCGGGGGCGGGCCGGACGACAATGCCGCGTTTGAAATTGCGAAACAGGCGGTGATCGGGCCGTTGATGCAACCCCGCCGCGATGACCTGTCCTCCCATTGGCGTGTCATGCAAGGCTGCCCCCTGCCCCATATACACCAGCGACGGCACAATCGCATTGGTGCTGATACTCAAATCGGGCAGATGCACCAAGTCGGGGTGATCGGTATCCCAATGGGCGATGAGGCTGTTGGTCGTGCCAAAATCGAAGGCGAGTTTGTGTCCCATAACGCACTCATGTTATACTACTTCACGATATAATACGTTACGTTATACATCGCTGACGATATATTACGTTTCGTAATCTCAGTATAGTACGATTCGTAAGATGGCGTATAGGCCATTGGTACTAGCTTTGGTGATTGGCCTCATAACCGATCCGGATTCTGAACGAGATTCGCACGGCGGCTTCAACCCCGTGCCCACATAGGCTGGCAGTTGTTTTAGGCGGGGATATGACCAAAATTCACTTAGAGCGGGAACTCACCACGCTGGAATTTGTGGTGCTGGGGTTCATTTCAGTCGAGCCGCAGTCGGGCTATAGCATCATCAGCACCCTAGAAACAGGTGTGCATCGCTGGAGTGCCAGCCCCGGCGCGATTTACCCGATTCTCAAGCGTCTTGAGCAATTGGGCTTGATTGAGGGCGAATTGGAAATCCCCAATGAGGCACGGGCACGCAAAATGTATCAGCTATCCCAACAGGGCGCGGCGATGCTCGACGAATGGCTGCTGGCCCCATTAACCAACCGCGAACTCTTGGAAGAACGCGACATCACCCTCTTAAAATTCCTGTTTGCCGAAAACCGCCTCTCGAAAACGCAGGTAATCGCATGGCTCAAGGCCTATCAGGAAGGTACAGCGCACTATAAAGCCGCCCGTGAAGCCTTTTTTGATGTCACCATCGCCCAAGCCACCCCCCATCAACGGCTGATCTGGGAGGCGACGTTGATGGACATCCAGATGCAAGAGCGCTGGATTGAAAAGGCGCTGGCACAATTTGGGGGAGATTAACGCCGTCGTTCCGCCAATGATTTTAGACTGTCTTCGGGCAGCACCTCCACTTGAAACGTTTTCGGGGCACTGATGCGCTGGGTCACATAAATCCCGCGATGCCCCGATGCAAGATAGGCCACCACGCAGCCGAGTATCAGATAGAGGGGTGCGCCACCGAATAATTCAATCGCCATGAGGGTGCAGGCAATCGGCGTGTTGCTTGACCCGGCGAACACCGCCACAAACCCAATCGAGGCCATAAATATCGGGTCAACCCCCAACAATCGCCCCAACGTGTAACCAAGCGTCGAGCCAATCACAAACAGCGGCGTGACCTCCCCACCCAAAAATCCTGACCCCAATGTAATCGCGGTGAAAATCAGCTTCAGCAAAAACGCGAAGGTGACAACCCCCTCCCCGTTTAGGCTATTTTGAATCAGGGGCAGACTCAACCCCAGATAATCACGGGTGTCCAATAGCAGCGCCAAGCCGACGACCACCACCCCACCGAAAAAGGGTCGCAGAGGGGGATAGCTGACGTTGCGAAAATGCAGTGCTTTGACGGCGTGGGTCAATTCGACAAACAGCATACTCGTCAGTCCAAACAGCACCCCCGCAATCAGCACTTTAATCAGCAGCAGAGGATCAATTTCGATATTGGGCAGATGGGGATAGTGCGAATGTTCAACGCCGAGCGCACGGGTGGTCAGATCACCCACCACTGCCGCCGCCAAACATGGGACAAGACCATCGTAGCGAATCCGGCCCATGCTCTGCACTTCCATGCCAAACACAAATCCGGCGACGGGTGTGCCAAACACCGACCCAAAGCCGCCGCTAATCCCCGCCATAATCATCAGCCGTCGGTCATCCCCATTGATTTTCAAGAGCCGCCGCAGGCCGTCCGCCAAACTCGCTCCCATCTGAATCGCCGTACCTTCACGTCCCGCCGACCCGCCAAAGAGATGTGTCACCACCGTACCAATCAGCACCATCGGGGCCATGCGGCGGGGAATGCGGGTGGCGTTGGTGTTGACCTCCTCAATCACCAGATTATTGCCCAGTGACGCCGTGCTGCCAAAACGGTGATAAATCCACCCCACCGCGAATCCGGCAACAGGCAATAAAAAGATGATGGATGAATGGGTGATTCGAAAATCGGTGGCCCATTTGAGGCTGATAAGGAACACTGCCGAGGCCATCCCCGCCAAAATGCCCACCACCCCACCCAGCAGCGACCATTTGCCGAATAGCTGCAAAAAATCCCGAAAATCTTGGAAGTGGAAATGAAATAGTTCTTCAAAAAAGTTGAGCAGCCGTGTGCGGTAGGTTATCATTAGCCCTCACCAACTAGATTCAGCACGGCGGCTTTAGCCCCGTGTCATAAACAAAAAAGCCTCTACCAATGTTCGGTAGAAGCCATTAATCTCATGACAAGATGTTACGCGAGCTTCATCGCGGGATTAGGTTCAATCCGTCGCCTAGTGTAGCCCATCCGCCAAAAGGTCGTCAAGATTCGGCTTAGAGCGAATCGAAGAACCAGCCCTGCATATTGCGGATGCTGATGAGTTCGCAGGTGTGATAGCTGTTGTGGGCGATCATGCTTTGGATAAGATGATGCCGTGTATGCCATTGACCGCTGTCATTGAGCGGTTCGTTCAATTCAGCATCACTCAAGCCTGCAACATAAGCCGCAAGTTTGGTGTTAGCCTCAACCACCTGTTTTTTAGCAGCCTGCCATTCGGCTTCGGACGACCCCGCGCTGGGCCAGCCATTTGCCGCTCCCAATGCCTCATTATCCACAGGTTGTTTTTTCAACTGCAACAACGCGGCCTCTTGCCAGAACCGCACATGATTGACCACGCCCCACACACTGTTAAATTTTTCAGCGGGCACGCTGGCGGCTTGTTTGGCGGTTAAGCCGTCCATCGCCGATACAAACGAGCTAAACCACCCATGTGCGCTGGTGGTGAACAGGCCCTCAAGTGCTTCCGCCAAGTGTTTTGCCTCAGACGACATCTGCAATTCCCTTTCCTCAGTAGAAATATACGCATCTACCGATTAGGATATGGGTGAATGTTGCCACCAGTCTGTCAGCATTTATTAAATGGCATGAATATACGTGGGGATAAGTCCACTGCGCTCAATTTGGAGGGGCTTTCAATTGAATTCGATCTGGGCTAGATTCAGCACGGCGGTTTTAACCCCGTGCCACCGTCAATTAGGAATAATCCTATGAACCGTTTTGATCGGGCAATGGCGATTTTATTGCTATTGCGGAACAGCAAACTGCCCCTTTCGGCGGCGGAATTGGCGCGGCGCTTGGAGGTCTCCAAACGCACCATTTACCGCGATGTCGAGGCGCTGGCCGAAGTTGGTGTGCCCGTTTATGCCGAACCGGGACGTGATGGCGGCTTTAAATTGATGGAGGGTTATTTCATCTCACCGATTGCTTTTTCGGTGGGTGAGGCGACCTCACTGCTTATTGGGCTGGCCCTCTTAGACCGTCTCCGTGCCAAGCCCTTTGCCAATGAATTAGAGATGGCCCGTCAGAAATTGTTAGCCGTCGTGCCGGATCATCTCCATGATATTTTGCGACAGGCCGAGCAGTTGATTGGTTTTGAAGACCTACCCCATGATGTGTTTCACCCTGAACCCCCCGCCGCCGAAATCAGCCAATCCGAATTGAGCGAGGCGCAGGTAATTACGGTATTTTTGCAGGGGATTTTGGAGCGATGCGCGGTGGAAATTGCCTATTTTTCGCCCTACAGCAAGGCGCGGCGCAATCATGTGCTGTCTCCAAATGGCATCCTGTGGGATCGTAACCATTGGTATCTGGTCGGGCAGCGACAGAGTACATCGCCGTCACTGTGGCGAGCAGATCGGGTGATGAGCATTACGCGCCATCCGCAGCCCATCCGGGATACCACCCCATTTTACATAGCGGATTGGTTGGGGCGTAAATGGCTGGATGAGGCGATTCGGAATTGGGCCGAAATGTCCCCCGTCGTCATCCGCATGACCCCCGCCCAAGCCGAACGATTGCAGCGCGATTGGTATTATGGTCATGCCCAATTTGAGGCCATTTCGCCGGACGCGGTTTTAATGCGCTTTGGCGAGGGCAATCAGGCATGGGTGTTTGAATTGGTACGCTGGTTGGGGCATGGGGTCGAACTCATCGAACCCCATGCGTGGCGCGAGGCGTTTATCACCGAAATGCAAGCGATTGTGCGGACATATCAGGCTGATTGAGGATACCTAGATTCAGCACGGTGGCCTATGACGTTTAACTATTCATTCGGGTAAACAACATCCCCACCCCCGACCCCTCCCCAAAGCGTTAGGGAGAGGAGAAAAGCCTTGTATTGAAGCCCTTCCCTGTTGCAACGGGGAAGGGTTTGGGATGGGGACGAATTACCGATTTTAATGGTTAAGGAGCTTTAGCCCCGTGTCTCATGCCTCACCGGATTGTGCCATGCCAGTAACCCCACCGCGATCATCGCCAATGCTGCCCCGGCGATAAAGGGCGCACGTGGGCCAAATCCATCCCATCCGCCGATGCCTTGCCACAAAATCCCTGCGAGTAGGCTTGCGGGAAAGGCCATCAAGCCAATCGTCGCGTTGTAGATGCCATAGGCCGTGCCGTGTTGGATTTTCGGCACCAAATCCGCCACCAATGCCTTCGCTGTGCCCTCCACTGAAGCATAATACAGGCCATAAAAGGCATAGACCAACCACACCTGCCAGCCCGTCGTGGTCAGGGCGAACGCAAAATAAATCAGGCTGTAGATGGCCCAACCACCGAGAATCAATTTGCGCCGTCCAACCCTATCCGACAGTGCCCCCAATGGCCCGGAAAATAGGGTATAGACCAGATTAAATGTCATCAACATCCCCAAAATCTCAGCGACATGCAGGCCGCGCCGTTGGGCCAACAGCACCAAAAAGCCATCCGACGAATTGCCAAGCGTGAAGATAGCAACGACCACCAAAAAGAATTTAAAGTCAAGGCTGAGGGGCATTTTTTCGATGGCGGCCTGACCCGCTTTGGGCTTGGATGCAACCTCCCGCGCCCCAATTGCCAAGACCAAGACGGCCAACAAACCGGGGATGATGCCTATCAAAACCAATGTGCGGAAGGTATCCCTGCTTAAATCCAGCGCATCCGATTGGCTGGCAAGCACGACCCCCAGCGCGATACTGAGGCCCACCAATGCCCCCGCCGTGTCGCCTGCCCGATGCAGCCCAAACGCCAAACCGCGATGCTGTTCATCAATGCTGCCTGCAATGAGGGCGTCACGTGGGGCGGTGCGAATCCCCTTGCCGACCCGATCAGCAAAGCGTACCGCCAGAACACCGCCCCACCCTGTCACGACATAGAGGAACGGTTTGGCAATGGCGGAGAGGCCATATCCGGCAACGGCTAACCATTTGCGCCCCTGAATCTTATCCGACCACCACCCCGACACCGCTTTTAATATACTGGAGGTCGTCTCGGCAATCCCCTCTATCAAACCAATGACGGTGGTGGACACCCCCAATACATTGGACAGGAACAGGGGCACGAGATTGAGAATCATCTCGCTAGACACATCGGTCAGAAAACTGGTCAGCGTCGTAACCCACACATTACGCGGCAGTTGTCGCCATTGATTCATGCGGCTGGCCCTCTTTCGCAAAGAACATAAAAGGCTTCTGCCCATCCGAAAATGAGAGAAGCCGTACAGCGCTGTTTGAAAGTAAACGTGGTTAGACTATAACGCGGCGAGTGGACACCAGCAAAAGTCGTTTATTGCAGCAACGTCTCCAAAATCCAGCCCTCACCGCCATCACATTGCAGATAGACGTAGGTCAGGCCATCATCAGGATTTTGGGCGGTGCGAGCCACTGTGGATTCCGTGCCGGGGGAACACACCACCATGCTGGACGGGTTGCCCGGCACATTTTCAAGCATCAGCGGACGTATCCCAAGCGTGTAGATTGTACCAGCCGGATACAGCGGGCTGCCCACGTCTACCATCTCGGGCCCGGCGGTTTCGATACAGCGTTGGGCATAGGTGGCCTCGAAATCTTTAAATTCCTGTACCGCCCGTACACGCTCCGACCCATAAATAAACAGTACATCGTCTAGATAGGCGGCGGACTGTTCGCAGTCCCGATACTGCTGCGAGAAAGTATGCAGTCCTGCCAAATTCAGCAAGGCGGGTGGAAAATCCGGGCTGATTTCCAGCGCGTGGTGGTGGTCAGTCAGGGCCAACGTAAAATCAATATCGAGCGTCACCACGATGAACCCCTGCCGCACCCAATAGAGGGTACTGAATGGAGCTAATTCGACTGCCCGTGCCATTGCCGCCAGCCCACGTTCATTGCTGCCGCGTTCCAGTGGCCGCCCAAAAATCATCACAGTGATGGCATAGGCCATGCGATAGTGCATCGCCGCGTCATTGGGATAAAGCAGCGTGCCCCGCTCATATTCATCAATCGCCGCCGGAAAATCACCGTGCATATCCAATAGGAAACCCTGTGCATAAATCCCCCAGCGACTGTCAGGGGCAAGCTCGACCACGCGGTTGAGATCGTCCGACACTTCGGGGGTCAAGGTGCGATCCGATGAAATGGCACGGGCGATCTTGAGATAGGCAAAGGCCCGATAATAATACCCACGCGGGTCATCGGGATATAGGTCAATCGCTACCGAATATTGACTGATAGCACTTTCATAATCCCCATTGATGCCATAAAAATCCCCATAGGCTAGAATGACATCTAGATTGTTGGGGTCAAGGCCAACCGCTTGGTCAAGATCATTGATCGCCGAAAGATAGTCGTCGCCATACCCCGTATAACCAAGATAGAGATTGACGAACGGCCCCCCTAACGTATCCACCGCATTCGGCCCAGCATACACCCGTCCGCGCAGCGCCAAGACCGTTGCGTTTTGGGGGTCAAGCTGATAAGCGGCATCTAGATCGGCTAGGGCCAGATCGTAGGCATCCGTTTCCATATACAAACGTGCCCGTCCGACATAGGCCTCCACCAAACTAGCATCCAGTTCAATGGCCGCACTAAAATCCGCTAACGCACATGGGGTGTTCAGCAGATCATGGGCATAATGCTGACCGCTTGCCAAATAATCTTGGGCGCTTTCTCCATTCAGTGAGACGGCACAGGCGCTGTCTTGGGCCTGCAAAGTTGATGGCGAGGCTACAAACAGCAGCGCCATCCCGATAGTGATCACCATCATTTTGCGCAACAACATTGGAAACGATCCCCCATATTCGGACTCACAAGTTGGGTTTGGTGGTAGTACGCGGGATGGGGGGCGGGGGTTGCGATTTCTAATCTTGAGGAACTACCCGTAACTTTTTGGTCACAGGCGCGGTATGTTGGATACAAGAAACTAGCTAAACCTCATGCAGGCTCTTTATTCTCCCTAGTTTGGAGTTTGCATCTTGTGATACGGAATTTGGGTGAGGTGTAGATTCAAAACCTATGAATTACCCAAATTCGGTATTAGTTCCTCCTCCCTTCCATAACAGGAAGGACGGCCACGAAGCCGTCCTTTTTGTTTCCCATGATAATGCAGGGCAACCATCAATCGTTTTTGTTGTTACCCTGCCCGTTGTTACCTTGATTGCCTTGACCGTTATTTCCATTATTCCCATTGTTGCCTTGATTCCCCTGCCCGTTATTCCCGTTGTTGCCATTGTTTCCGTTACCATTATTGCCCTGACCATTGTTGCCATTATTTGAAGGTCGCGGGGTGGGACGGTTGCTTTGGCCGGGGGCATTGCCACTGTTGCCGGGATGGATGGGGGTCGAGTCGTTTTCACGGATGCTGTGGCCTTTGCCGTTACCCAGATTGACGCCATTATTTAATGGGCTGGCATCGGCAGGTATCAAATCACGCCAACTGGCTCCGGCAGCGCGTTGAGCAATGAGCGTCGCCACATCCCCCGCCCCCGCTTGGGCCAAGAGGTAAATCCGGGCTATTTCGCCGTTGCCGAGTTGAGCCGCGCTGAGGGCCTCTAATTCCGTATACGCGACACCGAGGGCGTCACCGAGTACCAACAGCACCGGGTCGCATTTCGGGGTCTCAATCGGGCATTGCGGTGTGTTGGCCTGTTCATCGGGGGTCGCAAAACGGGCTGCTTCCACCAAAATCTGACCGTCATCCAATAACAAACCGCTAACCGTGACGACATCCCCGCTGGCAAAACCGAAATCACCTGCGTTCTCTTCCACGATAGGTACACCCGCAACTGTCACCTGTTCATCTTGTGCGACTCGCCCGGTGATGTCCATATAGACAGCGAGTTCAGTTGCATCACCCACTACGACAGGTGTCTCACTCGCTTGGGGCGGCACTGTCACCGTGTCCGGTACTGTGGGAGGCGGTGTCTCACTTGGACGAGTGGTAGCGGATGCTGTAACCGATGGAGACACAGCAACAGTCACCGTTAGGATGTCCGTCGCGGTCTGGGTTGGCGCAAGCGCAATGACGGTTGGGGAAGTCATGGGAGCATCAGTAGCAGCGTCGGTAGCCGTCGAAACAAGGGCTTCCCCGTGTGTCTTGCCGTCATTTTTATCACCCGCGCCCAAGAGTACATACCCACCGAGAATGAGGACAAGCCCTGCTGCCATCAACCCAAAGCGCGTAATCGTGCGGTTCGGAAAACGCAAAACTTTCGACTGGGGGGCAAGGCCGTTTAGGACTTTGGTCTGCATCCGCGCAATTTGGTCAGGGGTAGGCAGCGATGAGGCCGGGGCAGCCGCCGACAATTCCACCGCCGCCCGCAAGAGTGGTTCAAGAGCGGCCCGATTGTGCGGATAAGCGGCGAGGCATTCTTCAAGAGTTGCCCCTTTTGCAAGTCGCCGTAGACACGCCTCCAACTGTATTTCCAAATTTACTGGGTTCATTCTGATTCATCCGAATCCCTGTTTAAAAATCGGGCGAGTCGCCTCAGCGCCCGAAACTGTAGGGCCTTGATTGCACCCTCTTGCTTGCCCATCAATGTGGCTGTCTCATCCAGATTGTGTCCCTGTATAAACCGCAGCATCAAGACCTGCTGCTGTTCCTCGGTCAAGTGCTCCAACGCCTGTAAAATGGTACTTTTTTCAATGTCTGCCATCACCGCTTCTTCCGTTGAATCGCCTGCCGCGTGCAGGGTCAACTGGTCAAATGAGGTGGTGGGACCGCGTCGTTTTTCGCGTCGGTAGTGGTCAATAATCAGACCACGCGCAATGTGATAGAGCCACCCCAAAAACGGGACACCCCGTTCCTCATATTTAGGCAGCGTTTCAATTGCTCGAATAAACACTTCACTGGTCAGGTCTTCAGCCAGCGCAGTATTCGACACCCGCAGATAGACATAACGATAGACCTGACCGACATGGCGCTGGTAGAGCGTCGAAATTGCCTGCTGATCACCTTGTTGAGCAGCCCGAACTAGTTCTGCATCCTCAGGGAGATGGGGAGTCGCCACGCTGTCCTTAATCCTGTTACCGTCTGGCTCGAAAAAAAGTTGCCGTCCACAATGTCAGGGTATTGTAATAATAGTTAGCGGGGATGTTTTGTATAGAATTGTTCACAAAAGAATGCCATTGGGAACAATCGTCTGACGGCTGGCGTCTTGGGGCATGGAAAGTCCCCCACTTGTTAGAGGTGGGTGCAAGCTCACCTCTATACCCATTCGAGGTATTCTATATGGCCCGACGATTGCCTCTGCATTTGATAATGCTCATGATCCCACTGCTGGCTTGCAATTATTTCTACGCCGTGCCCGATGGCAGTCCTGCCAATACCCCGACGCCAAGTGTACCCATCGTTTTTGTTGTGACGGGGCAGGACTTTGAAGCGATGGTCTTCAACACCGAAGCCCAACAGTTTGGGGATTATACCATTTTTCCAAATCCGACTGGTTATTGGACACCCAGTGAATCAGATATTCAGACCCTTGAGGCGCATATCGAGGTATTTTTGACCGAACACATCGAGGATATTTACCAGCATCAGCTACCCGTTGAGGCATGGCTGCCCGACTATGCCCGCCAATATTTTGGCTTTGAGCGCGACGGGGAACGGTATATCTATGGCAATTTCTTATGTGACCGCGACCTATTGCTGGATTATCCCAATCAATTGGTCATGGTAGAAGATGGCGGCGATTGTTTTTTCCAATTTCATTACAATCCCGCCACACAGGAATTTTCAAATTTGATGGTGAATGGCCTCGCTTAATAGTCGTATTCCAATCGGTGAGGGGAATCCGCTTCCCCCCACTCTTCGTTACTTGCGGCCCATCAATGCACGCCCTACCGCGATGAGGATCACCGCGCCGAGCGTCCCTACAATGATGCGTCCCAGCAGTCCGTTATCATCGGTCACGCTGTCACCACTTGCCAGCGCGACGACCCACCCGCCGACCACTGACCCCAACAAACCCAAGATGATGTCCACAATCGGGCCTTGTTTGCTAGCGCCCATAATCCGACCAGCCAGCCAGCCGCAAAAAGCGCCGATAAGCAAGGTAATCAGTAAACTAATCATCGTGATTTTTCCCTTCGCTATTTGCTCGATCCATACATGGATGAGTGTACGTCGTTCTTCAAGATTACGAAAGATGCCGGGGAAAGCAAATCCCCCTACCACACTTTTGCCCCCCTAGCGGACAATCCCGACTCCTCAAATATGTCCATCATCCATAAATCCGTAACTACTGTTACGAATTCCCTTGTGGCTTATATAAGTATAGCTCATACGTTCTAAATCTCACGTGATTGGGATGCCATAAAATGAAAAAGGACGACCTTTAAGCCGTCCTCTTGAGTATCAAATCACAGTGGTTCTCACGTTGAGTGACCCGCACTTCCAGCTAAATTCAGCACGGCGGCTTTAGCCCCGTGTTCTAATGGGTCAACCTACTTGGAAATCGCTGTGGTCTCCGCTTACTGCGTTTGGTAACTAGCGTTGCACCCACTCCAGCGCAGATTAAACGTGCTGCCATCACGGTTCGGGCCACTCATCTGGAAATCACCCCCCGGCAGCCGATACAGCGCAAAGCCGGATTCAGAGCGAATGAGGGCGGGTTGTGCAGCCGGAATCCCGGTGGCATTAATCATGGCTTCAGTAGCATAAAATACGACCCCGGTGACTGGCCCCTGCCAGAGATAGGCAATAATGCCACCACCAGCATAGGTGCGGGTGTCTGTCCAACCGTTCCAATCGCGGCAGTAGATAATGGCATCGGTGGTAAACAGGAATTGACTGATGCGCCCATCGGTATCGTTGTCACCCACTTCGGGATTTGCACCCGATCCCCCCACCCCAAAAGGATAGACCGTCATGCCGTTCTGGGTGGTTGTCCCACTGGGACGGGTATTGTTGGTGGGGGCGTTTGGTGTCGTGGAAGTCGTCCCGGCGGTGGTGGTCGTCCCGCTGGCAATCGGCAAGGCGGCTAAGACAGTGGCATCCACCCGCACCAATGTACGGAAAACCCACCCTTCTTGGCCTTTGGCAATCACCTTCAACCACACGCTGTTGGTGGTGCGGCCTGTGATGGTCAGGGGCGTGTTACGGCTCAGGACGACAACACGTGGAAACGTCACATCCGGCCCGGAGCGTAAATTGGCCCACGAAACGGTAACACCATTGGTGCTGACATTGGTCGTGGCGGCTGGCGGGGTGGTGGTAGGGGTGGCGGATGTTGTATTGTTTTGCGGGGTTGTGTTTGCGTCCACTATCGGCAATCCGGTGGGTGTACCGCTCAATAGTGCTACATAGGTGCGTGCCATCCATCCCGATTGCCCATTGGTCCCAACTTGAAACCATGCGGCGTCGGCACTGCGTCCATAAACATCCACGACCACATCCGGGTCAATAACGGCGATGGTTTCAAAAGTGACACCCGGCCCAGAACGCAAATTGACAAAATCGAGCGTGATCCCTTGTGCAACCGAGGTGCTTTGGGCGGCGGCGTGGCCGGGGAGTAGCCCACCAATCAGCACCATAAGAGTTATCAAGATAAAAATCAGTCGCATGATGAATATTCCCTGAGTTTTAGAAAGAACCTTTACTGCTGGCGTGTCATCTTAACATACTCTTGGGTCGAATCCACCCCACGTTTACCCCTCTGCCGTGCGCCGCTGTGGGTACCCAAGATGGGCGTTTGCGCGGGGGAAAATATTGATGATACGATTGGGTTAACAAAAGGCATATCTCGCCGGGTGAAACATGGGCAAAGTTTATTATTACGACTGGCACTGGAAACTGCAATCTTCTCCGGAGGCCTTGTGGCCGTATATTTCCGACACCCAAAATTTTAATCGTGTGACTGGGCTGCCAAGCCTGACTTTTGAGGAAGTCGCCGGACAGGACAATGCAGTCCATCGGCGGTTTCGCGGCAAGTTGTACGGCTTTTTCCCGATGTACGGTGAAGAATCGGCCTTTGAATGGATCAGACCGCAGCGCTTCGGTGTGTTCAGGCGCTACGATTACCCCCTGTTCCCGATGAAAACCATGCGCGTCTTGACCCATCTCGCACCAACCAGAGAGGGGGGCACAGATTTGCGCTATGAAGTGTGGGCTGAGGCCAACGGTCTATTTGGTCTGCTAAGTGTGCCATTCGGGGTTGGGGTGCAAAGTCGGGTACTGTTTGGACGAGCCTTTAGGCGTATGGATGCCTATGTGCAGGGTCATCAAGAACGCCCGTATGTTGCGCCGACGGTCAAAATTAGTGGGGACGCCCGTCAGCGATTTGAGCGCATGATGAAGGAACTCCGTGCCGCCAAACACGACCCGGCCCTCTTGGTGCATTTTGAATATCACCTGCTCAATTCGCCGGAATCACAGTTGGCCCGGATGCGCCCCTATGCTTTGGCCGACAAATGGACAACTGACCGCGAAGCCACCCTAAAAGTATTCCTGCACGCCGCCCAAATTGGCCTGATTGATTTGAGTTGGGATGTTCTCTGCCCTGAATGTCGTGGTGCAAAAGCCCAAGTCCGCCGCCTGTACGATTTACCGGAGACTGTCCATTGCCCCTCCTGCAACATTGACTACACCGCCGATTTTGAACGTTCCGTCGAAGCCACCTTTACCTTGGGGCAGGCGATTGCGGAGATTGAACGACATGATTACTGCATCGGCGGGCCACATGCCACCCCGCATATCTTGATGCAGCAGCAGTTGCAGGCCAATGAATCACGCACCACCACCCTGCGCCTTGACCCCGGCATCTATCGGCTGCGTGCGCCCCGCCTTGCCAATCGGGAAATCGTGGTTCCGGCTGCCCTGCTGGCCCCCCTACCCAACCAGCCGTGGTTCACCGCCAGCGACGGACAAGCGCCTGAACTCAGCGTCGAGGTGGCCCCAGCGAACTTGCAGGCCGCCCCGGATCAGGTTGGCGTTGGGCAAGTCACGGTAGCAATGCGCAACACCACCGGGCGAGAGCAGTTGTTGGTATTGGAGGATGGGCGATGGAGTAATCAGGCCGCCACCGCCGCTGACATCACCGCCCTGCAAACTTTCCGCGATTTGTTTTCATCCGAAGCGCTGCGCCCCGGCTATTCAATCAAAATTGAAAACTTGACCATTTTGTTTACCGATCTCAAAGGCTCCACTTTTTTGTATCGGCAGTTAGGCGATGCCACCGCCTTCGCCCATGTGATTGACCATTTTGAACTGCTGCATGAGGTTGTGGATGTGCATCGCGGGGCCGTCGTGAAAACCATTGGCGACGCGGTGATGGCGGTTTTTCGCAATCCGGCGGACGGCATTCGGGCGGCCCTTGATATGCAGAACAGTGTCGCGGCCTATACCGAGGTCTACCCCACTCGCCCACTGGTATTAAAGATCGGCCTCCATTCTGGCCCCTGTATCGCCGTCAATCTGAATGACCGCCTCGATTATTTTGGCAGTACGGTCAACATCGCGGCGCGGGTACAGGGTCAAAGCACAGGCGGAGATGTCGTCATCACGGGGGATTATCTGAATGACAGCGAGGTGCAAAAAGTCTTGACCGAGCGCCAGATTCAGCCCCAAGCGTTCCGCACGGCCTTGCGCGGTTTTGAGGGCGACCACCAGTTGTACCGGATTACCGACTAGGTATCCTCCGCCCATTTCCAGTACAATGGATGGGTATTGAATTAACACAATCGGAGGCTTAAATTGCGTAAGAAATCGTTGGTTTTCATTTTCCTTGCAGTGACGCTTTCCATCGCCACCAGCGGCTGTATTGACCTGTTTCATGTACCGGGGGTGGCAGTTTCACCCGATGGATCACGCATTTACTTTTTGGAAGGTGATACCGAATCGGGTTCATCGGGCCGATTGGTCAGTGCGACATTGGGTGGTTCGGTAGACCAGACCCTGTTTGAAGGCACGGAAGATAATGCCGCCAGCGCCTATGCTGTCCATCCGGCAACCGGTGAAGTCGCCTTTGTGCGGTCTGGCGCAGAGTCAGGCGGTACACTGATCGAGATTTTCAACCCGGCGGACGGCAGCACCCGCACCTTGATCGGGCCAGAAGCATTTGGCCTCGTTGGAATTGGCACGATGATGAAATATTCGCCCAATGGCAGCCATCTCGCCCTGACCTTGCTGGCCCTGCCACCAGACGTTACGCCTGAATCGCTGAATGCCGAAGAGAGCGAACTGACCGATGAACAGCTTGCCGCCATTACCTATCGGGCCTATGTGGTGGACGTGGCAGGCGCATCACTGACCGAAATTGTGCCGAGTGCGCCAACCGCCTTTAATACCCTGAGTTGGAATGCCTCCAGTACGCAGGTCGCCCTAAATGGCTGGACGGACAGCAACGCCGATGGCAAGATTGTCATTTTCCCAACGACTGACACCGAAGAAGGGGTGGTGGGTGACGGCACCAACGTCTTCGTCTATGATGTAGCGGGCAATAGCCTATCCCAAGTTTCAAGCGGCGGCTTTGACTACGCCCCAACCTTTGTAGGTGACAATCTGTACTGGGTGGGCGCCGATCTGGCAACGGAGCAAATTGGCATCATGAGCACCGGGGGCAGCCTCTATTCAACAGCGAACACCATCACAGGGATCGCTCCCTCCCCCGATGGTACCAAAGTGGTTTGGGCCGAGACCCAAGATAACGATGGCGGTGAAGAGCAACTCCCCGGCTTGGTATATATCGCGGACAGCACTTTTGGCAATGTGACCCTGCTGACCGAACTGCCGCTGAACGCCCTGCCAGATGTCCCGGTGTGGCTGCCCGATGGTCAATCCATCCTAGTCACCTCGACCAGTGTGATCTCGCAGATGATCACCGGCTTTACCGCGTCGTTTAGCTTCTCGACGGATACGGAAAGCACCCCTGAAGCCAGTGTGGAGGGTGATGTCGTTCCGCCATCGGTGGTGCAGGTCAACATTGCGACAGGCGAAGTGACCCCCGTGTATACCGGTGCAATTGCCAACAGCAGCGTCTATGCCGGATTGATCGGCTTGGTTGCCAGCGGTGCGCTGGATGAGATGTTCGGCGATATGGAATAAGAAACACCCCATTCCGCAAATCTGAATGAGGTGTCTCCACAAGGACAGGTTCTAGATAGGCCTGTCCTTTTTTAGCGCATTTTTTGAATAACCCGCCGCCCTATCACCAGTGCCATGATGCTAAGTGCAAGCATTCCCAAAAGGCCAAAATCCATCGGCTGTTGGGTTTTCGCAGGCGGATAACCTGTCGCGGGGAGACCTGTCGCGGCAAGTACCTCAGCATGGGCGGTGCGTGTAATGCCATTGGCGGTGACGGTGGCATCATTGACAAACACCCCACTCGCCGGACTGGTGGCAACCGTCGTCATGATTTGCATTTGGATGGTCTGACCCGGTGCAAGGCTCGGAATGGTGAAGGTCACGATCTGTCCACTCACCGCAGCCGTACCGGAGGCCGTCGTCGCATTGACCACCCGCAAATCCGGACTGATGGTGTCGGTGATGGTCAGATTGTTAAATATTTGGGTGGTGACGTTGGTCAACGTGATGACCCAAGTCAGCGATTCACCCGGCAATCCCAACCCGCCAGTTTCCAACGCACCGACTTTGCTAATCACCAGATCATTTGTCTGGGGCGTTGTGCCTGTGCGGGATACACACACCCGTTCGGGGCGGAAACCGCGTGCATTGTGATGGTGAATCAACAGGATACAGGGCAGCGGGTCGGCGAGGCCGGTCACATCAAAATCCACCGGAACAACCTGCCCCGGCAAATCTTCATAAGTCAGGGAATTGGTGAGCGGCCCGCTGGCAATCGCGTTGGCATCGGTGAAGCTGTAAACAGGGGCGGCAACATTGTAGGGGGCGAAACCCGTCGCAGGGGCGAAGTCAATATATCCGGCGGGTTCATTGACACGACCTGTTGGCACACTGTACCCCGCTACCCGATAACGCAAGGTGGTATTGGCATCACTCAGCCCCAAATCCGCCGCATCCAATGGCAAGATGAGGACATTGGTATTAAAGGGATAGGTGGTGCGATTGCTGGCAGGTAACACGTTGACCGCACCCTCGTTGATACCATTAATCGCCCCCGTGTTGAGATTGACCAGCACGGCAATAAATACATCACTGTTGGGGTCGGTTGTGCCGTTGACTGTGCGCTGGAAATCGCCCAAGTCCCATGTGATGAGCGCGTAATCGGCCACGTTGTCGTTGTTGGTGTCAAACTGCACCTCAAACGACACATCCCCCGGCGTGCCCTGAAAACGGAAGGGATTGCCAGCGGGGGTGTTGTTGGGGAATACACCGTTAAGATAGGACCCGCCGCCGAGCGTACTCCATTCGGCCCATGTCGAGATGGCGAAATAGAGGGTTGTGCCCGTGACCGACCCCACCGCCTCATAATCGCTGGTGATGCCGACGTATTGAATATCGGCGTGATTTTCGTAGGCTTGGGCATCGGGTTCGTCGCCGCTTTCCTGCACCAGTTCAAAGGGGGCGACCAGTGAAATCACATCAGAGGGATACGTCGCGCCTGTATTGACACCTGTACCCGTCAATTGCAGTGGCATCGTGCCCGTGTTGAGATTGCCGATCACCAGCGGATTATTGGAAACCAGCATCCCCGATACTGGACGCGGCGCGGAGTAGACCGGAACACGCAGCGATGGGCCGGGGACTTGAATCGGCACGAATTCCACATAGCCCGATTCCTCCGCCACAAAACTGCGCGTCTGCCCGACTTGGGTGGTCGCTACGGTGGGATGAGGTGTATTGGGTTGGGGCATAGCGGCGGCGTTGGCACTCAGGGTCACAGTAACGGAGGTCGTCCCACCCGCAGGCACGGTGACACTCGTCGGGGATACCGTAATCGTCACGCCGTTCAAATCCGCGAGGGTATCAAAACTGACGGCATAGGTGCGATCATTGTTCGACAGATTTTGCAGGGTGATAGTACGCGAAACCGCCGTCGCGCCGACGACCTCGACCACCCCAAATGAGACACTGACTTGTTCGGGGTTGAGGGTATTATAGGCGAGGACTTCATTGTTAAAGGCCGCTACCACATTTAACAAATCTACCCGCCCGGCCCCAACACGGCTGGGGGGATAACGATTGCCCGTCCCGCCAAAACCCGTGAAGATGTCGTTGGTGGCGGTGTTCATGACCAGCGCCTTCAATTGGGCCGCACTTAATCCCGGATAGTGCTGGCGCAGCAGAGCGATTACCCCCGTGACGTGCGGGGTGGACATTGACGAGCCGCTCAGTGTCAGGGATTGATTCGCCCCCGTCCCATAAGCCCGGCTGGACACTACCCCCACTCCCGGCGCGACCAAATCCGGCTTGAGGAGAATCGCGCCGTTGGTGCCGATGGCTGGCCCGCGTGAGGTGTTATCAAAAATCGTCTCGCCGCCGCTGGTACCACGTAGGGTGACGGTGGCAACCCCCGATTGGCTGCGGAGGGTCAACCCATCGGCGTTGGAGACCATCACCGACGGAATGGTAACGGTGGTAGTCGTACCCGTCATGCGTGTTAAGACACCCGCCGCAGTGTTGGCAACAATTACACCAACCGCCCCCGCCGTCTGTGCATTTTGGACTTTCTGAACGAAATTGCACGCCCCGCCACGATCAATCAGCGCGATCCAAGGGGTGGCATTCGGGGTAATCACCCCACAGCCAGCGGCAGGCGTAGCGACATAAATCACCGTTGCAGTAATCGAACCGGTGTTGTTGAGATGTGGCCCAAACGTGGCAGGCAGCGCCCCAAAGCTGGCAGTGGTTGTTGGCGTGACCATATCTACGCCCTCAACTTCGCGGCTGCCCCCGACGCTGATGGCGCGTGACGATACCCCCGGCGAGTCATGGATATAGAAGGTATCCCCGGAATTGCCCGCCGCCGCGACCACGACGACCCCACCGACGGAGGCCGCATCTGCCGCCATTGAGGTCATATCCGCAGCCACACCATACGCAGCCCCTAGCGACAAATTGACCACATGCAACCCGTTCGTGACGGCCCATTCCAGCGCTTGGGTAGTGGCGATATTGGAGACAAAAGCATCACACCAGCCGACTTTGAGCGCATAGAGCGAGGCGTTGGGTGCGACGCCCGGCCCAATGCGAAAGGTGTTGCCAGAAATGCTGGTGTTATATGACCCAGTATAGGTGGCCCCGGCGGTGGTGACACCAAATCCGGCGGCTGTCCCGGCGACGTGTGTCCCATGCCCACTCCCCCCCGCACATTCCATCGGGTCGGGGTCGGGCACAAGATTGGGGAAAGCATCGCCAGCGAAATCCGTGCCACCGACGACTTTAGCGCTTGGGAAACCCCCGTCGGCTAAGGTGGTCGTATCCGTGCCAGCATAATTCGCAGTGCCGCCGAAATTGGGATGACGATAGTCAATGCCCGTGTCAATAATGCCAATACGAATGCCTTGCCCGGTTTGCCCACCCGTGTTCTGCCAAAATTGGGCACTGCCGATGTATTGCACCGTCGTTACGTTATCGGTCTGGGATACTACATCGGGGAACGCGGCCCGCACATCCGGGAGAGCGCGAATGGTTTCGATTTGGCTGGCGTCGGCTTCAATGACCATGCCATTAAAGACCAGTTGGGTGGTACCGAGAATCGTCACGCCCATCGCCTGCAAGGTCGTCGTCAATTCGGCCTGAGTTTGAAGATTGGCGATTTGTTGGTTTAGGCGCGTGATGATGTCGGCTGCAACATAAGTCCCATTGGCGTCTAGCCCAGCCAGCAATGCCGGATTGCCTTTCAATTCCAGCATCAAACTGACCCGTCCGGCAGGATGCTCGCTCAAAAATGCCGCTAATTCCTCATCGGCCTCGTGGGGATTGATGATCGAAGCGACAGGATTGGCGATTACCCGCTGTGATGTTGGCGTTTGTGGAGAGGGGGTGCTGGCGAATCCGGTTTCCCTAAAATTTAGGGAAAGTAAAGCCATCAAAAGACCGACCAACACAAACCTTGACCAGCGTCGGAGGGAATAATTCATGAGGGTATCCTAAAGAAATATAGTCTATAAACTGCGATTAATGATAGCCCCTATCAAGTGAGCCAGCAAATACTTATCAATCCCGGTCATCAAGGCGTTCGTTGGCCCTATCACGCAATTCTCGCAGGCTGTTGATTTCCAATTGCTCAACGTCTTCCATTAGATGGGAGTCATCCTCGATAAACACCGCCTCAATACCCACTAGCCTATTGCTTTCATCAACATACGGGAACGCCTCATAGATGCCGCTACCCCAACCTGCCTTAGTGTAGACCATAGGCAGCCCGGCCACCCGAACCACGCCATAATCGCCCCATAGATGACTGATATAATGGGCCTGCTTCTCATCTTGGCAGGTAAAGGTCGTCTCAAAGGCCTCGCTAAATGCCGGATAATCGCACACCCCTACCCCGGCAAAATCTACCGGAAAATGAGCGATAGCATCCGGCTGGCGGGTGGCATTTTGATTTTTCAATAACACTCGAAGTCGGGCAATGCGGCGCTCGACTCCATAGTCGCGCACGATGGCCTGTATATGATAGACCCCGTTTGATACGTTGGTCTGTACCTGATCGTGGGGAAAAACCATCGTATCGCCTATCGCCAGTATCCCAGTAGTAATCTCAATCTCGGCCACTTCCAGCCAATCAGTTTGCGTGCCGCGCCGATTGATAATTCCACTCAAGGGCTGCTGCCAATATTCAGCCAGATTCATGCGGATGTTCCTTTCAGATAGTGATATAGGGCCACCTGTCGTTCGCGGGCGGTGTGCAGGCGTTGGACGGCTTCGCGTTGAGGCAGCAGGGTATGGGTGATGGTCGGCGGAAAATCCTCCAGCGTCCCGATGCCCAGCGCGGCCCGTGCCAAAATCGCCATGCCGCGTGCCGTGACTTCTTTTTCGGCGGTCAAATGCAAAGGCCGATTGAGCGCATTGCAGATCATCTGTGCCCATGTTGGGGATGCCACCAGCGCCCCACCCCCACCGATGACCTCCGCATCTAGGTCGAGCAAAGGGTTCAGTTGGTCGGCAATCAAGCTGAGGCGAATCGCAACCCCTTCCAGTGCAGCCTGCACAATGTCGAGGGGGGTAGTCGAAAGATGCAGCCCGATGACCCCACCCGTCGCATTGCCCCACCAACCCGGACTGCGCTCACCATTGAGTAGGGGCAGAAAGGTGAGGCCATGAATATCGGCTTCGCGGCTTCTCAAATCGGTTTCGAGCATGGCGGGATCAAGTTTCAGCGTATCGCGTGCCCATTGGAAAATATTGCCACCTTCACTCGTGGCGCCCCCGATGAGGTGATGGGGTGAATTGACTCGATAGCTCCAAAGGCCCGCTGGCACAGGTGGGATTTGTTCTATTTGGTTAATGACTATACGCAAGGCTGCGGTTGTGCCAATGGTAAGGGCTAACCGATTTTGCCCAATCGCACCGACTCCGATATTGGCCGCGGCGCCATCCCCAACGGTTAGGGTAAAGGGGACATTCCGCAGGGTGGGCCAGCGTGCCGCATAATTGGACGTTAAACCGACGCGCAGACGATCATAATCGGCCAATTCTGGTAGGTGGGCGCGATCCAATTCCAAAATGTCTAGCCACGCATCATCCCATGTCAGTTTGGCCCGATTGAGTACCCCATTCCACGCCGCCGCCGAATAGCTGCTGATGGTCTGACCAAACCATTGCCGCATCAGATACGCGCCAAAATCCAGCCAAGTCGCCGCCTGTTGATAGACGGCGGGTTGGGTGCGCTCTATCCACGCGATGCGTCCCGGCCAATAGGCGGTGTGATGCACCACCCCGGTGCGATGGTGGGTTTCGGCGGGATCAATCAAACGGCGTAAATACTCCACATCATCGGCACTGCGTGTATCCGCATAGGTGTAAATCGGTGTGAGTACCCTGCCCTGAGCGTCCATACCCAATAGGTTGCCGCCAAAACTGGTTAGCCCGACAACCCCGATATTTTCAGCGGCGGGGTGACGTAAAATCTCATCTATGCAGCGCTCGGTCATCTTACGCAGAAATTCGGCATCTATTTCGGATGCGCCGTGTGGGGTGGTCGAAAATTGATATGAGGCACTCGTTTCGGCCAAGACGGTTAGTTGGTCATCAAAAAGCAAGGCCCGTGCCGATGAACTGCCAATATCCAGAACCAATGTGTTCATAGCTTGAATCATCCCATTTTCGAACATGGCAAAAGCCGCGATTCACTCAAATCGCCATTTGTATTGTCCCCCAAAATTGCTGCTTGACAACCGTAGCCAATCCTTATAATATTAGTTTTGAAAACTAACACTAGTAGTCATCAGAGGTCATATCATGTCCAGCCAAACCGCCTCCATCGCCAACACTGCTCTTTCACTCTCACATCCCCGCCTGTTGCTGCACATGGAAGGACTCGCCATTTTCATCGGGGCAGTGGCGGTATATTGGACAGAGGGATTTAGCGGATGGTTATTTGCGCTGTTGTTGTTTGCCCCCGACCTTTCGATGGTGGGTTATCTGAAAAATCCGCAGGTCGGCGCGACGGTCTACAATGCCATCCATACCTTCGTGACGGCGGGCATTTTGCTTGGCATGGGGTTGAGCTTGGAAATAGACCTGCTACTGCAATTGGGGCTAATTTTGGCGGCCCACATTGGCATAGACCGGACACTCGGCTACGGTCTCAAATATGCCACCGCGTTTAAAGAGACGCATCTGCAACGGGTGTAAATTCACCCCCCACTCAAGTAGATTTGAATGAGGGGCGATGAAATTTATTCGCGTTCCTCCGTGCCGAAGAAATGAATCAGCATATCATCGAGTAGGCCGCGCCAATTACCCCATGAGTGGCCTTCATTGACCTGCACCGTCGTTAATTGATAGCCGCGCCGTTCAATCACCGTTCGCAGTGGGGTTATATCAATATCCCATTCCGGCGTGCCAGCACTCATCCAGATATTGAGCGGACGAGTCATATCTTGGCGGTACAAATCCAACAGGGTGTCATCAAAGGATGGGGATTGCACGCCGACCAAGCCAAATGAGGGTAAGTCATCCAGACTTTGGACTGCGGTAAACAAAGCCGCCTGCCCTGCAAGGGAGTTGCCGACAATCAAGCGACGCTCAGGGCGGGCATCAGTGGCATATTCACGGTCAAGCGTCGCCGCAAGTGTCGAGAGATTTACTGCCAAGACTGTACTATCGGTATAGGCTTGTATGCGGACATTTTGTGGGCCATCTAGCACAGGGCGAATATCCACAAACACCGCGATGACGGGTTCTATTCTACCTTCAGCGATTAGGTTATCCAGAATAATCAACATCGCGCCTAGCCGTTCATCAGCATAATCCTGACCATCCAGCACATAAATCACAGGCAGGTTGTCGAGTTCGGCATAATTGGCAGGCGTGTACACCTGAGCCGTCAGGGCATACCCTGAAACCGTAGCCACCAATGTCACAGGATTGGACAACATACCTTGTGGGACACCCTCGCGGCGTTCTGTCCATTCTGACGGGATAGAATTTGGCATCCGTAGTTCGGAATTTGGCCCATCTCCACTCCACTGCTGATGCGGATTGGCCGGGTCAAGCAGCCATGTCCCCCCATTGACCACGATTTTGTAATCAAGGCGGGCGCTACCGGGGAATTCTGCCACTGCGATCCACAAATCCGTGTCACTCAAATTTTGTCCGACCAATGCGCCATTCACCAGCCAGCCATTAAAATCACCGCGCCATTCGACGGTCAATGCTTCACCACGATAGAGAAAGGCCACCGTCGTGCCCTCCACATACGGAACTTGACCAGCGGCCTGCCAATCATCCCACAAGGCATCCAAGCGGGTCTGGCGTTCGGCAGGGTCACTTATCACCATCAACTCATCAAGGGCATCGGCCAATTCAGCGGGTGTTCCGGCGGGGGTGGTCTCAATGGGTGGGGCGAGTACACCCGTTAGCGTCTCATCGGGAAACAGATCAAGGAACGAAACCACCGGGGTATCCACAAAATGGATAATACCGTTACTGGCGATCACATCGCCTTTCGTCACTTTGGCGCGGTTGTTGATAATGAGGGTCGCGGGCTGGGTGTCGCTCCAACGGGCATTGGCCGTGTTGACGGATTCTTCACCCTCGCCTCCCCATGAGCTACGCACTACCTCCTGCGTGGCTAACTGCTCCTGCGACCACAGGCCAGATAATAGATGGGCCAGAACAAAATTTTGGAGGGCTTCATCCGCTTCTGGCGTAAAAAAGACTAGGCGGCGAAAATCTTCTACTGTGCCGCTGTTTGGGAAGGTTGCACGCATAGCAGCATTGTCTGGTACAAACAAAGTGAATAGGCCCATGTTTCGGCAAACCACATGCCATATCCAAGAGCTATTTCCGCTCTGCAATCCGTCCAACGCCATCTTGAAATAGCTGTAATCAGGGTTATCGGCCAACACATCACACACCGTTGGCGCAGTTTCGATGCTGTCTATGCCTTGATAGGCGGTCAGGAACGATCTGGCTGTCACCAGCGGGGCGTCCAAAATATGCACATACCCGTTGGCTGCTTCAATGCTTTTGGTGATATGCGCCACCCCATTGAGCAGTAACGCGCCATGGGCATCATAGCCCAGTTGAAGTTTGCTGCCATAGCTGTAGCCGCCACGTTCAAAATAGCCGCGTATATCGGGTGGCAGGGCCGCTAATTGATCCCGCGACCACGCATCATTCACGACATAACTGAACAGATAGCCCTCCCAATCTGACGACCCCTCCGCAATGACTGGCGTGATCTCCGCTTGAATCGGCTCAAAAATACGATCTGGCAGGACAAAAATCGTGATGGGTTCGCTTTGGGTAACGTTGGTCAGCCACCCACTGGCGGCAATCGCGGCGGCAAAACGGCTGAGATCAGGATCGGCGTGCAATACGTCATAGGCGGTTGGCAAAGTGGGACTTGGTGTCCCAGTCTGGCCGAGCAGGGTGGCCTGTCCGGTGTGATATACGGTTGGGTCAGACTCCTCGGCTGGGAACAGTCCATCAATCCCCTGCGCCAAAACGAATGTGCCGAACAGCACCAAAATTAGAGCGGCGACCAACGCCAAAGAGCCACGTAGATAACGGATTTTCAGCAAGGACGGATAAGCATGGTTCAACATGGATGGGTTCTCCGATATTGGTAGGGTCTTGGTAGTTGTGAGCGGGGCAATTGGCACAATCCGGCGGCTGGTGGATGGGGCAGGCAGTTTTAAGGGTGGCAGCGTGGCGGCAGAATCTTCGGCGGCGGCTTGCACGGCCTGTGCAATCGTTTGCCATTCTTTCAGATCGGCTTGGCAAGCAGGGCAACCAGCCAAATGCGCCTCAATCACGGTTTGTTCGGCTTCGCTCAACGTGCCATTGATATAAAACGGCAGCAAGTCACGGGGGTGATTATTCAGCATGGGGTACATCTCCTAGCAATTGGCGGAGGCTTTGGCGGGCACGATGCAGGCGACTTTTCAGTGTGTTCAGCGGCACCCCCAGTTGACTGGCGGCATCTGGCCCGGACATCCCACGAAAAAAGACCAATTCGAGGGCCTCCTGTTGTTCGATGGGTAGTTGGCGGATGGCCTGATGGAGTGCGTTTTGTTCGGCGGCTTGGTCAAATGCGGCAGCCGGATTCGTTTGGTCGGCAGGGTCGGGGCGCTCATCATCCAGTGGGGCATGTTCGGGAAGGCGACGGCGTTCGCGGGTTTTGCTGGCTTGGCGCTTGGCGATGGCGATTAACCAAGTCCGGACTTGGCTCTCACCGCGAAATCGTCTTGCTCCCTGCCATGCCGCCAACATCACATCTTGCAACACTTCTTCGGCCAGATGCCGTTCGCTTAATTCATGGATGAGCAAATTGAGCAGGGTCATGCCGTGCCGCGCATACAATTCATGCAAAGCCCCCACATCCCCGCCTGCCATTGCTGCAATCAGGCCTTGATCTGGGTCGGTGGATCGGTTTTGCATGAACCACCTCTCTTGGTGTGATTGGTTGGCCGAGTGTGCCATGCCGGATGCTCTTTCCTTTCGCTCCTATCTGCATTAGTACCAGATTTATAGTGAAAGGTTGCATCCCCTCCCAAAAATACCCAACTTGGAGATTTTAGTATTTTTTACGTACCGATTATAATTAGCAATATCGTTTCAAAAAACAAACAAGTGGGCTTTGGAGGGAACCATGTCCAAATTTCAATCGTTCAGTCCGGATTGTGAGTCCATCGGTCAAGGCATGATGATGTTTATGAGTGCCATCACGTTGGATGAGTTTGAAAGCATTTTGGCAAAACACGGTTTAAAACAGGTAGAACTAGAAAAATGGTATCCCCAGCAGAACTGGCTGGATGTGCTCAATGATATTGCTGCCAGTGAAGCCGGGAATGCGTCGCAGATGTTTATTTCCATTGGCATGAAGGTCATCGAAACCGCCAAATTCCCTGCTGAAATCAGCAATATGGATATTCATACCCTGCTTTCCATTTGGAACAACGTCTACCAGACCAACCATCGCGGCAGTGATATTGGCGGCATGGAATATAGCAAAGTTGGTGACAAGCATATCCAGATGAAAATCCGTATCCCCTTCCCCGATGATTTGGAATACGGCGTCTATTGGGGCATCGCACGGCGCTTCTTGCCACCCGGCACGAATTTTGCGGTGACGTATGATGAAAACACCCCGCGTCGGGAAAATGGGGGCACCCATACCGTTATTCACATCACGTGGGAGTAAAGGCCGCACAACCATACCCCCTGATTCGTTGATTATTTCCAAATCTCCCAAGTCAACCGGGAGATTTTTTAATCCTGTATGCAGAGAGGGAGTGATAATAGTGCCGTCGCCCGCTGCCACTCATGGGCACCATTTGGCATCTTGCCCAATATCTCCAGAATGGCGGGGAGACTGGTTTCAATCATTTCCCTTGAGAGTGGGCAGTGAATATCCACAATTTTGAACAATAGATGGGGTTGATTAAGGAAGCCGATTAACCAGTTGCCCAATGTATAGGCGGTCATGGGTCTGCCTAGATAGCCGTGTTGGTCACGCAGGTGGCTGGCGAGACCGGGGAGGTGCTGTTCATAGACGCGGCGCACATCATGAAGGGATTCGACCAATAGGTCGTAATTTAGTGATTTCACCAATTCATAGTAGTCCGCGTTGGCGTAGATTTGCGCATGAGATAAACGGAGGAAGACTTCGACTTGTTCAACCGGGATGCCGATGTGCTTTGCCAGCAGTTGTGCGACCATGTTCTGTTTCCCAATAACTTGTACCGCCAGATTAATCTAATTATTAAGGCAAGGCTTGCATAAGATATAGTGCCAGAGTCCACGAACTTGTGTGACAGGTGTCATGTTCAAACTAAATGCGGGCATGTCGCACCTCTGATAAGCAATCGCAGTCGAGACAAAATTTAGGGAAACTAAACGTCCTTCAAACAGCCTTATTTTCCCTAAACACGCCGTTCCCATAAAATTCCCACTAGCGCATTGGGCCTTCGTCCGGTAAAACTATATAAGTTGCGTATAAGCAGCAGCACTAACCTGCTGTGAAGGCTATTGCTTTGCCTTTTTACCTGCCTTCACAGATGAGTCATAGCGATCTTTGACTCAGGTAATTGACAAGTTAGGTAGAAGTTTGTATACTGAAGCATGTCACGAGGAGATAGGTTTCGATGATCCTTAAAAATCGTCTGGCGGAACTGATGGCTGAATACGGTCGTAAAACAGGGAACCGCCTGACTCAGGACGATTTGTCGCAAGAAACCAAAGTCGCCCAAAGCACCATATCCGCATACGTGACAAATAAAGTGCGGCGGTATGATGCACGCATAGTCGAAACCTTTCTAGAGTTTTTTGGGTGCAGTGTGACCGAATTCTTTGTGCTGGATGAAGGCATTGCCGAAGACCGGCTGGACGAGGAAAACGGGCACAGGCCCCAAAGAGTATCTCAAGGTCAGAACGCCTGAGCCACCTTGGGGGCCTGCGGTTTGCGCTACTCAGGTTGATTTTGAGGAGCCTGTAGCGCCGCACCGTTACGTGCGTCGTGGTGAAAGTGCAGGGGATCACCAAAAACGCTATAAACGATTGTATCACACATGAGAAAATAGACAAGTCTCCCAAACAATCGTCATTTTCTCCCCTGTTTCGAGCGATACCCCCTACCCCAAAGCAGGGTGGAGTATCCTGAAGTGGGACTTCATTTACTTCGTTTTGAATGCGTATGACAAGGAAATGTGATTGAAAGTAGCTAACTTGCCAAGCAGAGTATATTCGGAGTATAATCTAAAAGTCTCTAATTAGGACAGATGTTCTAATTTTAGAGACAGGAAAAACCCCGTGTTGGATGGGGTGGGGTGAAGTCCTGTTTTTGTTTGAGCTAAAAGTCTAGTTTTAAGCCTAGACAGGTTGGGTATATGATGGCTTGTCATATACTCATACTAAGATTATCGCTCTATTGAGCCAAAAAGTCAAGGGTTTTTAACGCAAATTTAAGCTAAATCCCAAAACTGGCTATTTTGACTGTAAGTGGAGAGACTTAGCAACATCTGTTTAGGCTCACTGTCAAGTTCAATTAGTCATTCACAAGTAAAGCGAGTTTTGATTGCAAGGATGATCCCATGAACAAGCCAGTTTCTCTTGACAATGAACCCAACAAACCCGACATTCCGGTGGTCTTTTCCAAAGCCCTCGCCAATGTTTTTGGCCCGGAAGCCGCGCTGGTCTTACAACAAACGCATTACATGACCGGGGTGTTTGCCAGCAAAGAAGACAACCGTATCAATGGTCATTTTTGGTATCGCCATGCCTATGCTGATTGGCACGCCGACTATCCCTTTTGGAGCGCCGCCACGTTTAAGCTGGCGATCTCCAAACTTGAAAAGGCCGGGATTTTGGTCGGGGCACAGCTTTCAAACAATAAGTTCGACAAAGGCAAGTGGTATCGCATTGATTATGCCCGCCTGAATGAATTTATCCCTTCGGCGGAGAGCAAATTGTTTTTCGATGGGAATCTACCCACCAACCGATTGGATGAAAATCGCCAATCGAGTGATCCAAAATCCCCCCATCGAGTGGAGACCCCTCCCCCATCGTCGGCGAATTTTGACCCATCGGCTGGTACGAAATTACCTGTCGAGCGGTTAGCAGTGACCCGATCTAAGAATAAGAATTCACAGATTGAAAATCACTTACCAGACTCACCGAATGAGACTCATCCAATAAACTCTCAAAAAGTGGATGGAACTTCATCACCCACCCCCCACCCTGCTGAAATTTCGTCGGTGGAAACCGAAACCACTTCGAGCCGCAGTGAGGGGCATTCTGAAATTCCATCTTCTTCTGAAATTTCACATGACGAAGCCAAAGAAATGGCCCGCGAGATTTACAATCATGGCCCACTGCGTGGATTGGTGAATTTCTGTTTGATGCCAGAGCTATCCGGGGTCAAGCCGGGGCCGCGTGAATGGAAACGGCTGCGCAAAGTTTTGAACGAGATCGAAGCCATGACCCCCACCGACGTGCCGATTAGCAGCGAATTGTTCGAGGTGGATTTCCGGCTGTGGTGGTTTATGTATGGCCCGGGGCAAGATGGGGAACCGATTCGTGTCGCCGAATATCTACCGACGGTGTGGCCGCGCTTCTTGGCCCATCACCGCCAAAACCGTAACTGGGTCATGGAATTTGGGGTGCGCCATGCGGGATGGCTGGCATTCTGCAAACAGGACCCGCAAGGTTTTGCTGAACTATACGCCGCCAAAAATCGGGATAAGCGAAACCGTCCGTCTTTTGGGCCGTCTCACCTTGTCGAATTGAGCCAAGCCAATCAAGTGGATGAAGAGGCGATTTTGGAGGCAATGATCTGTGAGGCGAGTGTTTGATGGCGAACTATCCCCACCCCAAACCCTTCCCCATTGCATGGAGAGGGGCTTCAAGAGGGCATTTTACTCCCCCTCGCTACGCAGTGGCTGAGGGGGTCGGGGGGTGAGGATATGTTACCGAGATTAAAAGTCAAAAAAGCATAAACCGTCTTGTTCCGAAAGAATTTTGCGACTTGGGGAAGCGATTTAGAACCGAACTATAACAATCGCTACCGACAGACAAAGTTTTGCGATGTATACTACGAGTAACCGAAAAATATTCGTGCGGACATCCAGTGCGACCAATGACCTTCGACGCTGTGGTGCGGGTCATTGGATGTGAAATGACGTGAGGAGATAATTTTTATGGGTACGACAATTGCGCTTATGAACCAAAAGGGTGGCGTTGGCAAAACCACCATGACCATCCACCTCGGGGTTGGATTAGCGGCGATGGGCTATCAAGTTGCGATGGTAGATATGGACCCGCAAGGCCATATTGCCATGTCATTCGCGCTGGTGGATGAGATGGGCCGACCACGCGAGGGCATTTTTGAACTGCTGGTCAATGGTGAACCCCTGAACTCGGTGTTGATGATGGCCCCCGCCGATGAGTATGAATCCATTCAGCGGCAACCCGGTGGGCAGCTTTACATTTTGCCGGGTGGACAAAAGACCCAGTTGGCCGCGATCAATATTCAACTTGATGGGGCGGATTTTGGGGCAGTCGAACGTTCACTGAAACCCCTGCAAGACATGACCGATTTTGTGTTGATTGATACCGCGCCGACGGCCTCCCTTTTTACCCCGGCGATTTTGGCGGCAGCCGATTTTGTGCTTTGCCCTACCGAGATGTCGCGGCTGAGTCTGGATGGGTTGGAAAAGATTACCCAGATGATGACCAATTTGGCCGGGCTGCATGACGCCGAAATTTTGGGCATCATTCCGATGATGACCCGCGCCAACACCCGCGAACATAAAGATCGCTTGGACGAACTCCAAGAACTCTACCCCGGCAGGGTTTGGTATAAAGAAGAAATCGCGTTAAGCACCGTTTGGAAGGAAGCCTCCGATGCGGCGCGGACGGTGTTCACCTATGCCCCCCGTCATTCCGCTGTGGACACTGCGTGGAAATTGATAGACCGATTTTTGAAGGCCGTTGAAGGAGTACCCTATGGACAGGTCTAAGCCGAACAGCCGGCGACCTCCACGCGCTGCTGGTTCGCTATCGCCTTTGGAGGCATTGGAATTGGGGACACGCCATCCCGGTGAAGGCCGTCCGGTAGATTTAGATCTGTCGCAAATCGTGATTGACGAACAGATTCAGGTACGGGTGGATGGGCTTGATGAAGAACGGGTGGATCAGTACACCATCGTGATTGAAAACGGTGGAGATATGGAACCGATTATTGTGTTCCAAGACGCGAACGGCAACCACCTACTCGCGGATGGGTTTCATCGCGTCGAAGCGTATCGTCGTGCCGGACGGAATAACATTAGAGCCTATGTTTCAAAGGGGGGCTATGAGGCCGCCTACGAATATGCTGAGAACGCCAACCTTGAACACGGCCTAGCCTATTCCAACGAGGACAAGAAGAATATTCTGCGCCGTCGTATCAATCAGGGTCGGACGTGGTTCGAGTGGAGTGGGGACGGAAAACTCAACCCGCGTGTGTCGTATAACGAGATGGCTCGTCAGTTGGGAGTCAGTCAGCCGACCATCACCTCATGGGTGAATAGTATTTTGAGTGAACTAAGTCAATCAACTTCAAAGAATTTAGAAGTTGATCGGTCACAGGTGGTTGGCAAAGATGGTAAAGTGCGTGACGTGAGCCGTATTGGGTCGGCAACCGCCGGTAAACCCAAAACCGAACGTGCCCCTAGATCGGCTGAACCTGAAAATGGGGAAGACCTTGAGGATGACAAATTTAGCACCGCGACCCATATGGTTATCAATGCCGGGGGTGAATCGCGGGTCGTTGAAAAACGTTCGGCTACCCCGCCATCTGGCACACGTAATCCCGATAAAGATTTGGCGGTGCAAATGGAAGCCGACATTACCGATGTTCTGTCGCGGCTCACTCGCTACGATCCCACCCAAGTGAACGTATTATGGTTATTGGGTAAGGATCGCGTCGAAGAGGTGAAGGCGTCGCTGAGTCAACTGGAACTGTGGGTACAAGAGATGTACGAATTTTTGTCGAGTATCCCGACTCCTCCGGATCGGCCCAAAGTTTAAGAGAGGCGTCATGACCGAAAAAGTTCAGGTCTGCGATTGGTGTGGGGCAAGCTGGCAACTCCATTGGAAGTGCCAGATTATTTGCCCCAACTGTGGCGCGAAACAAGATTGCAGTGACTTGTTTGTGGACTACGATGAAATTCAGCGGCAGATCGAGGCACGGGGGAATATCCTCCCGACAATTCAACCAACTCAATCGAATGAAATGAACCATGACCATCATTAGGCCGCAACGTAAAAAGCGCCTCACTGATTTGTTCTTGGCAGTGATTGTGCTGCTGCTGGGCTTGGGTATTGCGCTTGCCTTTCTGTGGAATTTGACCCGCTACTGGGGGATCGAAAATCGCGGGGTGGAAACGATAGGGTATATTACGGAGGTGACTCCCCCTCGATCCAAAAGTAATGCCCGTGTTTCCTTCGATTATCAAGTTGAGGGTCGAACACTTTCGGGCCACAGTGATGTTGACCAAGCCTATTATGAATTTGCCCAAAATCGTGTGGGTGGCGAGATACCCATCATCTATTTCAAAGACTATCCTCGCCTCTCCGCCATTCGTGGGTTCAACAATGGCAAGTATATAGGAGTCTATTTTTTAGCTGCGGTTTTTTTCCTACCACTGGGTCTATTTCTGATGGTCAACGGGGTACGCAATCAGTCGAAAACCGAGCGATCAACACCAGCATAATACGCTACATGGGAGGCGATATGCGCCTAGCAATTACGGTTAGCTTGGCAAAGGTCAATCAAAAACTGCTGCACATCACCGTTGAAGGTCAATCTCTCCAAGATAAAACAACCCTCCTGCTCGAAGCCCTTGCCAATGTCCCCGGCATGAAGGTTTCCAATTTGCAGGCGCAGGATGGCTGGGGAAACCCATTGATATGTAACATAAGCGAGAAAATACTAACCCTTCCGGCCAAGCGATTTTTGTTGGACTACGATCTGGAAACCACCTATACCGACTGTATGGGGGCTGACCGTGATATCTATTTGATGTACCCCTTTATCAACGACCACGAGGTATTTTTTGGGGTTGGCAGCGTCCCCGTTCCTACACCCCTGCACGAGTGGGCTAATGATTTGCAGGTGCAGTTTCAGATACGAGATGTTCCGGCGGGTTGGAATGTTTTTTCGAATGGAATGCAGGGACAAATCGAGCCGACCAAACTGGAAGGTTTTTTTGTCTATGCCGCCGCAGGCTTGACCCCCGAGGAGCATACTTATGTTGCACAGAAGACCCTCATGATTTTTAATCTCGTCGTGCAACATGGCAAAACGATTCCCCTGCATATCTATGAATTATGGAACATGATCGAGCGTTTTATGGTCTGGATTGAAAGTTCCGTCGCGCCCTATCGCGGTCAACAAGACATCAATATTCTGATTTTGCAGGCTCCCGACGATTTTGAAGCGCAAACCGACGGGCGGGCTTTTGCAACCGGGGAGAATGTACCGAACGGCATCATCGTCTATGGCCCCCAAAATCCTGCCTATCTGTGGAAGCTGTTTGAGCATGACAACTACGCCTATTTTTTGGAGGACGGGTTGGCCCACGAACTGACCCATTTTTATACCACCTCCAATTGGACAGGCCGTTCCAAGTCGGTGCTCTACCCCAGCCCAACCTGCCCACCCGAAGAGGCCCGATTGATTGGCGAATTCCTCAACCAATATTGTTACAATCAATTTATGTTCCGCGAAAATCCCAATCAATTCCTGACCTATTATTTGGCTCGTGCCCTGCAAAAGCATCAAAAACGCGGTGGTCGCAGCCCCATCCTCGATCTCTTTCTGCTCGACACCTATCTGCGACGGCAGGGACATTCGGTCTTGGCCCTATTTGGCGTGATGGTGTGGGAAAAACAGCGCCGACCCGGCCCCTATGAATCGGCCCAGTGGATGTTTGATGTGATGCACGATTGGCTGGGGTTGGATGTGCCTCAACACCTCAAAGGTCAACTGCTCGGCAAGGAAGCCCCGAATTATGTCGCATTGGTAGATCGGGCGCTTCGGGAACGGGGGTATACACTGGTGCATCATCATGACACGATTGACATTCGACAGGAATTTTAAGAATGCCCTCTTTGGAAAATGCACGTTTGGCGCTCGAAGGGTTGTCGGTTGGGGATGCCTTTGGCGAGAACTTTTTCCATTTCCCCAAAGATTCATTGGATCAGCGTATCCGGCAGCGCGAATTACCAGCGGGTCAATGGCGCTATACCGATGACACCAACATGGCCCTTTCGATTTATTGCCTGCTGCGCAAAAAAGGCGAGATAGACCAAGATACCCTCGCCATTAGTTTCGCTGCCCACTATGATCCCGAACGTAAATATGGGGCGGGGGCGGGTCGGCTGCTGCGGCAAATCGGTACCAAAGCCCATTGGTGGCGCGAAGCCTCGCACGAACTGTTTGGCGGACAAGGGTCATTTGGGAATGGAGCAGCCATGCGCGTGGCTCCGGTGGGTGGCTATTATGCCGACGATATAGAAAAGGTGGTTGCCCTTGCCACGCAGACTTCGGAAGTCACCCATGCCCACCCCGAAGGCATAGCGGGGGGGATCGCGGTGGCGGTGGCGTCGGCGGTGGCCTCTCGGTTACGTGGCTCACCCCCTTCCACTCGTCAAGCATTTATCGAGATGGTGCTACCCTATGTGCCGGAAAGCGAGGTCAAAAGTGGCCTGCGCCGTGCCTCTGAAATTCAGTCCAATCAGGTGGCCCATGCTGCCCAAATGTTAGGCAACGGCCTATTGATTTCGGCCCAAGATACCGTGCCGTTTTGTCTATGGTGTGCTGGGGCATATCTGAACAATTATGAGGAGGCCCTCTGGCAGACCGCCTCCGTTTATGGGGATATAGACACCAACTGCGCGATAGTCGGGGGCATCGTCGCGTCGTATGTTGGGCAGGCGGGTATCCCATCAGAGTGGATTCAGCACCGCGAACCCTTACCGGAATGGGCGGTTGGCGCGGAAGGTTAGGCGAGTTTTGTTTTATTTATATAAAATCTTATTGTTATATAGTATATTATAATTTCTAACTCAGGGCAAAAAAATGAGGCGGCATCCCTACCGCCCCGTAATAACTAGGCTAATTGACCTTGATGTTTGGGGATAATCGGCACATCCACCGCCCTACCTGTTAGTTCGGAAAACTCATCCAGTGGGTCTTCGGAGGCACGGCAACGCCACCACTGCGCTGCCTCACAAGGCAGGGCATTCCAAAAACCACCCCGCGCCTTCATATGGCGCAAAAAGCTGATATACACCTCCAGCACCGCGCTGTCCATCAAATAATCGGGGTGCGTGTTGACAAGAGCCATCCCGCGATTCTGTTCAATGAAATGTACCTTTTGCAGCCACAGATGCGGCGTCTTTTCGCCCAAGACCTTGACCAACGTATGATCTTGCGCCAATGTGTAGGGGAGTTCGACAAAGCGCCCAACAAAATAGGGCCAAATGGTCATGACGCCCCCCGGCATCGGCTCGTAGGGATCGGTGTCAAAAAAGGATAGGTCATAGTCTATTTCAAGCACCTGCATCCACTCCGGTTCGCGGTGCATCAAAGGGGCACGGAAACCAACCGCCTGAAAATCTTTGAGATATTGATTGATGCGTTCGGCCCGTTGCATAAAGACTTGTTTCGATTGAAATTCCTTGCCATCGTGCTTCAGCCCGTGTACTCCAATTTCGAAGCCGCGTTCGCGCAGTTCATCCATCAAGCCATAATCAATTTTGTAGCGTTCTGGAATAAAGTTGATGGATGAGCGAAAACCGAAACTTTCATCAATATCAGCAATCGTCCGCATAAAAGACTGACCGGCTGCTGTTTCAATATCGTGGGTAAGCACAAAGGCATAGGGATGACCATTGGGCCATAGGGGGCGATGCCGCAAAATCCCACCCGTCATGGCTTGGACTTCGTTTAGCACTTCCCAAAGAAACATGGCATAGCGTGGCTCAATCGGCCATTGGGCCAATGTTTCGTCTTCTGCGCCGCGACTGTAAATTTTACGAAGGGCGACAATGACAGGGCGTGGCATCAGGGGTTTGACTTCATAATAGAGGCGTTTAGCGGTGCTCAAGCGCCAGCGGTCTGGCCCGAATTGTCCTTCACCCAGCACTTGCTCAACCAGCGCATCGCTGTCCGGTGGAGGATTGGGTAAGCCCAAAATAGAGATTTTCTTCTGAACAGCTTCCTGCCATTGTTCAGTCGTTGGGTTGGGGTCACATTGCCAGAACAAATCCGGGGTATTCTGGCTCCAAAGATTGGGTGTCATAAAGGTATCCCTTGTCTTGACGCGGCGATGACGGCCACGTCCTTACCAGCTATCGAAGGAGAAAAACCGCTGCGGTATTAAGCCGTAGGGGTGGCGACATCAAAGGGATAAGGGGTGCCGGGGGGCAGCAGTGTAAACACGTAGCGGCGGCGGAAAAAACGCCATTGGTCGGTGCGCGTCAGATAAGGGCTAAACCCAGACCGTTTGCAACCCTTAAGCGCAGGGATATTTTGGTGATCTACAAACGTAATGACCCGATTGGCGCCACATTCAGCGGCTTTTTCAGCAATCTGGGCCATCGCATAGGGCATAATGCCTTTGCCCTGAAAGGTTTCCGGCGTGAAGGCATATTCCAAGAGGGCCTCATTCGGTTGCAGCTTTGGAAAAATGCCATGAAAATAACTCTGGATCGCTTCGTTTTCTTTGGCGCTCATTAGCCACTGCATGTAACACGGCGTATCGTCTTCCGTTGCCGCGACGTAGCACTGCCCAATATGGGCGTTTAGGAAATTGAGGCGGTGCATCCGCACATAGGGGCCTCGATCCGAAATGCCGGGGGCATCCATCGCCAATAGGCCGGGAACGTCGGTATCCTTGAGGGGACGAATGGTAATCGGGATTTTAGCTGGGGTGGCCTCGAATGGCTGTGTCAGGTCTCGGGCGAGGCCAAAATGGGTCCAATCCGAGTAGAAGCGGCGTCGAAATTCTTTGAGGAGCGCCTTAAATTGACCCGTGCGAAGTGAAGTCACTAAAGCCTTAAAGAGAGTTTTAAAGCGGGCAAGATTCATCAAATTGCCTCCTAATTAATGAATGATTTCCATCCTCGCTTTCCGCCATGAATTTATACTTTTCTTAATAAACCTCACTTTAGTATAGCATGAAAATTATTAATCGTATTATTTTTTACATATTTAGGATTACGCGGTGCAAGATGCGCTAAAAACCGAAGAAAGGACAGTCGTGTGACCATCCTTTTTTCTACCGTCTCGAACGCGAAATTGGAATGTTTGTCGTAGTGCGAATTATTCGGTGATTTTAATCGTGATCCCGTTGAACTGGACAAAACTGGCAGGCACGAGAATCGCCGGGGCCGTTGCGGTTGGACGTTGAAAAACCGCGCCACGTGCCGAGCCATCTGAGAGGATAATCCAGCCGCCAATGAACAGGTTTTCACCGAAACCAAATTCGGAACGGAATAAGCCGGGGCCGTCAAGTTCCACCAATTCCAGTGTAAAGGCCTTGACCGTGCCATCCGCAAAGGTGAATTGACCGCTGCCCGTCTCCTCATTGAGGGAAACTTCGACCCGGTTGCTGGATTCATTCAAAACTTCGATCTGACCATTCAACACTGGCCCGATAAACCATTCGGCTACGCTGACCGTGTTTTTATCGGCCTGTCCATCACAGATATAGACAGTGGCCTCGTCGCCAACTAATCCCACGCCCACAAACACGTCCGGTTCCCCTTCGATTGTGCCGACATAGGTGACAGCGACAGCATCCTCACGCGAAGGTTGGGCTTGGGCACGATAACCCGCCCCGGCGAAAATCATAATTGCAATCATCAACGCTAGTGCCATTCTGATACGCATTGAGTTTTCTCCTTAAGACAGATCAACAGGACTATTTGTACCATGCCTTGCATCTGTTTTCAGGATAAGCGTAAACAGGCGAACATACACCTAACCGAGGTGCGGAATTGAGGTCTGACATTTGGCGGGGATAAACACTAACGAAAGTTAGGCAGGAGGGTGATATTCCGCTGGGCAGTCTGCCATGTCATGCGTGCCGCTTCACCACAAATAGCGTCAGGTCATCCGATTGGGGGAGTTCCCCCGTAAACCCGGAGACCGCCTCCACAATCGCGTCCAAAATATCCCCGGCTGGTTGACTGGCGTGGGCTTCGACGGCAGCCCGCAGCCGTGCATCGCCAAATAAATCGCCTGCCGCATCCATCGCCTCGGTGACACCATCGGTATAACAGATGATGATGTCCCCCGGCTGCATGACCATCTGATTTTCCTCAAGGTGGATTTGCTCGAACATACCCAAAACAATGCCTTTGGCGTGTAGCGTCTCGAATGCGCCGTGTTCGGCCCGCCACCACAGCGGCGGGTTGTGTCCCCCGTTGGCATACACAAAACGTGCCTCGTTGGGATATAACACACCATAAAACGCCGTGAGAAAGACATCGGTTTGTGCGTCGGTGATGATTACTTCATTGGCCCGTATCAGTGCTTCGGCGGGGGTACGGCGTCCACTGCTGGCAACCGAGCGAATGATGGTGCGGCTCATGGACATAAACAGGGCCGCCGGAATCCCCTTGCCGGCTACGTCACCAATGACCATGCCCAGTCGTTTGCCTTCACCTGCCAGCCAGAAAAAGTCATAAAAATCACCGCCGATCAGTCGTGCGGCCTGATAATACGAGCACATCTGCCAGCCGTCCATCACGGGACACGAATCGGGCAGTAGGCTGAGTTGAATCTGGCGGGCCAGCGTCAACTCTTCTTCCAACCGCCGACTCTCAGCCTCTTGTTGCAGCAGGCGGGCTTTTTCAATGGCAATCGCGGCCTGATTTGCCATCAACCGCAAAAAGCGCAGTTTATCAATATCCATTCTATAGACATGGCGCATATCCAAAACCAGCGTGCCAATCGAGTGCCCATCCACAATCAGCGGCACAATCACATGCCCACGAAACCCCTCAGCGGCTAACCAATCGGCACGGAAGGTCGGGGTGTCATTTTTCCAGATGTCTTCTATGACGACGGGTTGCTGTTTTCGCATGGCCCGCCCCGGCCCGGTGCGATCATCATTGGGCAGCAGGCGGCGCTCGGCTACAGGGTCGGCTTTCCATCCACTAACGGCCTTAAACGCCAGCCATGCCGAGTCTTCGCTGGGGAGCAGTAGGGCGCAGGCATCAAAATTTAGCAGGCGGCGGACTTCCTCCACCAAATAATTCATCAAGTCTTGCAGTTCCGAGCGGCTGAGGAGTTGATTGGAGAATTCCAACAGGACGGCCTGTTCATGGATGCGTTGTTCGCGCAGCATATCAAACAGGCGGGCACGTTCAATCGCCGCCGCGATAATGTTGCCGACGCTGTTTAAAATGGTCAGCGATTCCTCGTTGAACTCGCTCCAATCCGAGGCTGCGACGTTCAAGATGCCGAGGGTCTGGTCGCCAATACGCAGCGGGGCGGAGGCATGTACAATCAAGCCGCGTGTATCCCCGCCCGATTCAATCAAACGGCTGCATTTCACCTCATTATAGGCCTCAGTTAATTTGCCCTTGTTGCAATAACCCTGACAATCACACCCGCCATCCCATGCCGGGGCGCTTTCCAAATCCAGCGCGGGGGGCAGATTATGATAGGCCGCCAGCACATACCCTTTACCCCACCAACGTTCTTGGGCATTCGGCGAAATCAAAAATATCCAGCCCGTTTGCAGGCCCATCAATTCAACCAGACGGGCAAGGACAGAATTTAAAGCACCTTGTACATCCACCGCGCTATTGAGTGTGGCGGCGATTTCATTGAGCGTGGTTAGGCGCTCGATTAGTGTCGTTTCGTGAGACATGACCCCCCACTGAGTCATTGATACATTTTTCGGACGCATGGTCTATTATACGGCGGAGTCCGGCGAATTGCTTTTGACTCGTTAATCTGTAGTGGATGATAGTTTCCTCCCAATGTTGGCCCGCTCAGGGCTTAAACATAGGCAATAAGGAGGGGACACCTTTCCTGCCCTCCATTCAAAAACGCGATAAGTGTCCTAAATTTGCTGCAAGGCTATAATGACATAAACAAGCGATAACAGGAAAAGATACCATGTCAAAACGAATTTTTTGGGGAATCATACTTATAGTTGGTCTCCTCGCCAATGGTGCCGGACCGGAACCTGTAAATGTACGCGCCCAAACATCCGCCGAATCACTGCTCGGGACTTATCAAGCCACAATAGACGGTATCACGTATCTGGATGTTGAAGATGGCTTCTATCAACTGGTGTTTGAAAAGTACCGCTTTTTTGTGACCTACTACGAGACGATTCTGTACGAAGGCCACTACTGGATAGACGGCGATCAGCTTGTCATGGCAGATGAGGAAAGTCGGTGTGTGGAGGAGCGCGAAGGGGTTTATCAGTGGGTGCGCGAGGGAGATAACATCACCTTCATTGAGGTTAAGGAAACATGTGGACGGCGGCGAGGTCTCTTCACTACGCCCGTCTGGACGCAGGTGGAAGAACAAATTCAACGCAGTGATTATAGTGCGCGTTTCCGTGTGATGCACCTCGCGGGTTTCATGGGCGACCCCGTCATTGACATCTATGTGAATGACACCCCGCTTCCATTCTATTTGCGGGCCGGCGACATATCCGTCTTTAAATATGTGCGCCCCGGAAACTACACCGTGCGGGTTGATTTTGGGGCGGATGACCCCGAATTGCGCGTACCCGACCCCATTGTGGTTGATTTTGAGCCGAATCACACCTACACCTTTGCTCTGTTGGGATGGGTGGTAGATGACACCCATTTTTTCGCTATGTTTGACGAGACCGCCGAGACCGCTTTTTTTGATCTCACCAAAGCCAGTCCTAGCCTGATTATTCACAACGTCAGTGGGATGCCGCCAATTGATTTGGTTGAGGATAATCTCAAACTCGTGCAACATTTGGCATTTGGCGAATATGGATGGGCGGAGATGCCTCCCAGTGACGAGCATATCCTTCATTTCACCCTATCTGAGGACATCAATGACACGGTGATTGCCATGTCTGTGCCTCCGAGGGCACCCGGCTTGATTACATTTTACGCATTTACGGGGTTGTATCCCGGCACATTTGAACGCGACTTTTTTGTCGAGGGGTATCCGCACTTTGGCGGTGAAGTTCAGATCCGCGACGGGGGCGAACGCACGATTGAGGATTTTTCCGACGAGGTGGGGATTGGTGAGCGTGTTCGTTATACCCATGTGGTGACCGAACCGCGCAATCTTTATGTCCAGATGGTGAGCGGAGAATTTGACCTTGACCCCTTTGTCCGCCTCTATAATGAGGCTGGGGAACTGCTTGCTGCCAACAATGATATCTCGTGGTATGCTGGCCCGATTGATGCCGCCATCAAGCGTTATCCTGTGATCCCCGGCACGTATATTATCGAGGTGGGTTCCTTTTTGGATGTGTCCGGCGGTCAATTTACGGTTGATATTGATTAGCAGATCAAGGTTTTTCTTCATGGACTTGCATCATCAAAAGGGGTAGGAAAATCGCATCTACCCCTCCTGTAATTATTCTTGTTGATAGCTCACAGGCGATATTATCCAATAACGGTGAACACCAACGGGACGGATTGGGCGAATTGCTGGTCTAGGTTTGAGCCGCTAGGAGCGGACACCCCACACCAGCACGGTACTATCAAAGCTGCCTGAGAGCAATGCTGTGCCATCCGCATTGAACAACAAACTGGTGACATCATCCAGATGCCCGGTCAGTGCAATCAATTCCGTCTGGGTGGCAATGTCCAATACATGTACCGTGCCATCCGCACTCCCCGTCGCCAGCAGTTGATTATCTGGACTAAACGCCATGCTCACCGTATTGCCTGTGCCCGCTGGCAGTTCGGCCAACAAATCACCTGTCGCCACGTCCCAAATCCAAATACGGCCTTCGTTGCCAAGCGAAGCCAGCAAGATCGCATCGGGGCTAAAGGTAAGTGATTTTACTGGGCCATCCTGCAAAAACACCTCGGTTGGTTTACCAGAGAGCGTATCCCATAGGTGAATCGTTCCGGCTTCGTCCCCACTCGCCAGCACGCGACCATCGGAAGTGAAAAGGGCTGCGGATGGGGGCGCTGAAACTAATGTTTGTGTGACAGCCTCACCGCCATCCAACGGTATTTGCAGCACCGTGAATGCCCCGTTCTGCATCATCGCCAACCAAATCGTGGTCCCGTCCGCCGAAAATACCCCGCTGAAAACCCGATCCCCGTTCTGGACTGGAACATTCATTTCCGTGCCAGTGACGGTATCCCAAACCTTGTAATCACTGACGACGTGGTTGGCAATCGCTACCAGTTGTAAACCATTGGGATGCCATGCGACCCCTTCAATCGAAGCAAACCAACCGGATTCAAGGATGGGGCGTTCGCCGCTTGTGGCAGTATCCCACACCCGCACCACATGATCAAAGCCGCCTGCCGCTAACAGCTCCTCATCGGCGCTCAACGCCAAGTGGTCAGCCGCACCATAGTGCCCCGTCACGCGACCCTGTTCGGTAAAGGTGGCGGTGTCCCACAGCCGGAGTGTGCCATCGTACCCAGTTGCTGCCAGCCATACCCCGTTGGCGCTGAAGGCAACATGATTGACCACTCCGGCATAATCGTCCAAAGCCTTGCTCAATTCACCCGTTGCGCGGTCAAATATCCTGACTGCCTCGGCCAATCCACCTAAATCCGTCGTCGCGCTTACCACCCACTGACTATCGGGGCTAATGGCAATTGAATAATTGACGAGATACTCCTCATGGTTATCTACCGTCCATAGCATTTCATTGGTCTGCACATCCCAGACATGCAGTTCATAGTTCGCCCCAACTGCCAAATAGCGCCCATCTTGGCTAAGGGCCAGCGCCGAAAGATACGTGCCCGTTTGACTCGTTTCTCGCTTGACCAGTACCGATTCCTCACTGGTTTTGCGATTCCACGCATGGATGGTATAACCACCGATTTCCGCTGTGGCAGATTCGCTGGTACCCCAGATAAAACTCAAGCTGTTCGGGGTGAAGGTCATGGGTGCATCAAGGGTTTCGCCTTTTGGAAAGGATGCTACTTCGCCAAAAGTCGCGGTATCCCAAACGCGAACCGTCGCATCCCGCGCATCTGAAGCCAACAGCTTACCATCGGGGCTAAAAACCACGTCTAGGATGGCATCAGTGTGGCCTTCCAATGTGGCGATTTGTTCGTGGGTCATTAGGTCGTAAAGGGCAATCTCACCATTCATCCCACCGCTGGCATAGAATCGCCCATCGGGGCTAAACGCACCGGCATCGGCTTGATCGGTATACGCCGGGATGATGGGCGCGTTCGGCCAGTTACTTTCCGCCAGATTTTCCGCATCATAGACCCATGCCCCTAGCGATGTGGCAATCCCGATGTGGTGATCCATCCAACCCAAGCCAAATATCCGACCCTTGCCCAGTTGGGCCACCTGTTGCATTTGGGCGGCGTTGGCAGGGGTAATCGGACTAAGGCCTGCCGGGATAAGGGTATGGTTGCCGCTTTGGGCCTGCAAACCACTGGTGGGCACCAAGGTGAAAATTGCAAGAATAAGATACACATAGAAAAAGCGTCGGTTCATGAGGATAGCCTTTCATAACTGAGACAAACAAAGGATGTCGCTCGTCTATTAGGACAGTTCAAGGTGAAGGATTGTTCCATCCAGCATCACCGTCCGTAGTCCAAACAAAAAAGGGTGAGAAACACTTCCTCACCCCTTGTGTGAAAAAACGAATGTGGCCTGCGTCTAAAGCTCACATGGCGTGGTCAGCAGTTCAATATCGGTGGCGTCCGTCGGGGCGACCTTGATGGAGGCGCTGTAAAAGTTCCAGAACGGCGGCGGTGGGGTTGGGCCAGACCCGACATTCGAACTACGGGCCACATAGCAGCCATAATAGCGTTGCGGACCCGCATTCTTCTCTGTGCCAATCAAAATGGTGGGCATAGACACAAAGGTACTTCCCGCCGCACCGTCGTATTGAATCCCCAGCAGCAGCGCCACAAAAATATCGGTGGTGTTGGCATAGCCCTGTACAAATTGGTTGTAGCTTAGGCCATTGGGGGGTGAACTCCAATAGTTGTAGGCGCGGGTATAGTCTTTGAGATGTACGGCGTTGAAGTATGAGCGCAGTAGCCAAATCGGACTCTCACGCGAATCTACCACGAGATCACCCAGCGCAGGCGGGTTGCAGGAGGTTCGCATCAAATTGACATCCACCTCCTCAAGGGCGATTTCCTCAAATCCGCTGGTTTCATTCGCCAGCGACCAAGGATTATCCATGACATTCGTGTCGGTTGTTGTCTCCACGCGGGAAACCTTTGCGGTAAAACACCCGACATAGGCTTTTGTCGTGCCATTGGTCTGCGAGGCAATCAGCAAAGTTGGCACGGCGTCATAGGTTGTTCCGGCGGCCACCCCTTCCCGAATCAGGGTGCTGACGACTACCCATACATCGGTGGTTTGGGCGAATCCTGCCGAAAATTGGGCCAATGTCTGACCCTGTGGAGCACTATCCCAATAGCTATAGGCGCGGGCATAATCACGCAGCATGATCGCGTTGTAGTAGGACTGAATCAGCAACACTGGGTCGCTACGGTCTTCAAATGGAATAGGCGCTTGCGGTTTGGGCGCGGCATTGACATGCTGATGGGGTACAAGGGCGATATTCGCCAGCAGGAAGAGCACCAACCCGATGATGGCAAAACGAGCAGGGTGGCAGCATTTCATGAGTAACCTCTCAATGAAGTTAAATTGTGTGATGACTTGATGATAGGCCAAATTAGGCATCATTGCTAGACGACTTGCCTGTGGTCAGACCCCTATGCGGGTTGCATCGCCTCCTCAATCGCCTGTGCCAATTTAGGTATCGCAGTGCGGATTTCATCCGGGGTGACACAGAGGATATGCCGTTGATTTTTGTATATGATTCATTACTATACCTGCTGAATTTTTATTTATTGCCGTTTTGGGGAGGTTGAGATTGTCCCATTTATCGCCAAAATTTTATCTTGATTCGCATATCAGCAAGGAAGTGGCAATACAACTTCGCCGCAAAGGTATAGATGCAATTCATTGTGCTGAACTGGGTAAACAAGACGATTCAGATGAAGCCCATCTCATTTTTTCCACTGAGCAGGAACGAATAATGGTATCATGTGATAAACGTATAGAACAGCAATTGCATTTCGCGTGGATTGAGCAAGGTCGAGAACATGCCGGAATCATCTTCGTGCAGAATGAGGATTGTGAAGGGGAACGCGGGATTAGTGTAATAGTACGGGAACTCATTTTTCTTTGTGAAGCGGTTCAAGAAGGTGCGTGTAGCGTCGAGGATGATTTGTACAATCAGTTTTGGAGAGTGTGAAATGCCGATTTTACCCATCAATCATATCGCAAGTGATCCAAGCCATCGCAGCGGACAGCCACGAGTGGTCGGCACAGGCATTACGGTTCAATTTCTTGCCGGATACCTCAAGCGAGGCTATCCAGTCGAGGAGGTTTGTCGTTTGCACGACCTTACTGCCGGACAAGTCTATGCTGCGTGGTCGTATTACGCTGACCATCAAGCCGAAATTGACGCCGCCATTAGGGAAGATGAGGCCCACTACGAAAGCATTGGGCGCTCTCTTAAGGAACTTCCCGGTTACGAGGAACGACTGGCCCGTGTGGAGGCTGAACAATCGCCAGTCAATGAAGGTTCATCAGATTAGCGTGAGGGCGACGACGAGCTTGCTGAAAGAGTCAAGACCTCTTCAATCGCTTGCGCCAATTTGGGCATGGCAGTGCGGATTTCATCGGGGGTAACGGGGCTGAATCCCAATAGTAGGCCATGTCGTGGGGTGGTGTTGCCTACATAAAAGGTGGAGGCAGGCGGGGTGCGAAGGCCCTGTCTGGCGGCGGATTCCCAGACCTGCCGATCATCCATCCCCGCTGGCAGCCATGCGATAACGTGCATTCCCGCATCCGATAGCCCAAATTCCAATAATCCCGCCAAATAACGGGCCGCTTCTTCCATAAACACATCGCGCCGTTCGGCATACAGCTTTCGCATCCGGCGAATGTGACGGGTGAAATGGCCTTCGCGGATAAATTCAGTGGCAATAGCCTGCGGTTCAAGGGGCAGGGTATAACCCATCACCGCCCGCGCCCCGACAAAGGCCTTCACCAAATCGGGTGGCGCGACCACATAACCCAGACGCAAACCGGGAAACAGCACTTTGCTAAATGTGCCCATGTAAATTACACGGTTATGGACATCCAGCCCTTGCAGCGAGGCCAATGGATAGCCGCTGTAGCGAAATTCGCTGTCATAATCATCCTCCAAAATCCACGCCCCGGCTTGCTCGGCCCAATGCAAGAGTTTCATGCGCCGCGCCAATGACAAGGTGCTGCCTGTCGGGAATTGATGCGAGGGGGTGACATAGACCAATTTGGCATGGGGCGCTTGATGGATGCCTGCCTCAACGTCTAGCCCTTCATCATCCACCGGAATCGGCACAAGGCTGATTTTTTCGGTGTACAGCACATTTCGCACAGGGGAATACAGTGGATTTTCGACCCACGCCGCGTCCCCCGCATTACACAAGAGCCGTACCGCCATGTAGAGCGATTGCTGTGTCCCCGCTGTGATAAATACCTGCTCGGTCTCACAGCGCACCCCCCGCGCCACCCGTAGATATTCAGTGACGGCCTCTCGTAATGGCATATACCCTGCCAACCCTTGTTCGCTACCGATTGCCATTGGTGGGTTATCCCGAAAATGCCGCACTGCCATCTGTCCCCACTGCTCAAATGGAAAGGCCCGTAAATCCGGTACACCGACACTAAACGCCAGTGAACTCGGTGGTATGCTGACACGCGGCATTGAAAATCGCTGGGCCAGCCAATCGTAGCGTGTGCCATGTTCGGAGAGGTCACGTTTGGGCAGGGGGTGGGGTTCGGGTGGGGTGTGGTTGACAAAAGCCGATAGTGATTCTTCGGGCAGTTCGCTGGTCACAAAAGTGCCCGATCCGGCCCGTGATTCCAAATAACCCTCGGCGATGAGTTGGTCAATGGCATTAATCACCGTATTGCGCGAGACCAACAGCACTTCGGCCAGATCGCGGGTAGAAGGTAGGCGTACCCCGGCGTCCAGATGGCGGGTAATAATGGCTTGACGCAGCGCCTCATAAATTTGCCGATACAAGGGAGTCGGCAGTTGGCTTTCGAGGCGGATAATCGAGAGCATAAACGAGGCGGGTAGTGATTTGCTCATCGTAAAATTGGTACTATCCCTCTCATCCAAAGTGGTGCTTGAGTCAACCGTCTATTCCCCTTACGATGCAAACTATAGCGTATCCTTCCGGGGGTGGACGCCGCAGTTCGCCCCTTTCGGAACCATCATTATTATTACAAGGAGAAGGCGTATGGGGTTGAAAAAATATACATTACGGGCTTTGGTCGCCCTCGTATTGATGGGTCTGGTCGCCATGCCAAGAATCGCGGTTGGACAGGGTGGTGAGGAAGATGACCTGCAATTTACGATTGATGTCGAAAAAATCGCTGTGCCACATGGCGAATCGGGCGAATGGGACGGCACGTATACCGACCCCGGCACGGTCATTTTTCATGAGGGCAAGTTCCATATGTTCCGCAATGGCTTTCAGGCATGGCCCGCCTCGGTTGAAATCGGTTATCTCACCTCCGATGATGGCATCAATTGGACAGAGGCCACACCCGACCCTGTGTTTTACACTGCTGATGCCCCATTTAATGTCGAGGCGGCTCTGGCGTCATCGGCATTGGTTGAGGACGACGGCACATGGGTTTTGTATTTCTATCTCTGGCCGCATCAATTTGGCGATACCGACCCCGGCTCGATTGCCCGTGCGACTGCTCCCGCCCCCGAAGGCCCTTGGACGATGGACGCCGAAATTAGTCTTGGCCCCGGCGCAGCGGCGTCTGAATGGGACAGTGGCGGCGTCAGTGCCCCTAGCGTGGTCAAAACAGACGATGGCTATATGATGTTCTTCGCGGGAATTGACATCGGGGCGGGCGGGTTTGGTGGTATCGGTATGGCGACCTCAACCGATGGCATTACATGGACAAAATACGATGATCCCGCAACGACAACGGCCCCTTATGCCGAAAGTGACCCCGTGTTTCTGCCCTCTACTGAAGAAGGTGCTTGGGACAGCCGGGTGGTGCATCAGCCGCGTGTCCGCTTGACCCCCGATGGTCTGGTGATGCTGTATCGCACGTTTGCGGGTGGTGGACGCGATATAGGCTTTGGTTTGGCGACCAGTCAGGATGGCATTACGTGGGAGCGTGTCGGCAGCGGGCCAGTCTTTTCTTCGGATGACACCAAACTGCGCGGCATCTGGTATTCAGATTTGGAATATCGGGATGGCACGTACTATGGCTATTTTGAAATCCAGCGCAACTATCAGAACCAGACCGATATTTATGTTGGGACATTGACCGCCGACCTCCCATAAGGTCATAAAGGGGCAGTCCACCCAAACCTGCCCCTCTTGACCCACTTCAACAGCGGATTTCAGGCTAGATTCAGCACGGCGGCTTTAGCCCCGTGTCATTAGGGGTCAATCTTGACAATCTCCATTATTTCCCCAAAATCCCCAATCTAGGTTAAGGTTATAGGCAGTTTATCCCATGACCGAACCGGAGTTGGGCGTATCATGAAATCACTCGCGCGGTATTATCTCTATGCGACGCTTTTGCTGGTGGGTGGGGCGTTTTTGCGCCTCTGGCAGTTGGGCCGTGCCAGCCTTTGGACAGATGAAAATTTCACCTCCTTTTTTGCCCACGCCCCGGCCAAAGATTTTTTTAACTTTTTGCTTATTGACGGCGTACACGTCCCGTTTTATTTTATGGTGATGCGACTCTTTCCGGCTGAACCTGACTTGCTTCTGCGCCTGCCCTCCGCGGTTTTTGGAATCTTGAGTATCGCCATTCTCATGGGCGTGGTCAATCATCTGTATGGCGACACACGCTTGGCGTTATGGGCGGGGGCGCTGTTGGCGTTTAATCCCTACCACATCTGGTATTCGCGTTCGGCCCGACCTTATGCCCTGTTTTTTCTGTTGGCCCTCGCTGCCAGCTATTATTTTCTGCGACTGCTGCAAGGCCGACGTTCATGGCAGTTGTGGCTACTGTTTACCCTGACCACAATGGGGGCCTACATGACCCATTACTTTGCGATTGCCCTGCCACTGGCCCAGTACATTACCTTAGCGTTTGTGCTGCGTGGTCAAGCCGATTTCTTTAGAAAGTGGTTCGTTTGTCACTTGATCGCGGGTGTGCCGCTGCTAATTTGGATTGGAGCGCTGACACAACAAGAGGTCATTTCGTTTGGCATCGCATGGATACCACCCGTGACCCTCGCCGACCCCCTTGTAACACTTTGGAATCTGCTGGTTGGTTATATGGGCCGCGATTTCATTTTGTATTTGCCTGCTATCGTGATAGGTTCAGCTTTACTTCTCATGGGAACGACATATGCCCTGCGTAGCCGCCGCGCCGATGTCCCCGCCCTTTATTCTTTTTGGGTAATCGTGGGGGCGCTGGTTCCGGTGGCCCTGATTTCACAGTTCCGCGCTGTCTATCATGACCGCTATTTTATGGTGATGCTGCCAGCCATCCTGCTTCTGGTGCTGCGGGGGAGTCAGCAGGCGCAATGGCGTCAATGGGCCTCATTTTTGCTGGTTGCCGTTCTGATTTTTGGCACGGCCACCGTGTTGATTCGGATTGCCAATCATGAGGAAGAGCGGGAGGGCTGGCGGGCCGCCTCTCAACATATCGAGCGCAATTTTCAACCGGGGGATCAACTGATGGTGCTCAATGGCTCGTCGCTGATCCCGTTTCGCCGTTATACCGATGATTCCTTTGACCCCCCGACCATCGAAATCGAATTTGATGAACCTGCTCCCCTCGTTGCAGGTCAGCGGATATGGGTCATGGTGCGTAATCCCAACGAGAGCCTGCATTACCCCTTTGCGATGGACGAATTTGACCCGTTTGCCGTTGACGGCTCTAAACTCTCGGAGTGGATGCGGGTCAATCTCCTCGCGTATGTTGACCAATGGAAATACCCCGGCGTGACCGTGCTGCTATTTGCTGCGAATTGAAGCCGAAGATTCGATCAGCCAGTATAATACACCTTATGGTTACAAAACCTTAACGGAGTTGGGCAGATGAGCGACGAATCTACCCCGGTCATCATTGCAGGGCGCTATCGACTTGGGAAACGCCTTGCCAAAGGGGGCATGGGAACGGTTTTTTATGGACGTGACCAGCAAACGGGTGAGCAGGTAGCCATCAAGCGCCTTGATTGGGATCAAATTGCCGATGAACCCCATTTGCTGCAACGCTTTGTCCGCGAAGGGGAATTGCTGGCGTCGCTGGCACACCCCAACATTGTCCGCCTACTGACTTCCTGCAAAGAGGGTGAACACTATTATCTGGTCATGGAACTGGTTGAAGGCGGGACACTGCGCGACCAGTTGGCAAAATCCCATCCTCTCCCGATTGACCAGATTCTTGAACTGGCCCTCCAAATCGCCGACGCCCTTGCCTTTGCCCATCAGCATCAGATCGTCCACCGTGATCTCAAACCAGCCAATGTGCTACTGACCCCCGACGGACAGGCCCGCCTGACCGATTTTGGCTGTGCGCTTTTATTGAATGCCAGTCATGCCCTGACCTCAACCGGGTTGGTCATCGGCACGCTCAATTATCTCAGCCCGGAGGCCTGTCGGGGTTTGCGTCAAGACGCCCGTGCCGATTTATGGTCGTTTGGGGTGATGCTCTACGAAATGCTGACCAAAGACTATCCCTTTACTGGCCCAGATGTCATTGCCACCATAAACGCCATAGTTAACCAACAGTCCCCTGATGCCCAACTGAAGCGACCTGATACCCCAAAGCCCCTTGCTGACCTCATTCGCCGTCTCTTGGTCAAGGATCGTGAACAACGCCTGACCAGTGCCGCCCAATTGATGGCGATTCTTAAATCCATTCAGCAAGGTGATGTCCGACTTCCCGACCTTTCGGCCTATACCGCCATATCTAAGCCTCAATCCCGTCTGCCTGCCCAATCCACCTCGTTTATCGGGCGGGATTACGAAATTGAAGAATTTGCCAGCCTGCCGACTACCACCGACTGCCGCCTGCTGACCCTCATTGGGCCGGGGGGCATGGGCAAGACACGCCTTTCGATTGAGATTGCTCGTGCCGTGATGCCAGCCTTCGCCAATGGTGTCTATTTTGTCTCACTCGCCCCGCTGGATTCGCCGCACTTGATCCCATCCGCCATTGCCGAAGCCCTGCAATTTACCTTCTATGGTGGGGTGGAGGGCGAAAAACCACCTGACCCCGTGACCCAATTGGTCAACTACTTGGAACAAAAAACGAGCCTGCTGGTATTGGATAATTTTGAACATCTTTTGGACGGGGTAGAGGTGGTAGCGCGGTTGCTGGCAGGAGCGCCCGGCCTAAAAATCATGGTCACGTCGCGGGAAGTCCTAAACATCGAAGGTGAATGGCGACGATCCGTTGGCGGTCTGATCTTCCCCGAAAACCATTTCGAGGCTCAGGCATATCCGAACCAATTTTCGGCTCTGACGCTTTTTGCCGAACGCGCCCGCTTGATTCAACCCAATTTTCGACTGGAGGATCATCTTGAAGCGGTGGTGGCTATTTGCAAATTGGTGGAAGGGATGCCTCTGGCGATTGAATTGGCGGCAGGCTGGCTTTGGATGATGCGGATGGATGAAATCGTAGTGGAAATTAACGCGGGCCTCGACTTTCTGGTCAGCAACCGCCGCGAAAACAATGAACGCCACAAAAGTCTACGGGCGGTGTTTGAATCCTCATGGCGACTACTTGAACTCGACCATCAGCGTGCCCTTGCCCAATTATCGGTGTTTCGGGGCGGATTCTTGCGTGATGCCGCCGCCGCGTTGGGGATTCGTCTGCCCGCCCTGTCGCGTTTGGTAGATAAATCGCTGGTGGCCCTACCGAAAAATGGGCGCTATGGTCTGCATGAACTCCTGCGCCAATTTGCCGAGGAAAAACTGCGGGAGGACGAAGCCCTCTATCAGGAAACACGCACCCTCTACAGCCGCCATTATCTGGGGTGGCTGGGTCGCCTTGAACCTGATCATAATACAGGTCGTCAACTATCGGCTCTCAAGGCGATGGAAGTGGAAATGGACAATATCCGCAGCGCATGGGATAGGGCAGTGGAAACCCATACATGGTCGGATTTGAGGGCGGCTATGCGGTCTGTTTCTGACTATGGCTATTCGTTGAGCCGAAGTAACGAAGTCAAAGATCTGTTTGAGAGCGTAATTAGTGCGTTGGAAACCGTCGCTCTGACAGATGAAACGAGAATTCTGTGCAGTTTGTTTCTCACTGCTCGCGCCATTTTGGAACAAGACCTCAATTATGATGTATTGCTCATAGAGTCTCTCATTAAAAAAGCCTTTGCCCTTGTCATTAATCTCAATTTCACCTTTGATGTTGCTTATGCTATCGCTTTTTCCATTGCCGCATACTGGGATATTGTTCAAGGCTTTTCTGATCGTGAGCGTTTGCTGAGTGAATGCCTCCGCTGTTTTAGACAAGCCGGGGCAAGGTATCAAGAGGCGGTCACGCTTTTTGTCTTGGGTCTAAATATAGCACTTTTGCGGGATGCGGGAGAAGGCTTACCGATGGTGGAGGAATCCATCGCTATGCTCAAGAGTCAAGGTGAGATTGCGCTGCGTGCCCGTTTTCATCGCTATGCGACCTATATACCACAGCCGGATAAAGCGAAGGTACTTGACCATCTTGCAATCAGCACCGATTTATGGAACCAAGTTGGAAATCAAATGCAGATGGGCCTAAATCTCAATGAACTCGGTTCTAAGTACCTATTGGATAACCCGAAAATCGCCGAGGTGTATTTCCGACAATCTCTTGCGATTGGGCATGAGTTGGGCAGTACCATCCTCATCCATTTTGCGATGGATAGTCTGGCTGAGGCCCATTTCGCGCAAGGTGATATCGCAATGGCCCGACAACTTCATCTTGAGCGATTTATGTTCTGTGAAAAACATAACCAAAAAGGCCCAATGGGCTATGCCTTACTCCAATTAGGGAAGCTCGCTCAGACAGAGGGCAGCATAAACGAGGCCGAAGAATACTATCGTCAGGCAAGTGCACGCTATGTCGAAATCAATTTTGTGGCGAGCCGAATTTTTGTTCAGTGCGCCCTGATTCTGATGTGGCTAGAACGGATACCGGCTGAGTCTGAACGGGCGGATGCAGAATGGATTCAGGTGCAGCAAGATTTGCATGTTTTACGGAGACTTGGGGAAAAAATCATACTTGTGCTGACCCAAGCCCACCGTTTGGCGCAGCAAGATCATCTCAAGGAAGCCATTGAGTTCTGTAGCCTTGTGGTGAACAGCCCATTTAACCAAGCACGACTTACAGACTATTCACCCACCGCCAAAGAACGGGCCGAACTCCTTTTGCAACGCCTCCAAGCCGATTTGTCACCGGACGTGGTCGAAGCGGCCTTGCAACGTGGGGCGACCCTCGATTTAGATGAGGTATTTCAGTCGCTGGCGAATTAACCCCCAAATACTAGGGCGCTTTGACGGATTGGGGGCAGTCTCTATTGACAGGTTGGACGGTTTGGGGTGAGATTGAGGGGAGTTTTCTCATCGGGTCATCTATCCTATTGACCCAAGTGGAGGGAAGGGAGAATACCCCACCGCATGACCACAAACAGTTCCAATTCATCCATTGCTGACCACGCTATTTTTGTACAAGCCATCACCAAACGCTTCGGCTATTTCACGGCGGTTGACCATGTGAATTTTGAGGTCAATCGCGGCGAGATTTTTAGTTTGCTTGGTCCCAACGGCGCAGGCAAGACGACCATCATCCGCATGATTCTGGATATTTTGCGCCCCGACGACGGCCAAATTCAGGTATTGGGCGGTGCGCTGACCGATGCCACCAAAGACCGCATTGGTTATCTGCCCGAAGAGCGCGGCCTCTATAAAAACGTCAAAGTGCTAGAAATGCTGATCTATCTGGGTCAATTAAAGGGCATGTCTACTCATGATGTGCGGGTGCGTGCCCTCGATCTCTTGGAGCGTTTTGGCCTTTCCGACAACACCAAGAGCAAAATCAGCCAGCTTTCCAAAGGGATGCAGCAAAAGGTACAGATCATCGCCACCATTTTGCATAAGCCCGAACTGGTGATTATTGACGAACCCTTTTCCGGCCTTGACCCGGTAAACACGCAGTTGATCCAAGACCTGCTGTACGAAATGAAGGCCGACGGCGTGACCATCGTGATGTCTACCCATCAGATGCACCAAGTCGAAGAAATGGCGGATCGCCTGTTGATGATTAACAAAGGCCAGCGGGTGTTGTATGGCCCGGTCAAAGAAGTGCGCCAGACCTATGCCCAGAACGCGGTTATTGTCGAGGGTGAGGGCAATTGGGCCACCGTCCCCGGCGTCAAAGAAGTATTGGCGGGGCGCAACGGCCATGAAGCCAAATTGATGCTGGCCCCCGGCTTTACTCCCGATGATGTCATGCAAATCCTTGCCAGCCGCAAAGATTACGCCGTGCGCCGCTTTGAACTGGCCGTACCCAGCCTGAATGAGATTTTTATTCAGGTCGTGGGTGGGAATGGCAGCCGCGCCGAAGCCCGTTTCAATGATGTGCGGGCAGCCGATTAAGGGAGGCCGCAGATGAATCTTGCCAAAGCGTTGATTGTGGCCCGCCGTGAATATCGGGTGAATTTTCGCAGCCCCGGCTTTCTGTTCATGGCGTTTGCCTTTCCGCTGATTATTCTGGGGATCATGTTTTTTATCACCCAGTTCATCATCAAGCGCGAAACCAGCACCGATGATTTTCAAAAGGTAGCCTATGTAGACAACGCGGGGATCATCCAATCCGGCGTTGAAGCTCCTAAAGGTTATTTTGCGCTGGACGTGCCGGAAGTAGAGGCTGTTCCCTATATCGAGCAGCAGTTAAAAGACGGTGTGGCCGATGTCATCTTTGTGATTGATGCCAACTACACCCTGACCGGGCAGGTAGATGTCTATTCGCAGAAAAATGTCACCGTGGCGCTCCAAGAGGATATAGATAGGTTTCTCAGCGACCATCTGGTCGCGCAGGCCGACGATCTACAAGTGCCTGCCGAGCGTCTGGTTGAGCCAATGGATGTGGTCTTTCGCACGCTTGATACGGATGAGCGTCAAAGTGAAGCGGCTTTGATTGGGCGGTTTTTGCTGCCGACCATCTTCGTGTTTATCTTTTTTATCGCCACCTCGACCACCTCGCAGTTTATGATGGGGGGTGTGGTCGAAGAAAAAGAAAACCGCCTGATGGAAATTTTGGCCTCCAGTGTCCGCCCATTAGAACTGCTGGTGGGTAAGTTGTTAGGGTTGAGTGGCCTCGCCTTTACTCAGATCACTTTTTGGATTCTGACTGGCGCGGTCATTGCTTTGACCACCGAAGAAGGGCGCGACTTTTTCTCTGGCGCGGAATTTCAGACGGGCGATGTGCTACTAATGATTGTCCTGTTCATCCTCGATTTTGTGCTGATGTCAGCGATTATGTTGGGGATAGGGGCCGCCGTCACCGCCGAAGCCGAAAGTCGCCAAGCCGGGGGTTTTATTGGGTTAATTGCCGTGCTGCCGATTGCCGCCAACGTGCTGTTTTTCACCAACCCCAACGGCCCGATTCCCCTGATTATGAGCTTTTTCCCGATGACCGCCCCGGTGGCAATTATCATGCGGATTGGCCTGACCGAGGTTCCGGCATGGCAAATCGCGGTGAGCATGGTCATCTTGATCGCTTCGACAGCGGGCGTATTGTGGCTGGCCGCGGTGGTGTTCCGCTTGGGTATGTTAATGTACGGCAAGGTGCTGACGCCTAAATTGCTGTGGCAGGCCCTACGTGAAAACCAGATCACGCCCGTGATGCAGCCGCTGTCAGAATAGAAAAAGGCAGGTTGGTATCATGATTACGGATCTACAAGCCCTATTCGATCACTACTGGGTTGCCCGTGACGATCATCCTTTATTTGTTTGTGGTGATGCACTGGAAACATTACAGGCCATGCCGTCTGCCTCTATTGATTTTTGCATGACCAGTCCGCCCTATTGGAATAAACGGGCCTACATCAATGGGGGGATTGGTGAGGAAGCGACAGTTCAGGAATATCTCACCAACCTCTTGCATGTCTTTGCGGAATTGAAGCGCGTGCTAAAACCATCAGGCTCATTTTGGCTGAATATGGGGGATACCTATTCGGAAAAAAGTCTGCTAGGGCTTCCTTGGAGGCTTGCTTTGGCCCTCATGGATGGACAGGGCTGGATTTTACGTAACGATGTCATCTGGAATAAACTGAAAGGGCCGGATAATTCCTCTGATAAATTGCGAAATACCCATGAGTATATCTTCCACTTTGTCCAGACTCCCAAAGGCTACTATTACAATATGGGCGCCATTCGCGCCAAACCACGACAGGCGAAGGTCAAAAATGGGGCGGTGGTTTCGGCGACTGGGGTAACAGGGGTGCGCTATAAACGACAGATTGAACTTTCGACGGCCCTCAGTGATGATGAAAAAAAGGTGGCTTTTGAGGCGCTTGAGGACATGCTTCAGCGCGTTCGGCAGGGCGAGATTGCCGATTTTCGTATGGTGATTCGTAATCAGCAACGCACTACCCATTCGGATGCGCAAAAAGTTTCAGGGCGTGCCAAAGAACTCGCTCAGAATGGCTTCTATTTTCTGATCTACCACCCTGATGGCAGCAAACCGGGGGATGTGTGGGATATTGTACCGGAGGACAGTACACAAAGGGTGGGTCATTATGCGGCCTATCCTGAAGACCTCTGCAAAATCCCACTATCGGCGACTTGCCCACCAGATGGTGTTGTTCTTGACCCGTTTTGTGGAACAGGGACAACGAATCTGGTCGCTATGAACTTGGGTCGCAAATCCATTGGGATTGATGTGTCGCCGGAGTACATTGCCACCGCCCAAGAGAGGTGTGCTAGGCTGTTATGAGCCACATTTTGGAACTATACACGGCTTCCACCCGCCAAAGCGCAGTGGATTGGATGGCGCTGGCGAGTCAACAACCTTGTGTTTATCTGAATCGCAAATGCCTCAAAACCCGTAAGAGTCAGCCTGAACTTACAATTGGCACTTGCTCGGTGACATATGGCAGTAAACAACCTAAGAATGTCATTATCTGCCCACATCGTTTTTTGGAAAGAGGGCAGATTTTCCTTGATTGCCTGCACCTGTTAACCCTGCATGAACCCGGTCACGAGTTGCATCGTATTCCAGAGATTGAAATTCCCGGTGGCAGTGTAGACTATTTTTTGGTGTCGGTGCGCGATGGCAAGGTGATGGATTTTGTGGGCATCGAATTGCAGGCACTCGATACAACGGGGACGGTATGGCCCATTCGCCAAAAGTTCCTAAATTCAATGGGTGTTCCTGTTGAATTAGAGGATGTCGGCGGCTATGGCATCAACTGGAAGATGACTGCCAAAACGACGCTTGTCCAGCTTCATCATAAGGTGGAAACGTTTGAGGGACTGGGTAAACACCTTGTTCTGGTGCTACAAGACGAGTTATTGGACTATATGCGCCGGGAGTTCAACTTCGGGCATGTCCAAAGCGCCAAATTGGGCCACACGATTCATTTTCACGCTTATAGCCTTTCTGATGATGCGGAAAACTATCGCCTCAGTTTAGCGACGCGCAGCAGTACCGATACACAGGGAATCGCCCTTGCAATGGGCCTGCAAACCAATCCGAATGTCGAGCTAGAGGTGATTCTATCTCTGCTCCAAAGTAAACTATCTTCACGCACTCTCTTGAGACTTTAGGTGATTCAACATGACCCACTGGTATCAAGTATTCGTATTCGAGATCAAGCGCCAGTTTGGGCGGAAAGCCTACCTCCTCCTGACCTTTGGCTTACCCGTCTTGGCATTGGTGATCTTTGGTGTCTATCGCACCTATGAATCCAGCCGGGATGATCGCTCGGAGGAAAAACAAGAACTCATCACCACGACCAACGACCAGCAAATCGGCTACATAGACACCACGCCCCAGCAGCTTTTCCCTGCGCCAGAAACCTATGGCCCCGCGACTGCCCGCGACTGTAATTTTGACCCCGCAGCACCCTTTACCCCCGGCACGATCAAACGAGTGACGCAACCCAAATGTTTTACGGGGCGCATCCATGCCTACGCTGATCTGACCGTTGGCAAAGCGGCGCTGGAAGATAAGACCATTGATATGCTGTTTGTGGTCGAGCCGAATTATCTGGAAACGGGTGAAGTCTCGCTCTATACCGAAGAGTTTAGTCTGGCAACCTCGGATAGCTCCGGCCTGTTTACCGATTTTTTGCTGTCCAGTATGCTGCAAAACGCCAGCGGCCCCACCTATGACCTGCTCTATCTGCGTCTGCGTCAACCCTCCGCCGTCACCGAGCATCGCGTCGTAGAGACAGGCGCGAAGGAACAGAATGAGGATCAGAATTTTGTGGTGGCCTATGTCACGGCCATCTTGTTGGGCATGACCCTCTTTTGGGGCGGCGGCTATTTGATGCAAAGTGTGGTGCAGGAAAAAGAGTCGCGCATCATTGAAATCCTGCTCTCTTCTGTCCCGGCCCGCGCTCTACTGGTGGGCAAAATCTTGGCGATGGGGGTGGTCAGCGTGGTGCAAGTGACCATGTTGATGGGGACGGCCATGTTTATCGGACGACAGGCAGGCAGCATTGCCGATTCACTCAGCGATGTCGAAATCGGCATTGGCAAAATCATCCTGATCGCCATCTATTTTGTTTTGGGCTATCTGCTATTTGGCGGCTTAATGGCGACCATTGGCGCGATGAACACCACCTCCCGTGAAGCCCAAAATTACACGGCGGCGATTACCCTGCCTGCCATCTCGCCGATGTTCTTCCTGACCTTATTTGTCGAAGAACCCCATTCGACCATTCCGACGGTTATGAGTATGTTCCCCATGACCGCGCCGATTGCTATGATGATGCGGATTGCCATCTCCGAAGTTCCGGTATGGCAGGTCTTGGTCAGCATCGGCGGCATGATTGTGCTAATTGTCGGGGCGCTGTGGCTGGCGGGTAAGTTGTTCGGCGTCCAAAGCCTGCTGACGCTCGACAACGCGCTGAAATTAAAAGACCTCCCCAGAGCGTTACGCAGCAAATCGTAAGGGTTATGCAGGGCGATTTTCTGGTCGCCCTGTTTTTTACCCTATTCTAGAACCCACTCAAATTTCTGCTCGGTCAGCACTTTACCCCATTGATCGCCTGTCATCTCTTCGATCAGCATAAACCCGACCTGTTCATAGAGATGCCGTGCCGAATCAAGGCCCGCAAACGTCGTAAGATAGACCCTTTTGAATCCGGCCTCTTTGCAAAAAGCGACTGCCGCATTCATCAACAGCCGACCAATACCGCGCCCTTGATAAGCCGGGTCAATGATAAACCAGCGCAGCCGAGCGCCTTCCGTTCTGGCCCTGCTCCCATCAATGACGATTCCCCCAACAATGCACGCTCCATCCAATGCCAACCACAGCCCATCATGGCTTGCATCATATCGCCCCATAAATTCTGCAAGGCCACCCCCGACCTTTGCTTCAAAAAACAGTCCCAAATCCCAATGGGCCGCATAATACGTCCCGTGCAGTTCGGTGATCCGTCCAATCGCCCCCGGCAGATAACCCTGATGAATGGTGATGTGCTGTACCATCGTGTCCCTTTCCTCTGACTAGAACCAAATCTGTTATCATTCTAAGAACAAAGTTTGGCATTGTCATAGACTTTGGAGTCGAATTCGATGGCAGGTAATGGGCATGTTCCGTTTGATGTGGGGAAAGTGGGCGGGGCGAAATTACGCGCTCTGCGGAATGCCTGTGGTCTCACCCAGCTAATGGTTGAATTGGAGGCCAGCTTGGGCACGGGCTATTTGCAGCGGGTCGAATCCGGCAGGGTGCAGCAACCCGAACGCGAAACGCTCGAAAGGATTTTGGATGCACTTGGGACTACCTTTGCCCAGCGCCGCGATGTGCTGGAAACATTTGGGTATATCGTCACCATCACGCCGCCTCTGCACCAAGATATCGCTTGGGCGATCCAACAGACCGACCCCATGCTGCATAAGGTCGTTTTTCCGGCCTATCTGCTCACCTGCACCCATCATCTACTGGCGTGGAATGTCGCCGCTGAAGAGCTTTTTCGACAAGTTGACATCCAGAATTTAGCCGACTTTCAATCCACCCCGATTTTTCATCTCTTTTTTGATGGGATTCTGCCTGCCATCGCCAATGCCACCGAGTTTTTGCCTGCCGTTGTACAGGCGTTGCGGCATGAAATCAGCAAGTTCGAGCATGAGGCATGGTGTATTAGCTTGATAGAGGGTCTCTCCCAAGACTTGCCCTTGTTCAAAACCCATTGGGAATTGACCGCTTCCAACCCGCCCTCGGTGGTAGCAGCCCGCCCGCTTGTCCCAATCGAAATAGCCCCAATAATTGGGGGGAAGCTGAAGTTTCGCATTACCGCTGAGCCACTGACGGCTGACCCGCGTTTCCGCGTGGTATACTATCTCCCAGCCGATGTGGCAACCCTTCAACACTATACACACGAGGGGTCTATGTGTTCTCCATAACTCTCCATAAGTTGTGTGCCCTACACAATAGGAGGCCAGCCCTATGAATGTATTACCCACCCGTGATGAAGTCAAAGAGAAAATCGAGACGCTGCGTGAGCAAGGGATTTGTTATGTCTGCCATGACCTGCAAACGGGCGAAATTTTTGGCACGCAGTCGGTTATATACGAAGACGCCGATTTCCGCGTCGTGCTGGAATTGCATCCGCGCATGGTCGGACATACAATCGTGCTTTATAAGCCGCACCGCGAAGATGTTTCGGAATTGGCTGCCGATGAAACCGCCCGCATTTTCCAGATGTGTGTTCGGGTGATTCAGGCCATTAAGCAGGCATTAGGCGCGGAAAAAGTCTATTTGGTGACCATGTGTGATGGCCCGATCAACCATCTGCATATTCAACTACTGCCGCGCTATCCCGGCGAACCGATTGGCTCCAAACGACTGGTAGATCCGCGTGGCACATTGACCAACGCCGAATCAACCGCCGCCGCCATTCGCAATGCCTTGCATTTATAGAACCACACAATGATTTTGAGGAGAATAGTCGCATGTCCGAATTTGTCAACAAAGAAGAACTGCTCCGTCGTCTCGATGAGAGTTATCGCCAACTGCGAGAATTGCTCACCCGTATCCTGCCCCAAAAAACGATGGAAGCGGGTGTCGAGGGTACATGGTCGGTCAAGGATATTTTGGCTCATCTGAATGGCTGGCAGCAGTTTGCCTTGAGTGAACTCCAAGCCGCTTTTTCGGGGCAACCCCAACCATCCGCGCCCGCCGATGTGGACTTGTTTAATGCCCAACAGGTCGAGGCCAACCGTACTTTGCCCTATGACGTGGTGCTTGGCAATTGGCGTCAGTCGGCGCAAAGTATTATTGACGCTGTAAATTCAATTCCCGATGCCGAGTTTATGCCCAACAGCAAGTTGCAGCAGTGGTTGGGTGAGACGATTAATGACACCCTTGCCAACAACACTTATGAACACTGGGATGAGCATCGTGTCATCATTGAGGCATGGCTGGCAGGTAGGTAAAAATTTAGGGAAATTTCCCTAAAAAGGGCAGGTGGATCATTCTCCTGCCTTTTTTGTTGCTTTAAGGGAAATTGCAACCGCATTCCCATGTTCACGTAATGCCTTGTGAGTTCTCTCAAAAACAAGGAGCAAAAAGTACATGCGTCTGCTGCGATTTGTGTTGGGATTGGCCTTCATTTTGAGCATCGGGGGTGGCGTGGTCGCGGCCCAAGAAGATGAGTCATTTGACGGGGTGTGGTGGAACGATTTATTAGGGATTGTGATCGAGATTGATGGAACAACGGTCACCATTTGGCAGGCGGAAGGCAACACCTGTTATTTGAACGGGCAGCTTGATCTGGCCGGTAGTCGGCTATTATCAGAAGGTGTCGAAGTCTACACCTTAGAACTGGATGCGGGTGAGTTGGTGATTTTGGGGCAAGGAAGCCCTCTCATTTCACTGACTACCGCTGAGAGCCGAGAAGCCATCTGTACCGAGACTGCCGAAATGACCCTCGACCTCCCAGATACCCCCCTCACGACTCAGGCCGAATTTGATGCGCTGGTGAATGAAATCCTAGTGCAGGCCCACATTCCGGGGGTTGGCTTGGCGCTCGTTGCACCGGGTCAGGTCTTGTGGACAGGCGGTTATGGTTTCTCCAATGTCGAATCGGGCATTCCGGTGACTTCGGATACGCCCTTTATGCTCGCCTCCGTAACCAAGACCTTTACGGGCACGGCGGTGATGCGGGCGGTTCAGGAAGGCAAACTCACCCTCGATACGCCGATTAATGACGTCCTGCCCTTTGTGGTGGATAACCCGCATGTGGACGGTGAAGTCATCACAGTGCGCCACTTGGTCACTCATACATCTGGTATTCTCGATGCCTATCCCACCTATACCGACCTCTACGCGCCGGGGGATTCACCCATTGAGTTGGGCGAATTCTTGGAAGGCTATCTGGTTGAAGGCGGCCAGTGGTACAGTGCCGATGACAATTTCGCCCTACGTAACCCCGGTGTAACCTCGGAATATAGCAACGTAGGGGCGGCGTTGGCCGGGTACATCGTGCAGCAGGTTACCAATATGCCATTAGACGACTATGCACAAGGTTTTCTATTTGGGCCGTTGGGTATGACCCATACAGGTTGGCATTTGGCGGATTTCGCCGACCTTAGCCTAATCGCCGTGCCGTATAGCGATGGTGAGCCAATGGAGCATTTTGGTTATCCCACATGGCCCGATGGTCAACTTCGTACCAGCCCCAGCGATATTGCCCGTTTTCTTGCGGCAATCATGAATGGCGGTGAATTGGACGGAGTACGGATTTTGGATGAGGCGACTGTTGAAACCATGCTGCAACCCGCCCTCCCCGAAGTAACCAGCGACATCGGCGTTTTTTGGTTCTTGAATTATCCAGAACCGGGAGATATTGGTCATTCAGGCGGCGACCCCGGCGTCACGACATGGATGGCCTTTAATCCAGAAGCAGAACTTGGTGTTGTGATACTGTTTAACTGCGATTGTGCCCTAGCACAAAACGCAATGGAGGCACTTGCAAGTATCATGACCACCCACGTTGACGTTTTGACCCCGCAGTAGGCCCACATAGGGTGACTCCATAGCTGGGTCGCCCTCTATTTTCTCCTCAATTCACGCGATTTTTCGGGGGGGTATAAATTTGACATTTTGGGTGCTTGACAGAATGGGCTATCTATTATATGGTAGATATACCCCCTCCCATAGGGGGGTGGGTATAATAAGAAAATCAATCCCATCATCAAGGAGGCCCTCATGCAGGCCACACACTCTCATCATCGCCCATCTCATGAGGATCACACTCACCCTACCGAAAGCACTGAGGCTCAACCCGAACATTCCGATCACACCGAACATACGGCTCACGCCAATCACGATGCCCATAAAAGCCATACAGGTCATGCTGGACATGCCGCCCATACCGATCACACCGGACACGAAACGATGTTCCGCAATCGGTTTTGGGTATCGCTGCTGTTGACTGTGCCCGTTGTGTTGTTCAGCCCCATGATTCAAGAATGGCTTGGTTTTTCCATGCCAGAATTCACCGGGGATGAACTCATCGCGCCGTTGTTTTCGCTGGTCATCTTTTTCTATGGCGGAATCCCATTTTTGGGGATGGCCCGCCCCGAAATCCAAAATCGTCAGCCGGGGATGATGCTGCTCATTTCAATGGCGATCACCGTCGCATTTGCCTACAGCCTTGCCGCTACGTTTTTTGACCCCGAAAGTGGCTTCTTTTGGGAAATGGCGACCCTGATTGACATTATGCTGCTGGGTCACTGGCTAGAAATGCGCAGTATTCGGCAAGCCTCCGGTGCATTGCGCGAATTGGCGAAACTCATGCCCGATACTGCCGAACGCCTGAATGCCGATGGCAGCACGGCCACCATTGCCACCTCTGAACTCAAGACAGGCGACCTTGTATTGGTGCGCCCCGGGGCCAGCATCCCCGCCGATGGAGTGGTCGAGGACGGCCAATCCGAAGTCAATGAGGCTATGATTACAGGGGAATCGCGCCCCATCAACAAACACGCGGGTGAAAAGGTCATCACGGGTACGATAAATGGCGATGGCAGCCTGCGCATCCGGGTGATGGCGACAGGCGACCAAACAGCCCTTGCTGGCATTATGCGGCTGGTTGAACAGGCCCAACAAAGCAAATCACGCACACAGGTACTCGCCGATAAAGCCGCTGGATGGTTGTTTTATGTCGCCCTGTCTGTCGCCATCCTGACCGCGATTGCATGGGTCATCGCCGATGGGTTCAACGTTGAAGTATTAGAACGGGTAGTCACAGTGTTGGTCGTCTCTTGTCCGCACGCCCTCGGCCTAGCGATTCCGCTGGTCGTGGCGATTAGCACCTCACTGGCAGCAGGCAATGGTGTCTTGGTACGTGATCGTCTGGCGCTCGAATCGGCCCGTGAACTAGACGTGATTATCTTCGACAAGACGGGTACATTAACCAAAGGTGAGCAAGGGGTGGTCGCTATCGTTACCGCTGGGGCATGGCAAGAACATGATGCACTGGCCCTAGCCGCTGCCGTCGAAGGTGATTCGGAACATATGACGGCCCGTGCTGTGCGCGAAAAGGCTCAATCATTGAATCTGGCCCTCCCCGCCATCAGCGAATTTTCTGCCCTCAAGGGTCGGGGGGTACAGGCACAATGGAACGGACAGGCGGTTTATGTCGGTGGCCCACGCCTATTGGAACTGCTGAACCTGACCCCCACCAATCAACTGGCATCCTTTACCGATGAGGCCGGACGCAAAGGCCAAACCGTGATTTATCTGGTGGTGGATCAGCAAATTGTGGCGGGCTTTGCACTGGCGGATGTCATCCGACCCGAAAGCAAGGCGGCGGTACAGCGATTACATGAACTCGGCATCGAGGTCGCCATGCTAACCGGGGACAGTCGGGCCGTCGCACAGGCCGTTGCGGACGAACTCGGTATTGACCGCGTGTTTGCCGAAGTCCTGCCCGAACACAAAGACCAGAAGGTGGCTGAATTGCAGCAAATGGGCAAGCGGGTGGCGATGGTGGGTGATGGCGTCAACGATGCCCCGGCCCTGACCCGCGCCGACATCGGCATTGCGATTGGCAGCGGTACAGATGTGGCCGTCGAATCCGCCGACATTATTCTGGCCCGCAGCAACCCGCTGGATGTGGTCAAGATTATGGAACTCAGCCGTGCCAGCTATCGCAAGATGATCCAAAACCTGCTTTGGGCGGCGGGGTACAATGTGGTCGTTCTGCCACTGGCCGCCGGGGTCTTAGCGCCGATTGGGATTTTGCTTTCGCCTGCGGTGGGGGCGGTCTTTATGTCACTCAGCACCGTGATTGTCGCCCTGAATGCCCAACTCCTGCGCGGCCTGAAATTCACTGCCTAAGCACTAATCTCTACAGACAAAAGGGTAGGACTTCCAAATGCCTACCCTTGTGCATCACACAACTTTTGCACCGCCCCCAACAATTCTCCCATCTGCGCGACGCTGGCCTCTAGTTCGGCAGGTGTTTTCCCTAAATTCCCTAAAACCTCATGTACCGTCCGTGCGAAGTTTGGTGGGTGGAGCGGCATGGCCTCAATCAAATCCGCCGCGCCTTTTTCATTGATACAATAACGCTCATTCAAGGCAAAAAGCGCCTGCACCATCACCGCCGCACACCTGAACAGATGTCCCGCTACAATAAAGGCGTCGCCCCGTGCCGCTGGTTTGTGCGCATTGGCGATTGAAAACCCTGCTTCCCATAATCCGGCAATTAACGCTTTTTTCAATAGGGGTGGGTATGCTCTACTTTTTAGTTTTGTCAGCACCCCGTCAAGCTCAAATAGCGGCTTGCAATAAAAGACCTCGCCCAGATAGATATGATTCCAAAAGCCATGTGGGTGGCCCGGTTGATAATACACTTTTGGCCGCCCCGCCTCACATTCGCTGATTTCGTGAGCGACTTTTGTTAGGTCACGATAGAGCCAATCTACCCGCTGACCTTGCACATTTAACCATGCCCCGCCGTTAATCCAAGGCCCCCATTCGCCAAAATCCGTGACGGCCTCACGCCGATTTTCATCATCCAACTCCGCCGCTAGCCACCGCAGCGATTCAAGGGCAGGGGGGTGGCTGGGGTCGTAATAAATCCCTAGATCAATATCCGAATCAGGTTTGGCGTCCCCACGTGCATACGACCCACCGAGTACAACCGCCGAGATACCCTCAATCGTTCCGAGTTGGTCAGCAATATGTTGTGCCAATGTTAAATAATTCACCATCTGCCCATCCTGTGTGGTTAAGAAAACGCCGTGAGTGTAGCAGAAATAGACAGCAGGGCGAATTGAGCAAAACAAAACCTCCCACTGTGAAAGGGGAGGTTTGTTAGAAGGATAGGAGAGAATCGGCAGACGGTTTAGATCGAGAGTGTCTGGATGGCAGTTTCTAGGGCTTCGCGCGATCTTCCGGATACAGAGATTACCCAAGCGCCGCGTGTCCATGTGAAGGAATACCAGCCATTGCTGGTGCTGTAGAAGTAGTCTATCGTGCCAAGCCCGCCGGAGACAAAGTTGCCAACGTAGCCAACGGTGCGTGAACGAGTGATGAGTTCCGTTACTGTGATATGGGCGGTTTCAGGCGTCCAGTAGTTGCCAACAAACACCTGTACCACCTCTTGGTTAACATCGGCATAGCGTCCGAGTGTGTAGTATTGCGGGGTATATTGCATAGTGCATGAGTTATCAAAGTCCACCATACACATATGCAGTGCCCCGACGGCGTTGGGGTTGACCTTCTGTGTCCCAGAATCAATCGGCAAACTGGTTGTCACAAAGGCGTAGGATTCCCCAATCGTCTGTGGCAAAAAGGCATTTGGGTCGGTTCCATCCACAGGCAGTTGACGCTGGTCAATGTCATAGGGTGCGGCAAAAACTTGCTGGGCACTCGGTACACTGGGCGAGGTGGATTCTTCATTGCCCATATTGAAGATCATGGAAAAGAACCACATACTGAGCAGTAGCACCACGAAACTTGAGACCACAACCAGCACCAACGCTCGGACACGGGGGTTGACTTGCTGAACGCGCTCAATCACAGGTTGCAGGTACTCATACGCCCGCTCGCCAATCATCAGGAACATCAGTTTGAGAATTCCCAGATTGCTGGAATCAACAGCCTTTTTCTGGTTATAGGAATACGGGTATTGGTTGCGTTTGTTGAGTTTCATGGTACTCTACCTTTCTCGTATGCTTAATTCCGTCTGCCTACCGATTAGGAATCAGAGCCGTCGTTATCGCAGCTATTGTCTTCTTTGATACGCACGGGGGCGGTGATGGTGGAGCTATAGGTTTGCGTACCAGCCTTGATCGCAACCGTGACGCCGTTCCATTCAAAGTCGCCAACGAGGATGATCATAATGTCGCGGGTTTCGGCATAACGCGGCTGTTGAGGGGCACCAACCAATACAATACCTGCGTCGCTGCGTTTGTTGCCATTGCCTTTGTTACCACTACCTTTGTTGCCAGAATCACCGCTATCATAACCGCGATCAAATTTGATACCCGTTACGCCTGTCGTGGGGTCAGTGCCGGTTTCATAAAACTCACTGGCGGATGACAACTTACTCAGGACATTGGCGGGTAGGGCTAGAATCCAATGGCTAATGGCTGGATCGCCGCTGGAGGTTACGCGGTAGGTGATGGTCGTCGTATTGGTTGTTTCGTTATAGACATGGCTGGTCAGGGTAACGCTATGGCCGGCCATTGTTGCGTAACTTGGGCCTTGTGTATCGTTTTCATTCGAGCCGGGATTGCCTTCTTCACAATCCTGTGTCTCCGGTTGCAACCCATCGGCGGTCTCTTGAAAACTGGTCGTCAAAAACGCGCCGATAGCCCCAGCCATAAGCGCAATCAGAATCCCCATTGGAATCAGAACCTGATATTCCATCAGGGCCTGTGCCCGATGAGTTCTAGCGAAGAGACGTGTACGTTTCATGATAATTGCCTTTCTGCACTTCAGGTGTCGGATGAGAATCATACAGAGTATCCAACATCATGCTTTCACTTTATCACAGACTACCGACAAGAATAAAGGAAAAGTTGCGGAATAATTCATGAATTTACCCAATATTCATAGACATTAAAAAAGTAAACTACAACAACATGTGCTCCGGACTAGAAACAAACTTAAATCTAGTGAGGGATAGAGTTGAAAACGCCTACTTAAGGCGTTTTATGGAGATGGCTAAACGGGGAACAAACTTAAGGGTAGTATTATTGACGCACTCGTTTTCCCATCAAAATATCGGGTTTGCCGATCCCATTGGCGTCGGGGATGACCCCAATAATTGAGAACCCCAACTTTTGATAAAATTCATAGGGGTGGCCTTTGAGATTGCGAATAGTGGCAATTTTCTCCCACAGATTTTCATACAAATCCGTATCTGCCAATGTGGTCATGCTGTCTTGGTCATCGCTACCCAGTTGAATGGTTAAGGCACCCCGCTGCCGTACCTGTTCCTCAAAATCCAGTACCAACGCTCGTCCGATACCCTGCCCCTGAAAATCGGGGTCAACTGCCAGCGGATGCAGTTCCCACACCAAGCCATCATAACCTAGGATGCCGCCGATCCAGCCGACCACCCGCATTTCGCCATTGATCTCCTGCAAGGCGACGCGACAGATGCGATCTTCGGCCAACATTTCGTGCATCTCTTCCAGTGCATCTTCGATGTTGGGCCATGCGTCCGCCCAATGTGTACGGAAGGCCCGCACCAAAATCGCGGCGGCCTGTTCCATATAGGCAGATTGATCCGACTTAAGAGTGGTAATGTGAATCATAGCGAAGCTCCTCATTTTTGGGGGGTAAAGACGTGCAACAGCGACGACGGTTTCACGTAATATATTATGTCTTATCCACATTGGAATAATACAAGAGGTTCTACAATGGACATCTTTAATGCTGTGGGCGATATTTTCGGGTCGGTCTTTGGCTGCCTGCTGTTTCTGGTATTGGGTTGCTGTTTTCTGTCTTGCGCCGCCTTCTGCCTGCTCGGTTTCATCACTTAGTCCCAAGCAAACCGCGCCGTAATGCTGAATAAGTGTTTTACTGCGACACAGGCGTTTGCCAAAGCAAGTAAAACCTCAGTTGGTCACCGTCAATCCACATAACCATAAGGCCAATCTGAATGTCTATCAATGACCCATCAATAAAAAAGGGGCAGACCCCTAAGAATCTGCCCCCAACGATAACCCTTTAAGTGGTTATAGATCAATAACCCGACCACGTATCGGCAGTGGTGGCGGTACCCAATGGGAACCAGACGGTCATACTGCCGGGGGTGGCGCCGGAATTCCAGTCGAGGTCGTTCTTGAAGTAGGCCACCCCGCTTGCTGGGAAGAAGTAGCCGAAACTGTCGAGACCATTGTTGTCAAAGTCCCCGACGATGAATTGGCTGGTACCGGCAATGGGTGGTTCGAAGTATTGAGCCAGCGAGAAGGCTGAGGTTAAAATGGTGGGATTGGTGTTGGTAAACGCGATGAAATTACCGCGTCGGATGGCGACGGAGTCTACCCCATTGTTATCGTAATCCCCGGCACCAAACTGGAAGGTGCCCGTAAAGCCCTGATTGTCAGGCAGCACCACCGAGAGCCATTGGAAGGTCTTGGCTGGATTGCCCCCACTCATATCACAGGTGAAGTAGAGCACAAAGGCGACCCCATAGGGTGGGAAGTTGCCGCTGTCGGTCACGCCGATGCAATCGTTTTGCACCGCACTATTAAAGCGACCCGCGATAGGTGCGTTGGGGACAACCCCGGCCAACAAACCAAACCACATCGCAATCCAAGCGTTGGATGGAATGGGACCAATCGCGTTGGTGAAATAGAACACACCGTTGGTGGCATACACACCGGGGGTTTGGCGGCCATCACCATCCCAGTCGCCCATGACCCATTGCCCATTGGTGCCAGCAGCAGGCAGCCCGCTATTGTAGTTGAAGTAACCGGGAGGCGGACTGCCGGGCGTCTCCATCAAACTGACTTGATTGACAGCAGGTGCGAAGACGGCCAAACGTGCTGGACAGCCATAGTTGCGTGTCCCTGCCGTAATGGGCTGATGACACCAATCTGAACCGCGATCCATATCACCGCCGTTGGTGTTGCGTCCGATGGAGGTGGTGGTGACATTACCGGGGAAGGCCGGGGCATTGGGGCTGGTCATGTATGCGCCATTGATCCCCAACTCGGTATTCGTACCCCATCGCACAAAGTCTACCCCGTTCCCCGCTTCGTTGAACAGCTGAGCCGCGCCGGGGTCACCGCCGATCCACCCCAGACTGCCACCCCCAAACAACAGGGTGCTAGTGTTGGTTCCGCTACCCTCAACCACGCGCACATACGCGCCGGCTGCTAGTGTAAAGGTGGGGACAACAAAATTCACACCGAGCACGCCAGTAAAATCATACAATTGGACAGTAAAATTGGTCAGGGTGTAGGCCGCCAGCGACGCATTGTAGATTTCGATGCCGTCGGGGTCGCTGCCATAAATCTCATTGATGACCACGCAGGGCCGATTGAGCGTACCGAGGGTCGAGACTTGCGCACAGAAATCGCTGGTGCGGTCACCATCTTCGCTGCTGGGTCGCCGCTGCACACTGCTCTCGTCAAGTGGGCTAACTGGCAGCACACCACCAAACCAACTTGTGCCAGCCGGGGCAATCGTCGTTGTTCCCCACCGGGCAAAGTCTACCACTGAGCCACCCACACCGGTTGTTAACAAACCCGCACCGTCGTCATTATTCCACGCGAAGTTTTGGCCGGACCCTGCATAGAACACCGTACTCGTGTTGGTCCCGGCACCCTCATAAAGCACCACGTATCCGCCTGCTGGAATACTCGCGGTAGGGAAGGTATAGGTGAGGTCAAAGGTGTTAACCTCTGAATAGGAGGTAAATTGATACCCGGTCAAGCTAATCGTCCGGCCCGTCGGGTTAAAGATTTCAACGGCGTCAAGTGCACCGGTGAAGAATTCATTCAACACCAAACAAGCATTGTTGACCTTACCCAGCGATGGACATTGTTGGAAGAAATCGGCGCTGGCGTTGTCGTCATCATTTTGCTCATTGCGCCCGATGGTCCGGGTTGAGTCAAAGACAAAGGTTGGGGTACCCGTCCATGTGTCGGGTGCGGATGGCAGGACCGTTGAGCCACCCCAGCGCACAAAATCTACGCCCTGACCCAAATTATTGTTGAGTGCGACAGCGTAGTTGAAATCTGCCTCCATGCCTGTGCTGTCGTTAAAATAGAGGGCAGTCGAGGTATTGGTCCCGGCGCTCTCATACAAAACCACATACGCCCCCGGAACCAGATAAAACGCGGGAATTGTCCATGTCGTTTCGAGTGAAGCTCCGCTGAAAATATGGAGTTGCCACCCGGTTAGGTTGACCACCGAGGTCGTGGGGTTGAACAATTCAACCGCGTCGGGGCTATTCGCGTCTATTTCATTAATGATGACGTGGGTCAACATAGCGACACGCGGGGCATGATGGGTTGTGTCTTCCGTTACTGGAGTCTCGACCACTGGCGCACGCACACCCGCCGCACTGCCCGCCGGACGATCCGGATTGTCGGAGGGTTCAACAAATGGTGGGGGTGGGGCGTCCAGATTGGCGACAAAGGCATCAATCGCCACTGTGCCACCTTCTTGCGCATATACCCGCAGCGTGTGCCATTCCTCGCTCAGATAGTTGATTTTGGCGCTTTGCCCATAGCTGGTGGTGTCGGCTGCGGTGATGACTGTGCGTAATACCGTGTCATCTACTTCGATGGCTAACGTTCCCAACTTTGGCCCGCTGACATAAATGACTTCGACACTTGGACCATAGAAGTGCAGGATAAGTGAGTCATTCTCACCGCCCCCGCCGAACAAATAGCTCCCGCCACTCGCTCCACTGGCGGATTGGCTTGCCCAATTCCCATTTCGATCTACACGAGCGTCATCCGATTCGACTCGTTGCGAGGTCGTTGGGTCTTGAGAATGTGCTGTTTGATGATGGATTGGTAAGATGAATGAGGACATTACAGCAAAAACCAACAATAATGCAATGATATGCCTTATTGGTCTTGAAAACATCTTGCAAACCTTTCGAATTTATTTTAACGTGAGTGGAAAAAATGCTCCCAAACGACAGTATAAGGAGAATCTTTGTCAATAATTCGTTAGGAAATGTGGGGCAAATCTTTACCAATTTTACAAATTTCAACTTTGCCGCATCAATACGCCTTAGTTCCAATAGGCACAAATCTGAAATTCATAAATTTTTCACAATTACTGAGGCCCTCTAACACGTCCGCATAGTCGGAACGCCGCACAGCAAAAAGGCCGTCCCTCCATTTGAGAGACAGCCTTTGATAGTGGTATGGCGATGTCATTCACTGGTTATGGTTGTTTTGGTGAGGGGGTCAAAATCAGGTGACTGTCGCCAAATTCATGCCACAGATAGCCCTCCTTGACCGCTTCGGCATAGGCGGTGCGAATCAAGTCTTGGCCTGCCAGTGCATACAGCATGGCTAAATGGCTGGTGATGGGGTCATGCAGGCCCGTAATCAGACCATTCACCGATTGCAGTTGACCCCGTGCCGGATGAACAAATAACCGGGTAAAGCCTTTGGTCGGATGCACCCGACTCCCTTCCCACGCCGATTCCAACGCCCGAATGACGGTTGTCCCTACTGCGACGACACGCCGCCCCTCATCATGGGCCAAATTAACGGCGGCGGCAGTCGCGGTGGGCACTTCAAAATATTCGGGATAGAGAGGGTGCTCTTCGACTTCCTCCACTTCGACTTCCAAACTCGATACCCCGGTATGCAGCAGCACCCCGGCGATCCGGACACCCCGTTGGTTAAGATCATCCAACAGGGTTTCCGTAAAGGGATACCCCGCCGATGGCATTTCGGCGCTGCCGGGGATGGTGGCGAACACCGTTTGATAGGCCTCCAGCGGATATTCGGTCTGCACATAGCCATAGCGAATCGGATGCCCCACTTGTGCCATGACGCTCATTAAGTCGCAGCAGACATGTACAAACCACAGGCGGTCAAGGCCGGGGAAGGGCTGAATGAGTCGCCCTGTCAGTCCTCCAACATCAAACACGTCGCCGGATTTAAGGGGAAGTGGGCCGGGTTTGGCAAAGCTCCATCGGGGTTCGGCCAGCCACAGATTTGGCCCATAGCGTGTTGAAAGGTTGAGGACAAAATCGCCTAAATCGGGATGATGGGCGGGCAAACTAGCGGGTAGGGTTGCGCTGCGATTCACCACCAGCAAATCCCCCGCGCTTAGAAATCGCCCCAACTCATGAAAATGAGCATGTTGATGGACGGGTATCCCGTTTTCGAGCGTACTGACCATCAGCCGCACCCCATCCCGTGCCAAACCGCGCTCGGTAGCTGGCATATCGGCCTGTAATTCCAAAGGACGTGGGAAAATCAATTCATCGCGTTTCATGGCACTACCTCCCATTGTTCGGCTTGGGCACGAAATCGCTGGCCGCTGATGTCGGTCACTTTTTGACCAAACAGCCACATCCAAAAAGGCAACGTCACATTGGGTTCCGGGCGATCTGAAATATCCTCGCCGGGAAAGGCCTGTTGGTGCATAACGGTTCGCATATCGCCGGGGTCAACACTAACCACACCAACGCCTACCTCCTCCAATTCATTGGCCCATGTACGCGACAGCAAATCCAGCGCGGCCTTGCTCGATCCATAGCCACCCCAACCTGCGTATCCTCCAACGGCGGCATCGCTACTGAGATTGACCACCAAGCCATGATTGTCTTTCAAAAGGGGCAGGGCACTTTGCATAAGGGCCAATGGCGCGACGACATTCACCTCATAAATATGGCGGAAGGCCGTAAGGGGCATCTCGGCAAGCGTAGGCATCGGGCTTGGCCCAAGCTCCGACGCATTGTTGACCAGCACATCCAATCGCCCCAATGATTCGGCGGCCTCAATCAAACGGCGTTGATGGGCGGGTTCAGCAATATCCCCGGCCAGCGTGATGATGGTCGTCCCATATTGGCGCAGTTGTTCGGCGGTTTGTTCAAGACTCTCTGCGCCACGTGCCGTCAAAATCAGGTCAAAATTCTGCCCCGCCAAGCAGGTCGCCAATGTTACCCCCAAGCCGCGACTGGCCCCGGTAATCAAGGCTACCCGCCGACTCGATGGCCCTTCCTGCCGCGTCCACCATTCCCGAAATTCATGACAGCGCGTTTCGTTGGTGCGGAAGGTGGCTGCAAAGATGCCATCTAATTTAACCCGCTTGCTACTGGGGATGCGTGTCAATTCGACTGACCAGTGCGCGAAGCCTATGGACTCCGTGACTTCGAGTATCTCATACCGAAATTCAATGTTTTCCTGCGTGCTGACATCGCCCCAATACTTCAAGATGGCAGGGCGGCCTTGCAGTGGCGGCTCAAATGGGTTTTCCTGATAGGTCGCATCAGGGGTGAACAAATCGGCGGCGGCCTGTGGATCGCGGTTGACCCATGCGGCCCCGATTGCCTTGACCCATGTTTCAAACTGTTGATGGTTCATTGGTCGTTTATCTCCCCCACAATCATTTCATCTCTAGGATGCACCTAATCAAGCCCTTTCCCTTCCGTCGAGTGACCAGTTTGGCCCTGTACTTTGGTACAGTCAGGGGATCGTTTTAGAATTAATCGGCCAAGTACGGTAAAATCCACCTTGTACTCATCTGAATTTCTTGAGTGCCCCCACCACTTTTATATCAATCGGAATTGAATCAAAGGAACAGCCATGAACCTCTTTGGGTCAGAGTTGGCCTCGGTAGCCTATGGGTTGATGTCAGCAGCCAGTTGGGGAGCAGGCGATTTCAGTGGGGGATATTCGACACGGCGTACCCCTGTCCTTACGGTGTTGATTCTCTCGCAAATCACCGGACTCGCGGCGCTGATTCTCTTTGCATTGGCGTTTGGTGAGCCTGCTCCCTCCCGGCATGACCTGTTGATTGGGGCAGCCGCCGGAATCGTCGGGGATATTGGCTTGGCGGCGCTCTATCGGGCGATGGCGATTGGCAAAATGAGCATCGCGGCCCCTTTAAGCGCGGTATTACAAGGGCTGCTCCCCGTGACCTTTGGCATTGTGACACAGGGCTTGCCGGGTGGACTGAAGATTTTTGGGTTTGGGCTGGCATTGGTCGGGGTGTGGTTGATTTCGCAGCCGGGGTCAGGCCATATTAGCAGCGATGGATTAGTTTTGGCGGTAATTGCGGGTATGGGCTTTGGCGGATTTTTGACCTTGGTGGCCCTTCTCAGTGATGAAGCGCTTTTCTGGTCGTTGGCGGTCTCGCGTATGGCCTCCATTACCGCCATGCTGATTTTGGCCTTTTCGATGCGCCGTTTGACTGCCCCGACGGGTAAATATATTCCCCTGATTATGTTCTGTGGGGTGATGGATGTTGGCGGCAATGTGTTTTTTGCGCTGGCAGAGGAAGCAGGTCGGGTGGATGTGGCCTCGGTGCTGTCCTCACTCTATCCTGCGACGACGGTGGTGCTGGCGCTGGTCATTTTGAAGGAACGTCTGACGCGCTGGCAGGGGGTGGGGGTGTTGTGTGGGATGACGGCGATTGCGCTGATTGCGACGGGTTGATTTTGCGGGGCATGTCACTAACATCTTGTAACCACCAGCAAATTGAAGAAATCCATTTCATCACCAACCCTGACAAAATAGGGCATTTGTAAAGGTAATGTTATTGTCATAACAGATGTATGACAGATGCACACGGAAGTTAGGCCAAAACTCACCACCCGAATCTCCTAAATGAGTATACAATGAGGTTAAGATTGATTTTTCGAGATTAACACAAGCACAGGTTAGACCTGATTAGCTTTAGAGGTTTGAGCAAATAGCTCCTCCTGAAATCTCCAAGAACTTCTCCTCATCGGTTCTCAGAAGCCTATCCCCCACCGGATAGGTTTCTTGATTTATTGCGCCTGGAACTTCCTACCCGCTATTGCCGTCTTTGAATAGAACTGATTCCAAGATGAGGAGACGTTGATGTTTAGCTCGATCAAGAAGACCCTGCTTGCCACCGCACTGCTGACCACAGCGGTGTTTGGTATGGCCCACGCCCAAGACCCGGCAACGGATGGAGACAGTTGGATTGTCTATGAAGCCGATATTGCCGATTTTACCGGGCACAACCCTGATATTTTCCTGCTGCATGTGAACAGCGGTGAGATCACCCAATTGACCCAGAACCTAGTGGATCGCCAATTTTACCGCAACACCGACCCGGCCCTCTCTCCCGATGGCAGCCAGATCGCCTTTGTCTCGGATCGAGATCGGCCCAGCAGCGATAATCCCCTGACTGACATTTATGTGATGAATCGGGATGGCAGCGACCAAACCCGCGTGACCTTCAATGAGGTGTACGATTCTAGTCCGGCGTGGCTCGATAATGACCATCTAATCTACACATCGGGGATGAGACCCGGCGAACTCGTTGTCCTCGATTTGACAGATGGCACAGAGACCCATTTGGGGATTGAGGGCTATGCGCCTGCCCCCAACGCCGATGGCACACAAATCGCCTATGTATTCGAAGGTGGTCTCTACATCATACAGGCCGATGGCTCTGGCAGCCGCTTGGTGACGGATGCCGTCGAAGGCATGTCTGGCCCGGTGTGGTCGCCCGATGATAGCCAACTGCTGTTCACGTCACGGGACAAAGCAGCATATGGGGTCTATGTGGTGGATACAGATGGCGAAAATGTCCAGCAGATCAGTGCCGAATCGGTTTTTGGGGCCACATGGTCGCCGGATGGCACGCAGATTGCCTATGTGCTGCTCGGCGGCGTACCGGAAGGCCAATTACACCCCGTCATCAATCTGTATGTCATGCAGGCCGATGGCAGTGATTCGCATCTGTTGGCGGGGCTGGCGGGTTGGAGTGCCTATCCCGATTGGAATTAATCGCTGCACACCAAGTCAAATTGAAAAAGGCTATCCTCAGTGATGGGGACAGCCTTTTTTGTTGTCTGTAGTTATCACAATTTAGGGCGTAGGCCAAACTGGGGTTGTTTCGCGCCAACTTGCAGCACTATAGTGGTTACTTGGGAAATCTATCGTTAAGGTCTGCAAAATCGCTTCTCCGCTATTCCATTGAAGGTCATTTCGGCGATAGAAGATACTTCCAGAGGTGGTATTGTAATAAATGCCAAAGCTATCTAACTTACTGCTATCCCAATCACCTACCACAAACCTTCCATAGGCATTCGCCGACCCTGTAGTGGCGAAACCGATATACTGAGCGTATGGAAATCCGGAATTTACAGTAGTGGGTGGGGTATTGGAGAATGCCACAAAATGACCCCTTCGAACTGCAATTGTGTCAATACCATCCGGCACAAGGTTATTTACTGGATTGCCCTCAGTTCCAAAATCGCCTGCCGCAAATTGCCATGCTAGGCCGGGGAGTTCGGGATTAGTATTGTCGGGCAGCAGGACACTTAACCATTGGAAGGGTTTTGGTTGTGGATTTACAATACTAAAATCACAGGTGAAATACATCGCAAAGGCAACTCCATAAGGCGGAAAGTTGCCACTATCAATTACACCAATGCAATCGTGATTGACCGTCGCATCAAATCGTCCTGCTACTGCAAAGACCCCAACCTCCGGTACACCTTGTGTGAGACCAAACCATGTAAGCGTCCAAATCGCTCGACCTTGATTATTGGTTGTTCCTATGATGTTGGTAGTATAGAACATGCCAACTGCATTATCATAGAAACCCGGTGTTTTGTCACCATCGCCATCCCAATCGCCCATGACCCATTGACGATCTAAGTTGGAGACGTTTACTGGATTCCCTGTTGGATAAAACGAGTAATCTACGGGCTGGGGGTAGTCTCGCAAAGTGGAAGATAACCGAATGCGCTGATCTGCCCCATAGAAAATAGCCAGCGTGTCACCTGCGGGAGCAAGGCTAACCCATAGATGCAAACCTTCCGGCCCAGTAAACTGCGTAGTCCCTTTTTGAGCCACCATGATGTAATACGTAAAGTTGGGTCGCACCTGAAAGTTGACGGCGGATTGTTCATTAGTAAAACTGTGGTCGGTTGTAGAGTAGGTATAGCTAATATCATCATTACAGGCAACACGATTGCCACTAGATATGGTTTGTTCATAGACAGCTATGATGGTATCATACGTACTGTCCTTGGTCGTTAAAGAGAGCCAATAGGATGAAACACTAGGCCCATATCGAAACCAGACGGTGTTGGTAAAATTATTGCCGCCGCATTCTGTGGATAAAGGAATATCATTGACTGTTTTGTTCGAGCCTTCGGGGTCTTGGATATATTCATAATCGTAAGCAAAGCTACCGATAGATGGTAATGAATGGGCGGTAGATGGTGAGTCGTTATGTGGTGCAACCCCCGGCGCACTATCGGGTAGGACATTTAGCACAGCGTTGAGCGCATCCACTCGGTTCCGAGTCAACGGCGCAGGTATACCGGGGCGATTGTCGGTTACGGGTACCCCGCCATAGCCAAGATTTGTTCTAAAGGTGGCATCAGTGAAGATTGGTATACTTGTTTGCTCTATTAAAACACCTGTTGCAGCAGCATGTGGTGCCGCGAAAGAGGTTCCGCTTACAGGTTGGCTTATCCCGCCATTTATATCAGTTGTAACTATATCAACCCCCGGAGCAAGAAAATCCAATGCGGGGGCCGTATTCGAAAAATTAGCTACGATGTCATTATCGTCAGTTGCACCTATGGCTATTACTTCTCCAAGACATCCCGGGAAAGTTATTCCATTTAAGTCACCTTGATTATGAGAAATCGAAAAAACTCTAATACCTAAATTAAAGGCTTGTGTGATTAGGTTTTCTAGGTTTGTATACGAAGTGCCATTACAATTGTTGGCAAAATGAGCAGGCGTGGTTGGCAGGCTAAAACTCATATTAATTGCATCAACACCAAACGGATTTGGATTGGTAGGTGTTCCTAAAATATAGTTTATTGCTCGCTCAACGTCTCGATTGTCAAAATAACCAGCATTATTCTCCAGTCTGATTGCCAAAATCCCTGCATTAGGAGCAACCCCAATTAAGGAATTACTCCCATTCCTTGATACTCCATTGGAAGTTATAATCCCTGCTATTCGAGTACCATGTCCGCCGATATCATTTGCCACGTCTGGGGCTGATGGACACCCGGGTGGCATCGAAACATGACTGCAATACTGCCCAATGATACTATCACTCAAATCCGGATGATCAACATCAACTCCGCTATCCAATACTGCAACGACCATGCCTCTGCCTGTAATATTGTAAACATTACGGACTATATTGGCCTGAATTCTCGGGACACTGGTATCGAGGCCATATTCACCTTGCCCACATAAATCAATAGCTATTACTAAGGGCATTGTCTGCAATTCTAGAAGTGCATCCAAATCAGCATAACCGTTAAAACCAGCAACAACAGTAAATCTGTCTGTAACTTCAAAATTCCCTTTTGTAATGTCCCCTAGAACGGTATCTTGTCTTTGTTTGATCAATTCCGGATCGGCAAGCCTTCCCGGTGTTCTTTGAGCGAGAGGCTCCGGTTCAACAAGTGCAACTGATACACAGGCTTGTCCCTCTGCTTGGGCAGTTACAATGGTTTCACTCTTGACCTTGCTTAAGTCTACAATCATCGCCTCTTGGCTGGCACGCGATACGCGAAACGCATCAATTCCAACAACGCCGCCCTCTTGGGCATACACCCGCAGCGTGTGCAGGCCGTCATCCAAATAATCTACCACTGTGCGCTCTTGATATTGAGTGGCTTGGTCGGCGGTGATGATCGTTCGCAGGACGGTGTGGTCAACATCCACCGCCAGTGTGCCCAAATTGGTGCCTGTGGTGTAGATCACCTCTACCCGCGATCCCACAAAGGTCAAAGTCAAGACATCATCGGGGCTGCCGCTGCTGTACAGATAGCTGCCACTGCTGGCGGATTTGGCTTCTTGGGCCGTCCAATTGCCAGCCCGTTCCACCACGACATCATCGGATTCGACTAAACGGCCTTCGGAATTTTGACGGGCGGATTTCACGTCATCGGAGTCGGATGTATAGAGAATATAGGCAATCCCGACAATGAGCAGCGCAAGGACGATGAGGAATGTCAGGCCGAGTTTGGAATTTAGCTTCTTGAACATAGCAACTCTCCCCTCCACGCTAGTATTTGAATCTAAACTTACCCCCCCCTTAAAAGTATTATACCACGCGGTTGAAGATGGGTATACAAATTTCATGAATGTCAGGGAAATTTTACACAAGCGGAGGGTTAGCGCTGCGTCCAGCCTTCAATTTGGGCCATGACCACCTGCTCAAATGTGGCGTCCAAGTTGCCACCGCGCTGAAACTGCCCGCCTAATTCCAACACGACAAATCCATGCACCAATGCCCATAATCCACGCAGGGCAGGCAGCGACTCCCCCGGCCCAACCATTTCCGCGATATGGACTTGGAGGGTCAGAGCCAATTTTTCCAAAAATTCGGGGTCGGGGCGCAGTTCCGCCACCACATTGGTGTAGGCCAACCCATAACTGACGGGGTGTTCGTGGGCATACGCACGATAGGCCAGCGCCATTGCCAAAATTTTGTGGGGCAGGGGGGCGTCGGTGGTGTGTAGGGCGGTCTGCATCGCTTTGACCAGACCCGCACTGGTTTGGGCATTCAGTTCGCGCAGTAGGGCGGCCTTGCTGGTAAAATGATGATAGAGCGAGGGCGGCTTGACCCCCAACGCTGCCGCCAAACGGTTGACCGATAGGCCATCTATACCCTCCAATTCCATCATGGCGCGGGCAGTTTGTAGAATGGCAGGGCGGTCAATGCGGGCAGGATGCGGCATCGCAAAAAATCCTTTGACCCACCAGCCTAAAATTGACGACTCAAATGCTGGGGGTATTTACTTTTTACAATAAGGGGGAATTTATGGCAAACGCACCCAAACCAACCTGTCAACTTGTTCGACCCAGTAAGACGTATGAAGGCAAACAGGCCTTTAGTTATTTTGAGGGTATCGCGGCCCAAAATGTCGGCTCGCAGGGGATATGTATGCACCTGTTGGTGATTCCGCCGGGAGGTCGGGCGAAGGCCCATATGCACGAACACCACGAGACGGCGATTTACGTCATCAGTGGTGAATCGGAGATGTGGTATGGCGAGAACCTCAGTGAGTACATGATTATCCGGGCGGGTGAATTTTTGTATATCCCCGCTGGGATGCCGCATTTGCCGGGTAATCTTAGCCAAACCGAGCCTTGTACCGCCGTCATCGCCCGCACCGATCCCAATGAGCAGGAAAGCGTCGTTCTGCTGCCGGAATTGGAACCGTTTGTGCCGAAGAAATCATGAGGGCATCTTTACACACCCTTAACCCCGAAAAAAAGCCCCATTCGTTGGGGCTAAAGGTGGCGATTTTGGTGTACCGTTGTCAAATAATCGTGACCGTCATGATTAGCGCTCCTATCACTTATAAATTGGCTTTAGGCAGTGCTTTCGCGCAGCACCCGCTGATATTTCCACGAAGTTTCGACCACGTGCATCCCGGCCCGTTCATACAGGCGGGTTGCACCGGTTCGATTTTCCGAATCCACATGCAGGCTAACGCCCAATTTGCCGCGCCGCTGGAATTCCCGAAAGGCATGATGCAGTAGGGCCAGCCCCAAGCCTAATTTGCGATATTCGCGGCGAACCGCTAGGTCGGAGACATACCCAAGATTGGGTATCTCGGGGCGTTCGGCGGTACACATCGCAAATCCAGCCATCTCATCCCCGGCCCACACATTAAACCACAAGGTTGGGTCGGAATTATCCCGTTGCATCACAAATTCCCACTGCTCAAAGGGGATGCTGTGAAACCCCCAATGCTCCGAAAAGGCGGCGTTAAAGGTATCGTAAACCATCTGTAGCTGGGTGGCAGGATCGTAAGGGCGCAGTTCGACGCCCGTGGGCCATAGTGGGGTGGGGAGTGGACGCCCATCAAAATCTATTTGCATCTTCCAAAAACCGCGCACCACCTTGAAGTCATGGGCCTGCAAAAATTGACTTGTCCATGTAGCCCGTTCGTCTGCCGATGCCTTAAGCACAAATCGGCTGTGCGGATCGGCATGGGGCATATGGATGCGGGTGGCGTGGTCAATGACGGTCTGTAGAAGGGTTTCTTCGATGCCCTGCCCGCGCAGTTCCGGCGTGATGGTGATTTCGGTCTCGACTTCCTCGAAAGGCTGCAAGCAGATACAAGTGGCTAGACCGACACATTGACCGTCGGCGTTATGGGCCATATAAACACTACCCGGTATATCAATCCCCGGAGCATCCCACAGCGCCCGTAGCCGTTCTTCCGTGACTACGATGGGTACACCCGTATCATGAAAATGAGTCGTGTTGATTTGCTTGGCAATATCCGGGACATCATCGAGGGTGGGGTGACGCAGGGTAATGGCAAGCGTAGGGCTAATCGTCATAGGGACTCCTTGAAGCGAGCCTAGAATTAAATTCTATGTTAAATATTCTAAAAGAAATATCTATAAAATGTCAATCAGTTTTAAATTTATCGGGTGAAAATCAAGAAAATTAAAAGGTGTATTCGAGATATTGAACACACCTTTTGAGATCACGAGCAACTTAATCGGGATTAGCTAACCACGTATAGCCATAGGTATGGGTGGGTGGGATGTCATCAAAAATGATGACATGCACTTTGCCATCAGATAAAGGGCCAACATTCACCTGATACTCGCCAGTGGTCAGCTTGTAGACGCTTATCAAGCCATCGCGGGCAATCAGGGTATTTTCAGTCGGAAAATCCGGCAGGGCCAAGAGGTCATCGGCTGAAATCGTCAGAGCGGGTTGTCCAATACCTTCTTCATCCAACTGCCAAATGTCAATGAATAGATCTCCGGTTTGATAGGCTGCCGGGGTGGGCACATAAATCACAACAGGCAGGGACGAGTCACTGCCCACTCGCTGTACCCCCACTAATTGCTCAGGTTGACTGGTTGAGCTACTGATGCCACTGACTGTTAATGTGTAATTCATCGTAATCGTTTCCGGCAGTCCAGCGGGTCCAAGGTAGCCCGCATAAAGCTCAATCCGCAGCAACACATCGCCAGTTTGGGTGACGGGGTATTGGAATACAAACTGGTGGGCAAAAGTTGCACTGCCGTGATTGGGCTGGGAAACCAGCGAAAACGGCCCCACCAACGTATTATTGGCAAGAATATAACCACCGCCAACGCGACAATTACACCAACCACTAGCGTCGAGGGTCAAGGTTAGCACAGCCCCCTGTTCGGCATGTACAGTGTGATAGCGCCAAAAAATGATGCTGGGGATGGGGTTGCCCATCGTCGAAATGGAATCGGTAAAGGTAACACTTTCCTCCGCCTGCACCGGGAAGGTGGGGAGGAGGAAGATTAGGCAGAGAATGATGATCCAATAAAATTTCATAGCTTTCACCTCCATTAGGGGTAACTAAAAGTATAGCCATAGGTATGCGTGCGCGGGATGCCGTCAAAAATGATGACATGCACCTTGCCATCGTCCAGCGGGCCGACATTGACTTGATACTCGCCAGTAGTCAACTTATAGACACTGATAAAGCCGTCAGCGGTTTTGGCGATCAGGGTGTTTTTAGCCGGAAAATCGGGTAGGGCCAGCAGTTTTTTGGCTGATACATAGAGCAAGGGCACACCTGTTAGGTCGCGGATGTCAATAAATGGCGTGTTAGTGGCGACGGCGGGTGTATAGATGACCACAGGCAGCGAGGAATCGTGGACTCGTGCCAAACCAGCGGCTGCTTCGGCGGCAAGGGTGGGGTCATCAACAGCGATCGGTGCAAGGGTCGCACCTGTCACTGTCATCTCGTAAAGAAAACTGCAACCCGAGGGAATGCCGCCGAGGGTAATGGAATTGATAGTGACACTGATTTCGACTGCGCCGGAGCTTGGCATGACCCGTGAATAGGTCTGGGTGCCGTTAAAGGTGACGTAACCACTGCCACCCCCCGGTGGGAGGTTGAGTGAGCCGACGACGGTGCCAATCGAAGTATCCAGACGGGCGGACGCAAAACCGCACGAACCGGAATAGACAAGATCAAGCGTAATGATCTGGCCCGCTTCGGCGTAGACGGTATAGCTGTCGGCGTCTACATACGTCCAGATCGTATTGCTGAGAAATGTTCCGACAGAACCACTAAAGGTCAGGGGAGTGGCGGCCTGTGTTGACGGAATTGACCCCAACAGACTGAGGCCAATCAGCGCGACGACAAGGCCGAATCGCAAAACAGTCATTCGAATTTTGCCTTTCTGTACCCTACTCGACTTCCAACGTATACCCATAGACGTGGGTCGGCGGGATGGCATCAAAAATACGGACATGGACTTTGCCATCATCTAGCGGGCCAATATTGACCTGATACTCCCCTGTTCGGAGCTTGTAGACACTCACTAGGCCGTCACGGGCGATCAGGATGTTTTCTACAGGGAATTCGGGCAGGCCCAACAGTTCATCTTCGGAAATGTAGAGGAAGGGTTGACCGACGCCATGCTCATCCAACTGCCAGATGTCAATGAACAAATCGCCATTGGCAGCGGCGGCAGCGGTGGGGGTGTAGATCACCACAGGCAACTCACTACCGGGTGGCAGACGTTGGAGTCCGGCGGCTTCTTCGGCGGCATACGGATTTTCAGTAGGGGGCGGTGGGGCATTCACATTTACCGTCATGGTATAGTCAAGAGTCGCCACTTCCATAACTGATGTGGCGTGCCGACACGCAACTTCCAGCCTGAGCGCCACATCCCCATCTACATAGGGCGTGTAAGTATAAGTCGCGCTACCCGTAAAACCGCCATACGAATAAGTCATCATTGGATACGGGGTGTCGCGGTTGAAGCTGATGACGACCCAAGCGCCGCCGCAGGTGTTATAACCGGAATAGTCGAGTGTAACATTGAGAGTGTCGCCGACGAGTGCCGGGATTTGATAGGTAACACTGCTAGGGTTGTTTGCGCCGGGTCCAGAACTCAGGTTGCCTGTGTAGACAGCCCCCGCCGCCGATTCAAAGCCGATCATGAGATTAACCAAAATGACTAGGATGATGGCTGCGATGCGAAACCAAACATGCAATTTCAACATCGTGAACTCCTTATGATAGATAACGAAAAAAGCCACAAGGAAACTGCGAAGCGGGCAGGGGAAACCGGGGTAGGTTGAAGATAGGATGACGCAATAAAGGCTGCGACGAGGCTTAACCCGGTGCAACCTGATGATATTTTACCTCCTAAACTGAATATTAATTTTATGGCGCATCTATCGTTATGGGAGTGACATTTAGCATAAAATCTTTGTGCGAATGGATAGAAGAGGGCTAGAATATTGATGGGGCGGATTTACTTTAACTGTGAGAGGTGGTGGGATGAAAGTAAGACTGATATTCCTATTGGTGATGTGGGTGATGGTTACGCTTGCTTGTTCGCTGACCGAAGATGACAGCAGCAATGCACCCACCCTGCGGCCCGCGCTTCCAACGGCGGATTTAACCATCGTCGCTCAAGCCAATGCGACATCAACCGCGTTGGTTAGCCGCACCACAACCCCGCCAGCAACCGTTACCGTGAGCAGCGGCACGGGTAATACCGGGACGGGGAATAATACCAACCCCAACTGCACCCCCCGTACCGATTGGCCCGTGATGGTGGTGGCCTTTGGCGATACACTGGGGGTTATTGCAGCGTTGACCAATACCACCGTAGACGCTTTGGTACAAGCTAACTGCCTGCTGGATGCTGATGCGATTTTTGCGGGACAGCAGTTACGGGTACCCGTTGTGCCGATTCAGCCGACGGGGGTAGTTCCGACAGGATGCACTACCGCGTTTTTCTTCACCTTTGAGGTGGGCAAGGCTGATGCGTCCGGGTTGTGTCCACTGGCGATGGAATCGGTTGCCGCCGTTGGGCAAGATTTTGAAGGCGGGCGGGTCTATAGGTATGCCCCACCCATCGGCGCATCTGACCCACGTGGCACGATTTACATCATCTATAATACGGGCTATTGGGAAACGGTAGTGGATACATGGGACCCCAGCCAGCCCTTAAGTGATGCCAGCATTGTGCCACCGACAGGCCGCTATCAACCCACCGGGCCAATCGGCAAGGTGTGGCGCGAGAATCCACAAATTCGGCAGGCGTTGGGCTGGGCCTATACGCCAGAAGCCGCGTTCGCAGGGCGTATCCAAAATATGCCTCCCACAACGGGTGTTTACTATTTCTACATTGATCACGGCAAGGGCATCGTTTTGCGGCTCTATTCGGTCAACATGGGGCCAAACACGTGGGAAGTGGTAGGTAGCTACTAGGATGACAAGGCCGCGCGGTGAAAAAGATTCGTTTTTCGATTTGCTGACTGGCTTGCCGAACCGTTGGCGCTTTGAAAAACGTCTCCAGCAAATCATTCTGCGGGCCGAAGTGCGTGAAAACAGTGTCGGGTTGGTGCTGCTGGATTTGGCAGGCCTCAAACGTATCAACTCGACATTGGGGCACACCGCCGGGGATGCGATGGTGCGGGAGGCCGCTGAGATTATCAAAGCTCATGCACCCCCCGGTGCGCTCATTGGTCGTATGGATGGGGATGAATTTGGCGTCCTACTGACTGATTTGCGCGGTGACGCCGTTGTCACCACTATGACATGGGCGGAAGGGCTATTGACGGCAATTCAGGCAATTGAACTGACGTTTGAAGGTCGGCGGGTGGGCATTGGGGCCAATATGGGTATGAGCTTTTGCCCGCAGGATGCCGATAATGGGCCGGAATTGTTCCAACAGGCCTACCTTGCGTTGCAAGCTGCCAAAAAAGTGGGGAGCAACACCCTGCGCCGCTTTGTGCCGATCATGCAGACGGCGGCATGGGATGATTTTGAAATCTGAAGTTTAGGACAATTTTTGTGAGGGGCTATGTCCGAAAAAAAACCAACTTATGAAGAACTGCTGCAATTGGTCGCCAATCTCCGTCAGCAAATTACCGCCTTACGACCAGAAGCCGGCACCCCCGATGTGTTTGTGCGCGAAAATGCCCTGCGGATGATTGACCATATGGTGCCGGAAATCCGCGAGGCCCAAATGCGTGGCACAGCAAAATTACCTGCTTTGCCCACCGAGGACGCCGATAAAGAAAAAAAGACATCTGCGAATGCACGTGATACCCTGCCCGCCCTGCCGAAAACCGCGCCGCTGAAAAAGCCGGATTAAGTTCGACTATAAAGTGAAGGAGGAGGAATTTTATCCCGCCTCAATCTAAAGTTCGATTCTGATACAGAATAGTAAGACAGGTGAAAATCTATGTTTGCCAGACAACGACGACCCACTACCGCACTAGATGGCACAGAACCGCCAGTCCGCCTTGTAAAACATTCCCCAGAGTTGAACTCATCGGGTAATCCGCCTTTACAGGGTTCCCCGCATGGAAATCCACCTTTGACCACCTCTTTCGTACAGCAGCTACAGCGGACACATGGCAATCGCTATGTCACCGCATTAGCAGAACGCCATCGAAATGCAGTGCCCGAAATACAGCGGACGTGTGCCTGTGGTGGGACGTGTGACCATTGCCAAGAAGAAGATGAAGGCTTGGTGAACCGCAGTCTCATTCAAAGAGAATTGCCCTTTGAATCATCCCCCTTTAGCGCCGATTCACAAGATGATAAAAAAGCCCCGGAAGGCTTCTGTACGCCCTTTGAATCCAATTGGGATCTGGTTGTCGCCAAAGCCAAAATGACGGAGGTGTTACTGCCGTTTTTGCTGGCAAAATATAAGCTGGATACTTTTCTGTTATATCTAGACTATTTGACCTCACCCAGCAGCGGTGCGAAACTTTTTACCGATGAAGAGAACGCATTTGTGAAATCCTATACCAATTCACCCGTGACAACGGATGAAGTCGTAAAAATCGTCATCGAAATTCAAGATGCCATTCCCGGTAAGGTTAAATTGGAAGATTTACCCCCCGGCGAAGAAGTCCGTATGCCTATTGTGTACTTTTTGGGTGAGGACGGGTTAAAGCGCAAGACGAATTATGATCATGTGGACGAAGCGCCCGGCGTCACGGCGGGTGGGGTTGGCTCATCGGATTTCGGCGATGATTATCGTCAGATAAACGGAGAGGTCGTGTTTCTACGTAAAGTGGATGGCAGCGGCAAGACCACCGATGTCTCCATGACTACCGAAATTAGTTTCACTGTTGCAGATGCGATTGATTTTTGCCCCGGTGATGCGGGATTACCGGAGGAACAGAAAGCAACCTTGCCTTTAAGCCGTCTAGAAGCCAGTGGTGCGGCCTTTGACCGTCCGTTTATTGTGACATTTGATCGCACTAATGGGCCGATCCCGGTAGACCCCGCACGTTTCCAAAGTGGAACGGGCAATGGCACAACGGGTTCCCTCGATACCCCCAACGAGGAATCCGGTATGGCGTGGAATGAATGGTTTGAGAGCGCCACTGATACGCTTTTCTCATAAGTATTAAACTGAACAATTTACAAAAAATAGCCGCCTCAATCGGGGTGGCTTTTTGTTGCCTATCAAAGAAAAAAGGCATTTTTGCGGGTGGCTAATTCATCCCATGTGCAAAGTAGCTTGCCTCGCCTGACCTAGAGAGCGATTGGCAACTCTGGCTCAACAGAGTGATAAAGATACGTTTATGGCCCTTTATAACCGCTATCTGGCAAGGGTGTTTAACCGGGTTAAAAGCCGCGTGCCACCTCAAGCTGCGGAGGATGTGACGCAGGAGGCATGGTGCGCCCTCTACCAAAATTTGAACGCCGAGGCCGTGTTCAATGACGCTACATGGTAAAATCAGGACGACCCTATCCCGATACAGAATAATGAAGGTAGTGCAGGCTTGTATGTGAAAAGTTAATAGTTGACTTGTGGTTATATCAGATTTCGAATAGACTGTTTCATGTAGGTGGGGAAACCTAACGTCGTTTGTAAGTCTCAAGAGGATACCCCTATGTTGAAGAAGTCTATTGTTTTGCTTTTGGTCGTGTTGAGTCTTGTTGTCATTCTCCCCATAGGTCGGCCAGTCGCCGCCCAGCAAACCACACCCGATGCCCAGTTTCGCCTAATTCAAATGGTTTTACCCCAAGCCGATGTTTGGCTTGATGGGGAAATCATTTGGTCTGGCCTGCACTATGTCATCACCTCCGATTCGGCAGCGATTGAGCCGGGGACACACACCATCGCCATTTCTGCTGCTGGTTCGACTGAGCCAATCGCATCGGTTGACCTTGAAGTGGAGGAGGGCCATCAATATACGATTGCCACGATGGGTGAATATGAATCCCCGACGCCGGAGTTGGTGGTGATTGACGAAACGACGGTGCTGGCGAATTACCAAGACACGGGTAGTAATGCCATCATTATTCAAAATGGGTCAGGGTCGCCGCCTGTGGATGTGTTTTTCGTGGACACGATTGTGATTACCGAGTTGGGCTTTGGGGAATATGGCATCGCCGCAGCGCCACTGGGTCTGTTTCATGCTGGTGCAACGGCAGTCGGTCAGCCGGACAGTGTGCTGTTTGAGTCCGAGTATTTTGCTGTACCGGGAACCACCGCGATTGCCTATCTAACGGGCACGTTTCCGGACATTCACCGCAATTTCTTCACGTCCACGCAGGACAATATGCCGGATTATCTGCTTGCCAGTGCCGCCCTACCGGAAAGCCGGGTTTCTGTAATGGTAGATTTGTTGACGACGGCGGGACTGTTGGAGCTTCTCGATCAAGGGGAGTTTACTCTGTTCGCGCCTAACAATGCCGCCTTTGCAGCCCAAACCGAAGGCCTGTTTAATCTGGATGACCCCACGACATTGGCAGAAGTCATGAGTTACCATATCGTGCCGGAATATCTTTCACCCAACGATTTGGTGGGCGAACACACCATCACCTCGCTAAATGGAGCGACATTTGACGTGGCCTATACTCCCGGTGAGTCCTTTACAGTCAATGGGACAGCCAATCTGGTGCTGCAATTCCGCGTTGGCAACGGCATCATTTATCTGATTGATACGGTTCTCGCACCGCCAACCGAATAATCTAAGCATTTAGGAAGTGGTCAAAAGGCTGCCTCAATTCGGGGTGGCTTTTTTGTTGCCCATCACTGAAAAAAGGCATTTTTGTGCGTGGCTAATCTCGGATATACTTGTCGAAGATTCATCTGAGGATACGATCCATGAGCAATTTCGAGATTTCGGAAAATCTACAAGAGTTGATTCTGGCTGTGGCTCGACAGCAACACCGCGACCCGGAAGAACTCTTGGAGTTGATGTTACGTCAATATGAGAGGGCGACTGAACCCTCGCAAGTTGCGCCACGCCCTAGCATGAGTCTGACTGATGACGATATTGAAATTCCCGCCAACACCGCCGACCCCGAGGCCTACCGTGCCGCCGTGCGAGCGATGCGTCCGAAATTGTATCGAATTGCTCGCCGCTATTGGCTGGAACAGGGAGATATTGAACGATTGGCGCTCACGGACGAAGAACTCGACAAAGTATTTTGGCTTATTGACCACGAGGGTAGGCCGCGTTTCAAATCGGAACAGGGTATCTATCAACCACCGCCCGACCCATTGGACGACTTGATAGGCGTGATTGAGACGCAGAATACTGACCTTTCGATGACGGTACGGGAGTCAGTAGCAGCACACTTTAGGCAAAAAGATGGCGATTTTGATTGATACCAATTTTTTGGTGGCGGTGGCTTCAAAACGGGATGTAAATCATGAAGCCGCACGGGCAGCATTACGTGGGTTATTGGGACGACGGGTGATTCCAAATGCCGTTTTGCCGGAGATTTTCTACATGCTCAAAGAGCGTGAATACTATTTAACTGCTGTGCAAATGTTTAATCGTCTCTATTCGGGAGCATTCCAATTAGAAAACTTGGTCAATGAAGATTTCCGGCGCATGGAAGAAATTATGCTGCAATATGCTGACCATCAATTTGATTTTGTAGATACGGCGATTATGGCATTATCGGAACGACTGAAAATTACACAGGTATACACTTTTGACCGACGGGATTTCACCATTTTTCGACCTAAACATAGCGATTATTTGGAACTGTTGCCATAGGTTTGTGAATGGTTGATGAATTTTTTAAATTTCCAACTTTCTGCAACCCGTTTTGGCTGGCTTTTACGACAAAAGGAACAGCAAGAAAATGAATAACCGAGACGCCAGCGACGAGCAATTGGCAACTCTGGCTCAACAGGGTGATAAAGATGCGTTTATGGCCCTCTATAACCGCTATCTGGCAAAGGTGTTTAATCGGGTCAAAAGCCGAGTGCCACCTCAAGATGCGGAGGACGTGACGCAGGAGGCATTTGTGGCGATGGTGCGCTCACTACCAAAATTTGAACGGCGAGCCAAATTTAACACATGGCTCTACACCATCGTCAACCGCCAGATTGCCGATTATTACCGCCGACGGGGCAAAGGTGGCAACCCGGGTGGGGAAGTCAGTCTTGAGGATGTTGAGCATACGGCGCGGGCAGGATTATATGAGACGGATTCTTTAGGTGAACGAGGGTTGATTCAAAAAGCGCTGCATACCCTCCCCGAACATTATCAGGAAATCATCATGCTGCGGTTTGCCGATGGCCTGAGTTTCCAAGAAATTGCGGATGAACGGGGACAAACGTTGGATGCAGTCAAGTCGCTGTATCGGCGGGCGATTGAGGCGCTACGGGATCAAGTCGGTGGAACTATACATTAAAAGAGGTGCGGCGTGACAAACACCGAACGAGACAATGAACTGGCGGCTCTGACCGATGCCGTATTGGAAGGAAGACCGATGAACGCTTCAACGACTACCCGCGACTTGGAACGGGTGATTATTCAACTACGTGATGTCATTGACCCCGATACGCCGCCTGACCCCGGTTATAGTATGCGGTTGTCAGGGCGTCTGGGGCAGGAATTTGATTTGCTACAACGCCCTAAAGTGCGCAAATGGCCCAATCAACGCATGGTTCAGTTGGTTGGTATGGCAGCGGCGCTGATTGTCGTGATGGGGATTGGCATATTGTTTTCTGGTAGCGACACCAGCAGCGGCGACGGTGGCCTTTCGGGAACAGCCGTTGGTAATTTGAGTGTCCTTGAGACTATCGTACTGGCTGTGGTTGCCGTCGGACTAGGAAGCGCAGTATTCTTTTTAATGAAACGGCGACAGTAATAGGTTCGCCGTAATGACCCCTTTCTGATTTTTCGCGGAATTGGGGTTATTTGATCTCAATCTAGTCATTCAATCACTGAAACAAGGGAGATAATCCTTTGTTGATTTTTGCCTATATCCACTCTATCCCCCTTCTGTGATAAATCATGGGAAGTTGCGTTCATACCTCATAGACAGCCAAGCGCTTGGACACGGCTTAAATGATCCTCAAACGCAAATAAAGGAAGGGGGAACGCATGAAATCTCTTGTACGATTCGTCGGGTTAACGATCATCTTCTCGTTCTTGGTGCTGGGTTTACCAACGGCCCATGCCCAAGATATCCCCGAAATCAAACCAGTCTGTTTTGAGTTTGAACAGTTGCCGCTCGGCGCGACCTATCATGTTGGGGATAGCTTTGCCGTAACGGGTGCTACGGTTGAGGCGCAGGAGTTTCAATGGGCTGACGGCACTCTCTTTCCCGATGGCGAGGCCACCGTCGAAAATGGCGGCATGGCGGGCGGGAGTGGCTATGAAATCCACACCAACAATATCAATTTGCAGTTCAAATTGGATGCCCCCGTTGATGGCCTCATCCTGTTATACGGCGCGTATGGCGGGAATCTAAACTTGGAGATCAACGGTGATTTCATCAACACTCCAGATTTTCCGAGTCTGCATGGATCGTCGCTTGGGGGTGTTAACATCTATGTGGATGACATCAATGGCACGCTAGGGCGTCTCATCCTCGAAGGCACGATTGAATATTTTCGCATTGGGGGGCAAGAATTCTGGTTCGATGATCCCTGTGGAGATGAACCGCCACCCCCTCCCGGTGAATGTGTCAACTTTGAAAGTCTCGCCCTCGGCAGTCATTTTGTGCTGGGGGACACCTTTAGCGATGCTGGCGTGAACATGACCGTCGTGGATTTCTATTGGGCGAGTGGTGTTGCCAGCGGAGGGTTCGCTGAGATAGGTGCTTCTGGTGCGGCAGGGGGCAGCGGCCAAGAACTGATTGTTAACAATGTCAGTATCGCCTTCGATTTTGGCGGCCCAGTCAGTTTTGTCTCACTCCGGTTCGGCGAATATGGGGGCAATGTGAATATCGAGATCAATGGGGACTTCCAGAACTTTAACGACTTTGCCGAGATTCATAATAAGGTGATTGGGGGAGTCACCGTCTTGGTCGGTAATGGATTTGGTAATGACATGGGCATGATTGTCCTCGTGGGGGTGGTCAATACCTTTTCCATTGGGGGGCAGGAATTCTTCATTGATGAGGTATGTTACTGCGCCGACGGTAAGCGGTAATAGACCCGCGTGGGCAATGCGCTAAAAATTGCCAAATCAGAAGAGATTGTCCACAATAGGGGAGTGAATGTAAATGGCTCCCTTATTTTTTGGGCATTGACCAAATGTTATTGTGGACGACTCCCTGATTATGAATACCAATGAACTGATTGCGTACATCATCGCTATCGGCATCCCCGTTTTGGCGATTTACATGATTGATGCGTTTGACCTTTTCGGCACGGGCAAAATTAGCACTGTGCTGATGTGTATTGGATGGGGGGCGGTGGGGGCGTTTGGCGCGGCCTATTACATCAATACCTCGATTGTCGGTGATGTCGGGTTGGATTATCTGGTGCGGTTCGCCGCCCCGGTTATTGAAGAAATCCTCAAATCCCTGATTTTGATCTACCTGATACAGCGTCCCACCTTCCGTTATGTCGTAGATGGGGCGACGTATGGTTTTGGCGCGGGCATTGGTTTTGCGGTTGCCGAAAATATCAATTATCTCTCCGCTACCGAAGCCAGCCTATCACTTGCCATCAGCCGCGTGTTATCGGCCTCATTGATGCACGCCACCGCCAGCGCGATGGTCGGGATTTCATTGGGCCGTATCCGCCGCTCACATGACCGCGAAAAATTTACATGGCCCATCGTTGGCATCATCACAGCGATTGCTATTCATGTCGTGTTTAACAATGCCGTGCGTTCGCTGTCTGGCTCCTTGATGCTGCTCGTCGCGGTAGGGATTGGCTTGGGGGGCGGTTTCCTGATTGCCAATCTGATTGGTCAGGGTCTGGCGCAAGAGAAAAAACGTTTTGCCGAAACATTGGGCTTGAGTGTGGGTGTCACCGCCGCCGAAACCAAAGCCGTGCAAAAACTAGGCAGCCAGCAAATTGAGCAGTTGTTGTCTGAACTAGGCAAATTTTTTGGCGAGGAAAAGGTCAAACCGATTCGTCGCCTGTTTGTCGCCCAAGCCAATATCGGCATATTGAAAAATAACTTACGAAATCCAACCTCTGACCGTCTGCGTGAGGCGTGGGAAGCCGATATTGCAAAACTACGGGAAGAGATTGACGAAATCCGCAACGAACTCGGTGTGTATATCATGTCGTTTATCCGCAACGTGTTCCCTCCTGAAGATACAGGCATCTGGGATCAGTTAACGGATGGCATTGGCGAATATGACCCCGAACACGTCCACCGCTTTGATGTATTTATGAATTTGTCGCAGCGCACCAAGACCATTGACCCGCAGGAATTGGAACGCCGTGCCGAAAGCCTCAAAAAAGTTTCCATTTTTTCGAGTGTGCCCCTCTCGGAATTGGAAAATCTCAGCCGCGCCCTTGTGCCGCGCCGTTATGTAGATGGTCAGGTGTTGTTCGATCAGGGCGATGAAGGCGACGCCATGTACCTGATTGAAAAGGGCAACTTGAGTATTTATGCGATTGACAGCGAACGGCGCGAAAAATATATCCGCAGTTTTGAGGCCGGGATGCCATTTGGCGAATTGGCCTTGATGGATGGTCAACCCCGTTCGGCTCGTGCGCGTGCCACCAGTAATTTGCAGGTGTTGATGCTGCCGCGCCAGCAGTTTAATATGTTTATCCAATCCCGTCCGCCGGTGATTTTGGAAGTGCTGCGTTTCTTAGCAGAGAAAGTGCGTTTTACAACTCGCACCCTTGAAGAAAGCGCAAATTGGGCCAGCCAAATTCAGAAAGGGGAATTTGATAAGGCCAATTTATTGGAGCAAGTCCCCGCCGCGAAGGTTGTGCCGCCGAGCGAACTGCCCGACGAAAATGCCGCTGACCCGATGGCAATGGATGAGGATGCCCCGGCGACCATCAGCGGGATGTTCTTGCGCGTGCAGCAGGCCCTCGAAAAACGCGATGCTGAACGGGCTGCGGAGGAAAAGAAGGATTAATGCTGGTTTAGTCCAATTCCAAAACCCTGAGACTGAACAATTTTCCCTGTGGCACTTGGAAGAGGATATATAGAGGCGGGATTGGATGTTGACGACGGAAATCAACCGCATCAATAAAAACGTCTAGGATTTTGTCAAATGAATCGTGGTCTGTGTCTAGGAGACGGGCATAGTCTGTGTAATATAACACAAACCCTTTGCCAGAGAGCCAATCTAAATCGCCCATGCAATCATCAAGAGCATCCAGATTGCGCCCCAAATAGGGAAATTCCATGACTTTTTCGATTTGGTCATAGAACTCCTCCCTAGATGAGACTTGGCTGCCGTCCAGCCAGAAAAAGCGAAACCCATTCGACTCCACAATGTTTTTTAGCAGCTCCATCTGCGACCCACCGAAAATTTGATAGAGGCTGGCGTCGTCTGGATTGGCTAATGCCTCACGGATTTTCAATACTTGGCTCCTACTGCGGGAAAATTTCTTTGACCGCCAATGTGAATCCCGGCAGGATGTTTCCACCGTCAAGTGTGCCGTTAATGTCGAGCGTTTGCACAGGCTCACCGGGTACATAGACATGCACCTCTTTGTCCAACGGATACACGACCCAAATTACCGTTTTGGCTGCCAGATAATTGCCGATTTTGAAGGCCAAATCCTTCTCTCTGTCAGACGATGACACGACCTCAACTGCCAAATCCGGCGATATGGGGCAAAGATGTTCATAATCAAGTTCGGGGAGGTGTGCTTTGGAAATATAGCCGACATCCGGGGCGAAATTATTGCCAAAAACCCGATAGATCCCCGCCTCACCTGTGACATGACCAATTGGGTTGGCATCCAAGAATTGGTCAATAAATCGGGCGACGCGCGTGGCAATCCGTGAGGACAGCAGGTTCGACCCCATTTTTTCCACAATCTCCCCGTCAATCAATTCGAGAATACGATTTGCGTTTTCAGGCAGTGCCGCAATCTGCTCAAATGCTTCGGGGGTGATGGCCGTTTTGAGCATTTCCATAACAACCTCTACTTTCATTAACACGTCTTTCTATGATACCTCAAACTATCGAGAGATTTGAAAAAATGAGGCTTGGTCATGGGGAAGCCGACCTATGCTATACTGAGATTAACGGCGGGGTAACTTATTGGGCAAATAAGTTGATGGGTGGAGATATAATCTGATGTTGACCAAACAAAATTCGAAAACTGCCGCTGTCCTGATTTTTGCTGTAATTGCAGCCATCGCAATCGCCATTTTAGTTCCGAGCCTCTTTTCAGATTCATCAAAACCCAATGACGAAAATATTAAGAGCCACGTTGTTGAATCCGACGATGATGTGGTTGAGCGTATCGGCAATTGGACACTGCAAACAAGCAATTCGGCAAGTGGGGGTAGTTATTTGTCCAGCAGCGGTAGCCCCGATGATACTCTTATTCTGACTTTTGTGGGTTCACAAGTCGAAGTGGTATCTGTGGCGGAAGAAAATCAAGCCCCCATAATCCTCGATATTGATGGCAGGGCCGTACAAACCTCAAAAGATCAACAACGCACGGTATTGGATGATTTGGAAGATGGGTTGCACACCATGCGGGTCTCTGCTCAAGATGGCGGCGTTATTGGAGTAGATGCATTTGAGGTACTAACGGATTCAGAGCAAGTAGTGATTGTCAATGAAAACAAGATTGTAGATGGCGTGTTTGAGTTAGCACGGACTGAAGGTCGCATATGTGTTGATGTAGTGCTTCAAGACCCGCAGCCAAATCTTGGTCAAATTCCCGGTGAGCGTCGAGATATAAAGCTTATTGCGCAAGTGCAGGATGATTTTATGGCAGACATCCAACCGGGGATTTTTGAGGTCTTAATACAATATACCATTGTTCCCGGATTTACAGGATATGCTGATTTGGACGCAATTATTGAAATACAAAGTAACCCTCTTGTAACGCATATCAACGTCTCGTGTGTACCAATCTATCCTGAATCCGCTTGGAATGGACGGCCTCAAGTCTTTATGATTAACAAAGCCAAGCTGTATCCTCGCCAGCTACTTGAGATTGCCCGCAAGCACGGTAAAGTGTGCGTATCAGTAGCATTGGCTGAACCCCAACCAATGGATACCCTGCCTCCGGGCCAACTCCCCGACCCTGAGTTGATTCGACAGGTGCAAGATAAGGTATTAGATGGCATCAAAAATGGTCGTTTTGAATTGACCAATCGGTTAACCGCCGTCGCAGGTTTCGGCGGTTATGCCACTTATGGTGTCCTGCTCGATTTACAGGCAATGCCAGAGGTGATACGGATTGATATGTGTATGCAGGGACACTTTGAAGCCTAATCCTCCCTAAACCTCCTTATCCTAAAATCAAAAGCCCCCAACCTGCATACATCGCAAGTCAGGGGCTAATGGCTAGGATGGGCAGAGGGGGTTGATTCCCTCTATCCCATCATGGCTACTTCTCAGCCGAGGGGAGTGACCGCTGACGGCTGGCGTTTTCTTCCGACGGGGCATTCTGCGGATATTGGTCGGCGTTGGGATCAAAGGTCAGTTGGCTGGCCTCTTCTTCCACCTTGATCGCCGGGGCGTCAATCGGCAGGGCGTTGGTCGAGAAGATGTTCGGGTCTTCGGTAATGTCGGATGTCCAGACAATCGTCGTGGATTCGCAGTACCAAGTGGGGGCATAGTCGGGAATCACGTTGTCGGTCAACAGGCGAGTAATGCCGCTGCTGAACTCGTACACATAGATGTCGAGGTCGCCGTCCACATCGGATTGATAGGCCACCACGCTGTCATCGGGCGAGAACACCGGATTGGTGGCGTCGCCAGCGACATCGGAGATGAGTTGGACATCGGTGCCATCGGCGTTCATGACATAGACCGCGCTCGTATCCGAACCATCACGGTACGAACGGAACACAATCTTTTCGCCATTGAACGAGTAGGAGGCGTCATGGTCGTAACCCGCGCCATCGCTTAGTTTGACTACTTCACCCGTCGCAATGGTCAGTTCGTAAATCTGCCACAGGCCGCCTTCACGGTCACTCTGGAAGATCAACTTGCTGCCATCGGGGTGCCAGAAGGCGTTGATGTCGTTGGCGGCATCATCGGTCAGGCGGGTTTCGACACCCGTCGCCACGTCCACCATGTACAGTTCCCAATTACCGTCGCGGGCGGATTCATACACGATGTACTGTCCGTCCGGCGACCACATCGGGTCAATGTCAATGGCGTTGGGTGTATTGGTGACGCGCTGTTGGATCAAACCGTCCACCGAGCCGATGTAGATTTCCCAGTTGCCGTCGCGGTTGGAAGCAAAGGCGATCCACTGGGCATCGGGTGACTTGGTGGGGGCCATGTCGTAGATACGGAAGCCGACACCCTTCGACAGGTTCTCGTCCGCGTCGGGGTTATCGGGCAGATCACCCAACCGGAAGACTTCCCAGTCACCCGTTTGATTGGTGTGATAGAGTAGCCAGTCGGGGCAGACCGCCGGGCCAACTTCAATCGGCGTCCATTCCCGTTCACCCTGTTCGTTCGAGCAGAGTTCGGGGTTGGTCATGACGACCACTGGGAAGCCGTTGGTGGTTTCAAGGGTGTAGCCGCAGACGGGTTCCGGTTCATCCGGTGTGCTGGGTGGGACATCGCCGGGGGTGTCGCAGTAGGTTTGGGCCGTCGCGGAAAGGTCGGCGGTCTCGAAGATCACCGTTTCACCCGGACGGTTGATGAAGAAGTCTTGGGATGCACCCGCATCCAGATCGAGTGTGCCGCGTTCAAAGATTTGGCCGAACTCGTTCTTGATGACGTAGTCCACCTGTTGGTTGCCTTCGCTCATATCCCCACCATTGTTGGTGATGCCGAATTGAGCCGAGCCGTCTTCCTTGCAGAAGCCGATGACCGACAAAGCAGGCGGTTGATAGCAGGTCGTCTCGACAAAGACTGTGCTGAGGCCTTCACTGGTAAACGTGAGTGTGCCCCAAACATCGGGTACAGGGATATTGACGCTTTCGTTTTCAGCGATTTCGAGTGTGCCATCCAGCACCACGTTGCCATTTTCGTCGGTGATTTGATAGGTCTGCTGCTGATTGCCAGAGGTCATATCGCCGCCACCGTTATAGATGACAAACAGGGCCGAGCCATTTTCAACACACGTACCAACGGCGGAGAGCACAGGCGGTTTGTAACATTCGGTGTTGGCGGTGACCGGGCTGAGGCCTTCGGACGTGAAGGTCAGCGGGCCATAGACGCCATCCACTGGAATGTCAATGCTGCTGCCTTCGCCAAGTTCCAACGTGCCCTTGAGTACCTCGTCGCCCTCAAGATCGGTGACGGTGAAGGGTTGCTGCTGATTGCCCAAGCGCATATCGCCGCCGCTGTTGGCAACGGTGAAACGGGCCGAGCCGTTTTCAAGGCAGACACCCGACGCGGTTAGGGCTGGGGGTTGGTAACACAGCGAACTGATGTGCAGGTGTGGGCCGCCTTCGCTAACGGTGTCGAAGAAGATTTCACCAAAGTAGTCGGCGACTGTAAAGGTTTGTGATTCACCTTCACCCAGTTCGAGTGTGCCAGTTTCGATCACACCCGTCGCGGAGATAGCGAAATCTTCACCAATGATCGCCTGCACCCAGCTAATGATGTACTCCACTTGCTGGTTGCCCAAACTCATGTCACCGCCATTGTTGGTGATGACAAACTGGGTCACACCACCTTCAACGCAGGTCGCTTCGCCAACCAGCGCTGGGGGTTTGTAACATTCGGTATTGGCCGTTAAGGGACTGAGGCCTTCGGAAGTGAAGGTCAGCGGGCCATAAACGTCGGTGACATCCACCTTTAGTGATTGACGATTGAGTAGTTGGATCGTGCCACTGGCGACTTCATTGCCTTCGCTGTCTGTGATGGTGTAGGTCTGGGCGCGTTGTTCGTCCATTGCACCGCCACCATTATAGATATAGAAGGTCGCTGACCCGTCTTCCTTGCAGTAGCCCTCAACGGTCAGTTCTGGCAGCGGTTGACAGTTGGTTTCCACGAGAACGGTCTCGTTTTCTAACACCAACCGCAGGTGCCCGAATCGGCCCTCGACAAGGATGGTGGTGCTTTCACCTTCACCCAATGCCAGAGTACCGCTGACAGCAGCCACGTCGCTGTTGTCCAGCACCGCGTAATCAATGGTCTGGTTGCCGAGGTTCATGTCGCCACCCGTGTTGGTGACGATGTATTCAGCCGAGCCATTGACCTTGCAGATGCCGACTGCCGACAGTGACGGAGGGTTGTAGCATTCCGTATTGGCGACTGCGCCTTCTTGTCCGTCTATCCACAATTCAAGCGGGCCATAGGTGCCGACCACCGGGATTTGCAGCGTTTGGTTGTTGCCGAGGGTAATGATACCGCTGGCAACTTCATTGCCTTCGCTGTCAAACACCCAATAGAGCAGACTCTGATTACCCAAACTCATGTCGCCGCCCGTGTTGGTGACGGTGAAGCGGGCCTCCCCGTTTTCCAAACATACGCCTTCATATGTGAGGGTCGGGGGTTCATAACAGGTCGTGGTGATTGAACCTTCAAAGTCGTCCACGCGGAGGGTTAATGTGCCAAAGGTGTCAGTGATTTCGACAGTCTGGCTTTCGCCTGCCTCAAGGTTGACCTCACCGGAATCTACCTCGGTGTTGCTGCTGTCGGTGACGTAGTAGGTGCTGGGTTCGGGCATGTCGCCACCTTCATTGGTGATGGTGAACTGGGCATGTCCATTTTCCAAGCAGACCGCTTCATAGGTGAGTTTCGGCGGTTGGGCACATTCGGTGGTCGTTTCGGCAAAGAGGCCGCCTTGACCCTGTGCATCGGGCGTGCTGTAGCCCGTCCGTAATGTCAGCGAGTCGTACCAACCGGGGACAGTCACGGTAAAGGATTCGTTGCGACCCAGCGCGGGCACGGTGCCATTTTGGACTTCGGTCATGATGTTGACTACATAGTAGGGCTGCGCGGCAAGCATCGGGTAACCCGTGTTCGTGATGACAAAGGTCGCCGAGCCATCTTCCGCACAGACAGCCTTGACCGACAGCGCGGCATCGCACGGGCCAGCAGATGAGGCTGAGGCCAGTTCGATTACGCCTACCGGGACGGAGACATGCACCCGCAGGGTATTGCTGCCTGCGACGGCGGTGGTGGTGATGCGTTGCGTGGAATTGGCTTCGATGGTATTGCTGCCAATTTCAGTGCTGCCATCCACCGTGTAGCGATAGTTCACCGGGAACGGATTCGGATTGGTCACATCCCACACGCGGGTATTGAGCCAGTCGTCATTGCAGACCGAGATGACCCTAAACGGCAGGATGGGCGGTAGACATTCGCCAGTCGAGGCGGAAACAACCAATGTGTTGCCGTCGCGGACGGTCAAAATGGCGCTTTCATAACCCGCCGGGATCGTTACCGTCAGTGTCGTGCTTTCGTTCGTGCCCAGTTGGAACGTGCCATTTTCGATGTTCTGATTACGGCTGTCGTCAATCGAGTAATTAAACGAGGTGGGCATGACCCCGCCGGTATTGGTGATCGTGAAAACGACGGTGCTGCTGGTCAGGTCATTCGCCGAGCAGACGCCAGACGCTTCGATCTTAGGCGGTTGGGCACATTCACTGCCCGCCGTCAGTTCCAAATCGGGCGCGTTAAAGGTCAAGTTCCCATAGAGACCGGGTAGGAAGACTTCGAGTGTATTGGCAAAGTTGGGCGCACCCGCCTCGGCCAATAAGAATGTGCCTTCGTTGACGATGTTGCCACCTTCGTCGGTCACGTTGTAGGAGGCAGGTTGAACCATCGCGCCGCCATTGTTGACGAGGAGGAAGTACGTGCCAGAGAAGCCTTCTTCTTCCTTGCAGCGACCCTCAACCGTTATATCGGGGGCTTCCACGCAGTCGGTCTTGGCCGTTAAGGTGATCTTGCCATCAGTCGCCTCAAACGTGACTTCGCCATAGCCATCAGGTACGTCAATGCTGAACGTGTTGTTTTGGTCGCCGTCGAGTTGGAAGCTGCCCGTGATCGGCGTCGCCAACGAGCCGCCGGAAATGGTATAGCTCATTGGGCCGTCCATTGGGCCGCCGTCCACGTTCGTAACCATAAACTGGGCGCCGCTGCCATCTTCCAAACAGACACCCTCGGCTTTGAGGTTGGTCGGTTTGCGACATTCGGTGCTCGCGGAAAGTTTGCTGTCGGTGGTGCTGAAATTCAACACACCGCGAGCATTGACCGTGATGGGCAGGCTTTCATCTTCGCCCAGTTGGAAATCGCCGCTGCGAACGGTGTTGCCGCTGGCGTCGGTGATGCGATAGGTGTCGGTATTGGGCATCGCGCCGCCTTCATTGTAAATCGTGAAGGTTGCCGAGCCGTCCTCTTTACACACGCCCTCCACCCGCAGATTGGGCAGTTCGAGCGAGGTCGAAACATTCACATTGACTTTGCGGACAATGGCGCCGGGGATACCCTGTGCATTGACCAGCATCGTCACGGTGTATTCTTTGCTCTCGGTGTAGGTATGGCAGGGGTTCAAATCGGTGCTGGTGCTGCCATCGCCAAAGTCCCATGAGGTCAGGGTCGTGCCTGCGCTCAGGTAGCTGGTAAAGCAGACTTCGCCGCCGGGTTTGACTTCGATGCCAAACGAGGAGTCGGATTCGCTCAGGCCATAGGTGCGGATGCGGTTGGTCGCGCTGGCTTCCAGACCGAATACGTTCTTGACCTTTAACGTTACGTCAAATGTGCCGATGGTGGTGTAGGTGAAGCACGGATTTTGGGCAGTGCTGTCGGTGTTGCCGTCGCCATCCAAATCCCATTCCCAACTGTTGATCTGGTCACCTTGACTTTGGTCGGTATAGCAGACCTCCATCGGGGCGACGCCATTCCAGCGGCTGGGGGTGAATTCGGCGCGAATATTGGTAGCCGAGCCGACCCGCACAATGACGGTGGCTTCCATAGCTCCTAAATCACCATTCCCATGTAACACAATGGTGTATTCGCCGGGGACGGTAAAGCGGAAGGTCGTATCTTTGGTATAGGCATGACCGCCGCCGGGGAAGTCCCAGACATAGCTGTCGGGATAGATATTGGTGCTAATGCCTGTGAAGCTGACCGTCAGTGGGGCGATACCCGCGTTCGGGTTGGCATTGGCCGCTAGGGATTGTTCCTTGATTTCAACGGTACGCTGCTTGGCACACGTCTTGCCATCCGAGGCCGTCGCTTCAAACCTCACGGTGAAGTTGCCTACCGCCGCAAACTGATAAGCCAGATTGATGTCGGTGCCGACTTCTTGCCCATTCACCAACCAGCGATAAGTGGCGGTGCGATCCGGCACGGCGTTCAAATTGTTGACCGAGCCGCTGTAGTTGGCCGTCGCGTTGAGCATGACCAGTCGTGGCCCGCTCCAATCGCAGGAGATGTCGGTATTGACCGGGTTGACTGTCACCGTCTTGCTGGCCGAGCAGGTCACGGTTACGCCCGCGCTGTTGGTCGCACTGACCGTTACACTGACCGTTTGTTGTCCGCTCGTGTCAAATACGTAATTGGCGGTACGGGTGGTGACGCCATTTGACCACGCATAGGTGACACCTGTGACGTTGCCACTGGCTGTCACGCGATAGTTGGAGTTGCCGCCGACGGTAATCGTGCCCGCGCCCTGATCAATCTTGCACGTCAGTTCGTTTTGGCTGACGGTGATCGTCTTGGTGGCCGAACAGCCCGTCCCATTGGTCGGGGTAATCGTCAATGTCAGCGTATAGGTTCCCGGTAGGGTGAACTGATAGTTCGCAAAGTTCTGGGTGGTGCTGGTCAGGTCAATCCCGCTGCCAGCTGGCCCAACCAAACGCCACGTATAGGTCAGGGTTTGATTGGCGGGGTTATTGACGCTGCTGTTGTAGCCGGACGACTGATTGAGCAGCAAACTGCCTGACCCGCTGGAAATCTTGCAGGTATCAATGCCGTTACCGCTGACAGTGATCGTCTTGGTGACTGCCGAGCAGGATACCCCGTCAATTGTTGCAACGAATGTGACCGTGTAAGGCCCAGCCGTCGTTTGCACGAAGCTGTAATCCTCACTTGTCGCCACTTCTGCGCCATTGACTGTCCAGATGTAGGTGACGGTACGCCCGCCGACATTGTTGACCACACCGTCTAGCAAGCTGGCCTGACCCAACAGCAAACCGCTGGGGGCTGTGACCGAGCAGGTAAAGCTGGCGGTATTGACCGTAACCGTCTTGGTCTTGGAACATTCAGCACCATCGGCGGTCTGGGCATAGAAGGTGACTTGGAATGCACCGGAAGTCATCCATTGATAGCTGCTCAGATTTTGCGTAGAGGCGACTTCATTGCCGTCAATCGTCCAGCGATAGGTCGTGACGGTGCGCCCTTGCCGATTACTCACCGAGCCGCTGTAGGTCACGGTCTGGAGGAGTAGGGGGCTGGTTGTGCCGCTGAAATCGCAGGTGATCGGTTGAAGTTCAACGGTGATGCTGGCTTGGGCCGCTTCGGATGTTCCACCGGGGCCAGTCACACGCAGCGTGACGATAAAGGTGCCATTGCTGGCATAGACGTGGGTGGGGTTGCGGTCAGTGCTGGTGTTGCCGTCGCCAAAATCCCATTCCCAATCGGTGATGACACCCGTCGAAGTATCGGTGAAGGTAATCGTATCACCAACGCGGGCGGTCAAGGGGATGGCGGTAAAGCTGGCAATCGGGGCTACGTCGCCCGATATCACAGGTACGGTCTGGCTGGCGGTTGAACTGGTATTGTCGTCGCCCACCACCTTAAGGGTGACGGTGTAGCTGCCATCGCTGGCATAGACATGGCAGGGGGCTTGTTCATTGCTGACCGGGCTGCCATCGCCAAAATTCCATTCGTAGCTGGTGATAGTGCCCGTGCTGGCGTTGTCGAAGCAGACCTGCTTGCCATCGGGTGTGGTGTCACCCAGCCGATAGCTGAAGATCGCCGCGACACGTTCGCCCAATGTTGTTACCAAGACCTGCTTGGTGCGATTGCTGCCGCCGCCGGGGCCATTGACCGTCAAACTGATGGTATACGTGCCAGCGGTGTCGTAGGTGATGGTATGTGGGCCAGCTTGGTTGCTGGTCTGACCATTGCCAAAGTTCCATTCATAGGTGGTAACTTCGCCGCCAGTCACGTTCGCCGTAATCGTAACGGTCAAGGGGGCATTGCCTTCTTGGGGCGTCACGCTGAAATCGGCAATCGGGCGGGCTAGGGCGGTCACGGTTTCGATTGAACCCGTCGCCACTGCCGTCAATGTGCCATTAGAGACAGTCAGCGTCACATTAAATACACCGACGGTGGTGTATTGATGGGTCGGATTTTGGTCATTACTGACCGGGCTGCCATCGCCAAAATCCCATGCCCATGACACCGCGCCAACGCTGGTATCGGTAAACTGAACCGTGAGAGGTGCTTCGCCACTGCCGGGGCTGGCGGTGAATCCGGCGCGGAAGGTTTGGCTGCCACCGCCGCTTTGGGTGGCATTGACCGTGCCATTCGCAACCAGATTCCCACGCGGGCTGATGCAGTCCAACTTAATCGGATAGGAACCGGCCACGCTGTAGGTACGATTGGCGGGGTTGGCATCGGTACTGGTGGAGTTATCTTCAAACGTCCACAAATAGGAAGCCACATTTTGGCTATTGTTAACAAACTGCACTTCGAGCGGCAGGGTATAGGGTGGGCCGGATTGTCCAACCACCACAATATTAAACGCGCACGAGATAGGTGGCAGTTGTTCTTCGGTCAATACCACATCGCTGGTTGCGGCAAGGCTACGTCCATCGCTGGTGGTCGCCGTCAAGGTTACGGTATAGGTGCCCGCGTTTAAGTAGGTATGGATTGGACTGGTTTCGGTGCTTCCCGCTGAACCATCACCAAAATTCCAGCTAAAGCCTGCGAAGGTATCGCCGCTGCTGGTGTTGGTGAACGTTACCGCGCCGTCTACACCAATGGATGCCTCAAAGCCTACATTGATAGTCGCCCCGGCCTGACCGCCTTCTTCAGTCGGCACTTCGGTGGGAAGTGCAGCCACTTCGGTTGGAGCGGGTTCAGTCGGGACTTCAGTTGGCACTTCGGTGGCGACCTCAGTAGCTACTTCAGTGGGTGCTTCAGTCGGTACGGCCTCTTCGGTGGGCACTTCGGTAGGTACGACCTCTTCGGTGGGGGCTTCGGTAGGCACAACTTCAGTCGGCACTTCGGTGGGGACATCCGTTGGCACTACATTGTCGTCAGGATTGCAGGGGTCGCCGATGCCGTCATTGGCTAGATTGGGACATGCATCGTCCACATCAAGTACCCCATCGCCATCTTCATCGTGGTTGCAGGGGTCGCCCACTGCGTCATTCGGATCGGCAGGACAGGCGTCATCAATATCCGGGACGCCATCGCTATCCCCATCGGGACAGCCTGCCAAATTGGGATCGCCTGCGTCATCCGGGCAGCGATCCGATTCGTCCGCAACCGTATCGTTATCTCGGTCTTGGATACCCGCTGTGCCTTGTAGATCGTCATCACCCCCGAAAATGAGCAGGGCACCGACGATAATCAAGACCAGCGCGGCGGCCATGATGCCGATTTGTTGGTTGCGAGTTAATTTCCTCCATCGTTCCATATAAATTCTCCCTAATTTTCAGGTAGTTGAGAGGTAATCGCAAAAACAATGAGGGTTATTGGATAGGCCATTCCTCCTTCTAGCGATTCACATGGGGTGTAAAGGTGTCAAGCGGTTCAAAAGGAATAACCGACACGACATCCATTGTGTCGTCTCGGCGATTAAAAAAGCGTTGGGCATTTTGTTAAAATCTTGTTCATGCTCAACGCTTTTTACATTTTTCGTTTTATTGGGCCTCGACGTTCGGGAAGCAGCCCATGTCTATCCAGAGTATGTCGTTCTCGGCGGGCTTCTGGAGCTTCAGGTCTTCCCATTCCTTCGGCAGTTCCAGCTTCTTGGCCTCTTCGTTGGTCACTTTTAGGTACAGGTACATGCCAGCTTCCATGGGGTCGTCATATAGACCGAGGCAGGTGCTGATGCCTTCATTAATGTCGAGTTGGCTGATTTCATCCAGCTTGTCGGCCTCGACTCCCGTCAGCGCAGCATAGAAGTCATCCAAAACGTTGCTGGTGGTGTTTTCGCTGATGTCCAGTCGCAGCACGTCCGCATCGGTAAAGAAATCAGCGGAGGTGGGCAGGGCATCAATCTTGGCGAAGGCGGTTGTCCATTCCTGCTGCTTTTCTTCGCTCAGTTCAGGATATTTCTCACCCAGCCATGCCTGTGCTTCGGTTAGGGGTACACGATAGTACAGCACGGAAGATTTGTCATCTTTGTTTTGGCCGGAACTGCCACTGCCACCCGCTGTACCAAACAGGGCGAGGTCTTCATCGAGGCTGACCATCACCATGCCCAACAGCAATCCTACAATAAGGCCAGAGATCAGGACAGTTACTTCACGACGGTTGAGTTTCATCGGTTAATTCCTTTCCGCTTGTTGGCTTGCTTAAGTTCTTCATATCTTGTGTCGTGAGGACAGAGCAAAAAGGGTTACGGCAATTTTTTTGTCCTCTTAATAAAGATGGGTGCTATTCGTCCCCCTCTCCCTGTGTGCTGGGCAGGTCTTGGGTATCACGCAGACGGTGCGCGGTATCGGTCAATTCCTCAAAATAGGGGGTTTCGCTGATGGCCTTGACCTGTTGATCACGGGCCGAGTCGTCGAGTTCGATCCGCATGACTTCGGACTCGTCTTGCGCCGCGATTTCGTTTTCCCGCGCTTGCACACTATGAACCATCGTCAAAAACGAGGTGATAAGGTTTTCAATATCACATTCGCTGGCGGCAATATCATTGATGGCGGCCTCATATTCGCCTTTGGAAAGCCGATGCACCCACTCCATGACTTTAGTGAGATAGTCGGTGGTATAACGCACGCGCGACGCCAGCGAACGCATCATCGAAAGGCCGACGCCGGGGCGTTCATAGACAAACGCCAAGAGTTGGTCTCGACTCAGCACCATGACTTCCGTTGGTTCGGCTGCCGATGCCGAAGCGGAACGGGGCTGTTGATCGAGTGGGGAGAGTTCGCCAAAAATCTCACCCGACCCATAATGGCGCAGGGTGAGGGGGTTATGATATTCATCGTAGGTAAAAATGCGAATCAGGCCCGACAAAATGATGAACATTTCGGTGCCGGGGTCGCCGCGCTCGAAAATGATTGTGCCGTTGGGATAGGAACGGCGTTCCATTTTGCCAATCAGCAGTTCGATTTCGGCCTTGTCTACGCCTTTTAATACATGGGTTTTTTGAAGCTGCTCAATGAGTTCCATGACCAATTTCCTGCGGAGAAGGAGTGCGTTCCGCCACGCTTAAGAACAGGTGTAACCCTGCTTTTACACCATGCAGCCGCAAATAGCAAATAGTATTGGGAGGGGGAAGTATCAAGAAAATAATGAGTCGCGCAAAATCAAAACCCCCACCGAATTACTTACCCCGGCCTCATCTCAATAAATTTGTTTATCTATGTCGGGATACTACTCACTTACAGTTTACAATGAATTGAAATTACCCACAAGTAGGCCATCAAAACTCATTCTATCTAAATGCGACCAAAAAAGAAACGCCATACGGGGTATGGTCGTCTCTTTCTCGAAAATGGATATGAGGACGATGCAAGGGTGAGGCACTGCCAGCACCCCTACATCAGTACAGAGTTATCGGGAACAATCAATCGTGGCTTGGGGATCACTGTTGCCGGGATGCCCGATTTGTTGGTTGGCATACAGCGTAACCTGTCCGCCGCCTGTCCACTCGACGGTCATGCTGGTGCCGCCGTCCAAGAGCACAGAACCAGAGGTCAAGAGGTTGCCGTCAGCGTCTATAATCCACCATGGGGTGGGTTGCACCATATTGCCTTCACCGGGGTCGCCCGAATTGCTGATGGTGAATACCGCTGTCCCATCCGCCGTGCAAACCGCCGTGACATTGAGGCTAGAGCAGTCGAGACGGTCAGGGTTGTTCTTCTGGCAGCCATAGACAATCGTGCCAGTGGGTTCGGGGGTGGGGGTATTGGTCGGCTCTTCCGTCGGTGTGTCGGTTGGTTTGGGCGTCGGCGTCTCAGTCGGCGTCTCAGTCGGCGTCTCAGTGGGTGTTTCCGTCGGTGGCTCGGTGGGGGTATCCGTTGGCGTCACCGTTGGGGTTTCCGTCGGTGGCTCAGTCGGCGTTTCAGTGGGGGTCGGTGTCTCAGTGGGCGCGGTGCACAGATCGGTGGTCAGCGTCCAGACAACCCCTTGATATTCCACGGTCAGCGTCACCGGCTCGAACACACCCGACAGGTAAATTTCGAGGCCAGCAAAGCCAGCGCCGGAAGCGTCGAACTGGAAAGTATCTTGCTCCAAGATGTTGCCAAGTGAATCGGTGACGGTGTAGGTCGCCAGTTCCGTCATCGCGCCGCCGAAGTTGTAGATATAGAGATAGGTGCCACCCATACCGTCGTTATACCAGCAGAGGCTGTCCAATTCCAGAATGGGATCATTGGGGACATCGGTTGGGGTCTCGGTGACGACCACACCACAAGTTGCCGCATATTCGTAGGTGAAGCCATGATATTCCAGATACAGGGTATGGGTGCCCGTCGCAAAAGTGTCAATTTGAACGACGGCATCCGGGCTGCCCGACGGGCCGAGGACAAACGTACCCGAGGTGACGACATCACCATTCTCATTCACGACGGTGTAGCCAAAGGTGTCGGTTGTAGTATCCCCCAAGTTCCAGACCAAGAAATAGGTGCCCGGTTGCTCGGTTAAGCACACGCTCAACACATCCCACGTGGGCGGCTGAGGGGTTTCAGTGGGTGTCTCAGTCGGTGTTTCAGTGGGCGTACTGGTGGGTGTCTCAGTGGGTGTTTCAGTTGGGACATCCGTCGGTGTTTCAGTCGGTGTCTCGGTGGGTTTCTCAGTGGGGGTCTCGGTTGGTGTTTCGGTTTCGCTGGGCACACAGGACAACGTACCCTGCGGCTGACTGCTGCCGGGGTGACCGATTTGTTGATCGGCATACAGGGTCACGCTGCCGCCCCCTGACCACTCAACGGTCATGCTTTCGCCGCCTTTGAGCAGAATGGGGCCACTAGCGAGGACGTTGCCATCCTGATCTACAATGCGCCATTCAGTCGCCAGCAGCATGTCGCCATTGCCCGGTTCGCCCGTGTTGGTGATGGTGAAAACAGCCACGCCGTCTTCGGCCCGACACACCGCCTTGACCTCAAGACTCGAACAATCCACTCGATCAGGGTTGTTCTTTTGGCAGGCCAGACTGTTGTTTCGATCTTTTTCTTGGATCCGATTGAGGGTGGTGCGGTTGGTGTCGTCGCGCTGGGCGGCCTCACCGACTCCCCATGTACTGCCTAAAACTAAGGTGGTGACTACTATAAAAACCAGTGCGAGATTAAGACCAAATACTCGCTTCCGGTTGACCCGATAAAAATTCATAATACCTCTCCTTGTGATGATTGATTTTGCTGCTTGATGGCGCGGCAATATAAAGCACCATCAAGACAGCAACTCCTCTGTCACTCGGTATACCGTCAAAAAATGATGAACATTACGGGTGGTTATAGGATTTTAACGAAACCTCAATGCTTTAGTACCGGGGTCGTATTAGGAGCGCTATAACGGAGACCTATGAAAATTGGCGAACAAAGCAGGCAATCTGGCTTTATTTAGCGCTGAATGACGGTGCCCTGCATGACGGCCACCACCTTATTTACATCTTTGGAATATGCGGTTACTTCGGCAGCACAAACGGTCAGGGTACGTCCAGCGCGAATCACCCGACCCACTGCGATCAGTTTGTCACCGACTGCCGGGGACAACAAATTCACCTTAAATTCGACGGCCAGCACATCTTGATTGGAGGGAACCAGCGTCGAGGCGGCGTACCCACAGGCACTGTCGGCGATCATCGTCACCACTCCGCCGTGCAAAAAGCCATTTTGCTGACACAGGTCGGCGCGAAACGGCAGTTCAATCGCCACCAGCCCCGGCTCGATACGCATCATCCTTGCCCCAATGGTGTGCATCATCGTCTGGCGGTTGAAATTCTCACGCACACGGGTTTCAAAGTCGGGGTCTTGGGGGATGAAATCGGTCATCCCACTTATTCCGGGTGATAGGGATAGGCACTGATATTGCCCACGAAACCGGGCAAGTCATCATGCCCCAATAATTGACGAATGGCCTGCGACTCCCCCAGATGATACCAGTAATGGTAAATCATCCGCAGCAAGCGCGTGCCGATGTTTTCACCCGTTGGGGCGTTGGGGGCTGTCCATGTCCCCTGCAAAAGTTCGGGGGTCAAGGTATCCAGATAGGCATCGGCGGCGAGGGTTACGGTGTACCATGCCTGCCACATGGCATCGAGGGGTGGGGTACTTTGCGGCGCACCATATCCATAGTGATGCAGGTCGGGGATGAGGACTTTGTTCTGGGAACGTTCCAGCCAATACAACTGCTCATGCCAAGCCAGATGCCCGACGATCCAACTGAGGGAATTCATCGGGCCAAAATGACGACTGGCATCCTCCGCTGAGACACCTTCATAGGCCCGCACCAATTCATTGCGGGTAAAACGGAGTTGGGCAACCAATAAATGAGGCATGACCGGGTATCCTATCGCAGAATCGAGGCCAAACGCCGTATCCCTTCTTTGATACGGTCTTCGGGTTGATTGGAGAAATTCAAGCGCAGGGTGTTGGGTTGTTTCTCAACGGCAAAGAAGCCATTACCCGGCACATAGGCCACCTGATTTTCCAACGCGACAGGCAGCAGGCTTTCGGTGTTCATGCCCGCTGGCAGCTTGACCCACAGGAACAACCCACCATCCGGTACCGCCCATTCCGCCCGCCCCGCAAAATGTTCATTCAAGGCCGCGTCCATGACATCGCGCCGCCGATGATAAAGGGAGATCAAATTGGGTAGGTTGCGTTCAATCGTCTTTTCGGTGATAAGCCGCTCCACGATCATCTGATTCAGCATCGAAGTGTGCAGATCGAAGCCCTGTTTGGCAATCACCATCGCCCGGATCACTGGGGCAGGGGCAATGGCATAACCAACCCGCAAACCCGGCATCAAGGTTTTGGAGAATGTGCCGAGATGGATGACCCGTCCGCGATGATTCCATTCACTACCGAGCATCTGGCCTTCGATTTCAATCAATCCGGGGATGTCTTGACCCGTATACCGTAAAGCGCGGTAGGGGTCGTCTTCAATCAAGGCCATATCCAGCCGATGCGCTGTCTCGATCAGGGCTTCTCGGCGATCACGGGCGAGGGTGACACCTGTCGGGTTTTGGAAATTGACCACCGAATAGGCGAATTTGGCTGAACCATGCCGTTCGGTGAGGTCATCCACGCTTTCAACAATCAAGCCATCATGATCCATTGGCAGGGTCAAATAATGCGGTAGGCAGCCAAACCACGCCGACATCGCGCCAACGTAGGTGGGGGATTCGACCATCACGCGGTCATGCGGCTCCAAAAAGATCCGCCCAATCAAATCCAAGCCTTGCTGTGCCCCGCTGGTAATCAGGATATTTTCGACGCCGATGTTGACCCCGCGTGCCTGCCACTGGGCGATAAGGGCTTCACGCAGAGGGCGGTAGCCTTCGGTTGGGCCATATTGCAGCGCCGAACGGCCCTCGGTTGCCAAAATGTCATCAGCAGCGACGGCGGCCTCTTCGACAGCAAACACTTCCGGGGCGGGGAGACCACCGGCAAATGAAATCGTCTGGCTGCCAATCACCGAGAGTAAATCGCGGATGGCACTGCCTTTGTTCTGGCGGGTACTTTCGGCAAAACGCAGCGACCAATCAGGGGTGTGCAAATCAAGGGCTGGAATGGTGGACACCGCAAAATTCCTCTACATGAATTATGGATGGGAAAGATAGTAGAGTAGCGCACTTGCCCCGATTGGTCAAAGACTACTGGGAAATTTGCTAGAGGTTTGCGGCAATTTTGAACCGGGCCAATCACTGCTGACATAATGTTGTCACACGCCTCCTGTATCCTAAAAATGAACCGATCAACCAACAGGAGAGCAGAACATGAACCTCGGATTTGTGGTGTTGTACGTGCGGGATATGGCGAAATCCAAAACCTTCTATACCGAGGTCTTGGGCATGTCGGTCATCGAGGCAATTTCCAGCCCAACCTTTGTCTCTCTCCGGCCCAGCGGCGGCTCGATTGTGGCCCTGCAAGACAAGGCGGCGGCGAAATTCCCTCCACGTTTTGAAGAACACCCCGGCACGATAGAACTCAGTTTCGAGGCGGATGACGTAGATGGCACGTGGGCGCGGTGGAAGGAACAGGGCGTCGAAATCATCGCCGACCCGGTAGATTTACCATTCGGGCGCTATTTCATGGCGAAAGACCCCGACGGTCACTATCTCTCCGTGTATCGCTTCAATCAGTAAACACAATCCACGCCAAACAAAACCGCCAACTAGGGTCATATTTCGTAGGGGATGGCCCAGTGCCATCCCGCATTTCAAATATGACCAAGCGAGCACGGCGACTCGCCCCTACCAAACCCATCTCATGCGGCGAATTTCAGACGACCCGCCTGCTGCAAAATCCGCGCGGCCTGAAGCGAGACCCACCGATGAATCTCCTCTGCATCGCCCAATTGTTTATAGGTACGCTGGCGATAGGGATTATGTCCATGCCAATGGCCGTCCTCGCGGCGGAGTTGTTCCAGCCAATCAAGTGCGGGTTGTGCGCCGGCGTGGTTCAATGCGCCCAAATCCCCTAGCACCCGTAGCGTAAACAAAACATCCACCTGATAGAAGAGCGGGAAATTCAGATCAAACCACAGGGGATGTATTTTGCCATTTTCAGGAGCGGGATAATTGGCCTCGACCAGTGCATGGTTATCCAGCAAAAATGTGACGCCCGCTTCAATTGCTTGGGTGATTTCGGGCGTTCTTTGGGTCAGGGGGATTGCTCCTAGTCCCCATAGGCTTCGCACAATCCCCCATGCACAGGGTAATCCGCCGTTATGGTTACACACCCCGCGTCGTGTCGTGACTTCCTGAATCAGAAATTGGATGACGGCTTGAAGTTCATCAAACCTTCCTGCATAGGCTACATAATGCAACATATCGCCCCAAAAACAGGCAAGGCCGGGGCGCTCCTTTTGCAGCCATGATGGGGATTTGGTTTCCGTTGCATTCAACATATGCTCCGCCCCGCGCTGAAAACGGGGATTGCTTGACTCAACACGCAGTTCATCCAGCAGCAGCATACTCCAATGCGAACTGATGTATTTGGGTGTGTAGAAACTTTTATCAATCTTCCAATGACCTGCCTCGGTTTGACGGCCCAAAATCATTGGCACAGGGCCAGTTTCCATAATGGCGTGTTTGGCTTGGATAACATCGGGGTGATCTTCGGGGAGGCCCATCAAGTGGGTATAGGCTTGATACCGAATGGACGGAATCGAGGACTCCAATAACCAACTCATGAACGCCTGATTGACCATCGCTGCATCATCTCCTCGCTCATTTGTTCGATGATTGGATTATAAATCCATCTCTCAATTGGGGAAATGCCTTTTGGTAGCGGTTATGAGTTCCAAAAGGCATCTCTTTATACTCTACGCAGTTTCCAATGTCAGCGGGATGGGTTGTTTGCCATCAGTATCGGTGAACCCATAATCCAGCGCCAATTGAGCAATCACCAAGACCTGCCCGGTTTTCGCCATGATGTCGGGGTCAGCCGCCAGATGTGCCACTGCTCGCCCCGCAAACTGTGGCGACTCCGAGTTGCTAAGATCGAAATACTGCGCCGCCCCCATCACGCTTTCCGTCCGCACCAAGCCGGGATAGAGGCAAACAGCGGCTATGTTGTGGGGTTGAAGTTGATGGGCCATGTCGCGGGCCATGCGATCCGTCGCGGTCTTGGCGACCCCATAGCTGACGTTGTTCATAAATTTCTGCCCCGCCCAATACGAGATATTGACGATCAGGCCGTTTTTTTGCTCAATCATCACCCGCGCCGCATGTTGACTGGCGGTGTAATGGGCACGCACCCCGGATGCAAACATTTTGTCCCACATCTCGATAGGCTGTGTCCAAAACGGGCCAAACCATAACTCCCCACCGTTGGGTTGCCCAAAAATCTCATAGCCGCCCCACACATTATTGACCAGCACGTCTATCCGGCCCTGTTCGCGCATTACCTGTTCAAATAAGACCGCGACCTGCTTATCATCGGTGTGGTCACACTGCACCGCGATACACGTCCCGGCAAGTTCATTGGCCTCCTTTGCCGCTTGGTGAAGATTACCCGGTAGCCAATGCGTGCCCTCGACGACGGTGCGGCCAGTAATGTAGACCGTCGCGCCAGCCTCACTCAGGCCCCATGCAATCCCCTTGCCAACCCCGCGACTTGCCCCGGTGACAACTGCTACCTTGCCCTTCAAATCTGGCATCGCTGCTCTCCTTATATATATTATTGCGCCAGTGATGACCCCAGCATACGTCAAAGTCCTGTCCAAAAAATCCCCACTTGTTGGCATGTTTAAAGGGCTTGCGGTAGAATATTCTTATCGTTAAATAAGGGATTTCGCGCCGCCCTCTCCCCTACAGCCTTTTCGTAATATAACCCTCCTCCATACATTTTCTCAGAATTTCTTACGAACCTTTGTCCGCCGCGCCTGTTATTTTGGGTGGATACATTATCAAGGAGTCAAAACAATGTTTCGTAGGACACTTTTGGGATTGAGTGTATGTGTTACCGTATTGGCCGGGGCAGTGTGGTCGAGCCGCACCCATGCCCAGTCACCGGAGGAACGCCAAGCCGGGGAGACGCGGGTGGATGAATTTGGCATCGAACAAGTATGGGTTCCGGCGGGTTGTTTTATGCGTGGCACAACCGAAGAAGCCGCCGAAGCGATGGATCGTCCATTTTGGGCCGCGCGTGAATTTCGCAGCGAACGCCCCGCCCATGAAGTTTGTCTGAGTCAGGGCTATTGGATTGATAAAACCGAAGTCACCAACGCCGCCTTTGATGCCTTTGTCGAGGCAGGCGGTTATGAAAATGAGGCCTTGTGGTCAACCGAAGGACTGGCATGGCTCACCCACCCACTGACCGAAACCTCTCTGCCACTGGCCTGTGATGGTGAGCAGACGCCCGAACAGCCGCGCACCTGCATTACGTGGTATGAAGCCGAAGCCTACGCGACATGGCGGGGTGGACGCCTGCCCACCGAGGCCGAATGGGAATATGCCGCGCGTGGGCCGGAATCGCTAACTTATCCTTGGGGCAACGAATTTGATGAAACCTTGCTGAATATGGTTGGGGCTACCAATTCCGTCGCGGTGGGTAACTATCCCGAAGGTGCAAGCTGGGTTGGGGCGCTCGATATGGCCGGGAACGCGATGGAGTGGGTGCAGGATTGGCTAGACTTTAAATATTATGACTTGATGGAGCGCGATGACCCCCAAGGCCCGGAAAACGGCGACATTAAAATTGAAAAAGGTGGCTGGTGGGGCGCTGATCCCTTTACCGCCCGCAGCGCCTATCGCCATTTTGAAGACCCGCCCCACTATGAAGATCATCACATCGGCTTCCGCATGGTGTCATTGGATTCCACCGAATAGCCATAGGGGACATGGCTTGCCGGAGGGGTGGGGGATTATGCCTCTGCCCCTTCTTCAATCTCGGTGTTCTCATGTTGGGTCTGTTCCCGCCGTGCCAAGACCTCTTGAATATACTGGTCGCCCCAATCACGCATCAACATAATAATCGGCTTGAGGCTGGCCCCAAATTCGGTCAGTGAATATTCGACTTTCGGTGGCACTTCGGCGTACACCTTTCGATGAATGACCCCATCGCGCTCCAATTCGCGTAATTGATTGGTCAACATGCGATGGGTAATGCTGGGCATCAAGCGTTTTAACTCCCCAAAACGGCGCGTCTGCCCCAATAAATAAAATAGAATTGTGCCTTTCCACTTGCCGCCAATCACATCCATCGTCGCTTCGACGCTACAGCTAAACACCCCATAAGTGGATGTCATATCCCCCCCTCCGTCCAATAGTATCATTCTCGATACTATATACAAAAAATGTGCATACTTTTAATGATAGCGCATATTGCCTACAATGAAAGTCAGATAATCGAAATTTAGGGAGGCCGTAGTATGCAGACCATGAAAGCAATCCAGTATCATCAATTTGGCGACCCCGATGTCTTGGTTTATGAGGATGCGCCGAAGCCTGTTCCAGCCGAAGGGGAGGCGCTGGTTCGGGTTCACGCCGCCGGGGTTAATCCTGCCGATTGGAAACGCCGCCGAGGTCGCACACCGCCTGAACATGCCATTTTCCCGATGATACCCGGTTGGGATATGTCGGGGGTGATCGAGGCAATCAACGCGCCACAATCCGAATTTAAAGTGGGTGATGCGGTCTATGGGATGATTCGTTTTCCCACGCCGGGACTGACCTATGCCGAATACGTTGCAGCACCCCTAGAAGACTTGGTATTGAAACCGCACAACTTGACCCATATTGAAGCGGCAGCCGTTCCATTGGCAGCCCTCACCGTCTGGCAGGCGTTGTTTGATGTGGCGGGGTTACAGGCAGGCCAGCGCGTGTTGATTCAAGCGGCGGCGGGTGGTGTGGGTCATCTGGCGGTACAGATCGCCAAGCAGCATGGTGCATACGTCATCGGGACGGCCTCAGCACATAACACCGATTTTGTGCGTCAATTGGGGGCGGATGAGGTGATTGATTACAATGCCAGCCCGCTCCATGAAGCTGTACGTGGGGTGGATGTCATTTTGGATTCGCTTGGGGGGGCAACCTTAGCCGATTCGCTGGGGCTATTGAAACCGGGTGGTATCGCCGTCTCGATTGTGGACTGGAATCCCCCTGTCGAATTAGCCCAACAGATGGGGGTGCGTGTCCAGTCGCATTTGGTGAAATTGCATCAAGCCCAGTTGATCGAAATCACCCGGCTGATTGAAACAGGCAAGCTAACCCCACACGTAAGTACGGTGCTGCCTTTAGCCCAAGCACGCCAGTCGCACGAGATGATTGAAGGCAAACACACACGCGGCAAAATCATCTTGGATACCCTCGCCTAATCGCCTCTGTTTTCAACCTAAAAACGTACAAGGTCAGCAGTCTGTTGGCCTTGTATTTATGAATTTTGTAGAAATTCCTGAAACAAAAAACCTAATGCGTGACTTTTTTTGCGCAATTACGGTTTTCCACTATGATGGATATGGGGGGCTGAACCAACCCCAAAAAATATTCACCCCGCACGACACTCTTTAACACACAAATGCGACAAAAAAGAAGACCTAATGGTGCAATCGTTGTCGTAGCAAAGGAGTATGTGCTATTGAGGACGGGCGGAAGTGACCCATTTACGTATATTTTTAGCCGAAGGAGTCTAGTTCAATGGAGCAATGGAAGAAGTTAAGCCAACAGCAGCAAATTGCCATTATCGCAGTGGCATTGGTGCTGATCGTGGTTGGCGCACTGCTGATTTTCAGCGGCGGCGACGACGACCTCTCTGGCACTGCTGGTGGCAGTGACCGAGATAGTGACGGAATTGTAGACGATCAGGACGCCTGCCCGGATGAAGCCGGTGCGGAATCGGCGCAAGGCTGCCCTGATGCGGATGGTGATGGTGTTAAAGACGCTGATGATGCGTGTCCTGCCGTTGCCAATTATGAACCCGATGCCATTGGTGATCCCTGCAATCCCGATGACAATGCCCAACCCACTGAAGCCGTGCCGACTGAAGAGGGCGGTGGTCAGGGTGGTGAACCTACCGAAGCTGCCCCTACTGAGGCAGTCCCAACCGAAGTCGTAACTGAGGCCGTACCCACCGAAGTGGTAACCGAAGCCGTGCCGACTGAAGAGGGCGGTGGTGGTCAGGGTGGTCAAGAAACTGAAGCTGCACCCACTGAAGCCGTACCTACTGAAGAGGGTGGTGGTCAGGGTCAGCCCAATGATGGACGCCCGGATCGTTCTAGCCTCGAAGTAACAGGTCAATGCGTGGACGGCATTGCGCGTTTCCGCATCTATAACACGGGCGAACCCGGCAATGGCGATATGGTATCCCCAACGGCCTATCGTCTAATTGACGTAGCAACGGGTAATGTCCTCCAAAGCGGCCCCGTTCAACTGCTTGGCAACGGTGAGATGATTATCGAATGGTCGGGCGGCGGTGAAGTCCGTTTGGAAGCCGATCAACAGGTTGGACACCCCGGCAATAGTCGACCCAACACTGTTTTGAACTGCGGTTCGCCAACAGAGGTGCCCACTGAGGCTCCTACCGAAGTCCCAACCGAACAACCCACTGAAGTTCCAACTGAAGAGCCTACCGAAGAGCCAACTGAGGAACCCACTGAAATTCCTACGGAAGAACCCACTGAGGTTCCAACCGAGGAGCCTACCGAAGTCCCAACTGAGGTTCCAACCGAAGTTCCGACGGAAGAACCCACCGAAGAACCCACCGAGCCGCCCACCGAAGTGAACCTGTTCCTAAGCGGTCACTGCAAGTATGGTGACGAAGGCTACGAGAACTTCTTTGGTTCCTACTTCCTTATCGTCAACAACAGCCAAGTGGACGTTGATGTTGACTATCTGGTGACGAATGCCAGCAACACGATGATTGCTTCTGGTCGTGCCTACATTTTGGCGGTGGGTGCTCCCAATTTCGGCAACACCTTCGAAATCTTCCTCGCCAATATCTATGGCCCGTTGACCCTGACAGTGGATGGTGGACGCTACAGCTATTCTGAAAATTGCCAGCCGCCCGAACAACCCACTGAAGAACCGACGGAAGAACCCACCGAAGTCCCCACTGAGGTTCCAACTGAAGAACCTACCGAACAACCCACCGAACCCCCATTGAGTTGCCAAACCAACAATCCAGATCGCCTCGACTGCTCCAGCTTGGAAGTGACGGGTGTCTGCGAAGCCAATGAAGCCGTCTTCACAATTACCAACACAGGTGAACCGGGTGATGGCGATATGCGTGCCCCAACTCAATGGCGCTTGATTGATGTGGCGACCAATACCATTATCTGGACGGGTGAAGTCAACCTCCCCGGTGGCGGTACCATGGAAATTCGCTGGCCCGGTGGTGGTGAAGTTCGCTTGGAAGCCGATCAACAGATTGGTCATCCCGGCAGCAGCAATCCTAATGCGGTATTAAGCTGCGGTGAACCCACCGAAATACCCACTGAAGAGCCAACCGAAGAACCCACCGAAGCCCCAACCGAGGTTCCAACCGAAGTCCCCACTGAAGAACCGACTGAAGAACCCGAAGAGCCAGTCCTCACAGCGGACGGCTATTGCAAGGAAGAAGAAAACTTCACGGGTGCGTACTTCATCATCACCAATCTCGGTGGCCCCATGACAACCGTGTCCACGTATATCGTCACCGATGGCGATGGCAACGTGCTGCAAACAGGTCCCGTGTTCTTGGGTGAGGCGGGTTCGCCCAACTTCGGCAACACGCTGGAAATCCATATCCCGAATTTCTATGGTGAAATCACCCTTGAGATTCCCGACGCTGAGATAGAAATCACCTATACCTGCGTTGAACCCACCGAAGAGCCTACTGAAGAGCCAACGGAAGAACCCACCGAAGAACCGACTGAAGAGCCAACCGAACAACCCACTGAAGAACCCAATCCGCCTCAAATTGAAGCCGTTGGGTTGTGCAAGGAAGATGGTTCTGGTGTCTACTTCCAGATCACCAACAATGGTGGTGATATGCCCAAACCTTTGGCCTACACGGTCTCTAGCGACTTCCTCGGCTCCAATGTTGACCAGAGTCAGTTCCAACTGGGTGCGGGTGGTTCACTACCGCTCTACTATCCCTATGTACCCGGTACGCTGACCCTCACCATCGGCGATAATGAAGTCGTGGTGACTTCGATCTGCATCGAGCCAACCGAAGAGCCTACTGAAGAGCCTACTGAAGTGCCGACTGAAGTCCCCACCGAGGTTCCAACCGAAGTGCCGACTGAAATCCCAACAGAGGTTCCAACCGAAGAACCCACCGAAGAACCGACTGAAGTCCCCACCGAAACGCCAGCACCGACTGAGCCTCCAACTGAGGTTCCAACCGAAGTGCCCACTGAAATCCCGACTGAGGAACCCAAGCCTGAGTGCGGTTACACCATCGAAGATGCCAACGGCTTCCCGATTGTGGTGATGACCAATCCTGAAATGTGCTCCAACGAAGAACTGCCCAAGAACTGGACACCACTGGAAAATACTCCGGCGGTCTGCCCTGACTGGCTGGTCTATCACACCAATCAAACGGGTGACTGGGAAGTGTTCCGTCTCGGTGAACTGCCCGACAGCCCCGGCGCTGATCCAAACCTGTCGAAGGGTGTTGGCCCACGTGTTTATGACATGGCCCCAACCCGCTCACCCAATGCCAAGTACATTGCCTTTGCCTCCAACCGCGATGGCAACTGGGAAATCTATGTCGGCACGGCGGATGGCACGTTCCAACAGCGTGTGACCTATACGCCCAACGCGATTGATGTTGACCCGATGTGGTCGCCCGATGGTGGCAGCATCGTCTATGAATCCGCGCGTGATGGCAATTGGGAACTGTACGTGGTGGATATTGCGACAGGTGTGGAAACGCGCTTGACCGATAACCCCGCCAACGACATCAACGCCTTCTGGCATCCTGATGGCAGCAAGGTTCTTTTCCAGAGTGACCGCGATGGTGGCATTTGGCAGCTTTATGAATTAACCCTTGCGACAGGGGATGTCGTGAAGTTGAGCGATGGCCTCGGCTACGACCATGATGCCTCCTACTCCTTCGATGGCACCAAGATCGTATTCCGCTCATATCGTGACGGTGCCCAAACCAGCGCGGTTTACATGATGAATGCTGACGGCACCAACGTCCAACTGATTTCGGATGTGGCGGGCGACGCGACCAATGCCGTGTTCTCACCCGGCGACGAAGTGATCGCTTACCAATCCGACGTGGATGGCGACCTTGACATCTACATCTATGAACTCAGCAGCGGCAAGACCCGCCTGTTGACCGACAATGCCATTCCAGACTATGCCCCCACGTGGTATTGCGAATCCACCACCATCGTCTGGACATCCGATGTGACGGGCGACCCGAACATCTTCTCAGTGGAAGCCCTGCCGATTGACGCACCCGCCCTCAAGGTGGAAACGGAAGCCGCGCAGTTGACCACCGACCCGAACGCCGATCAGTATCCGCAAAACGCCCCGGCAGAAGAAAATGCCAGCCGTCAGCGGTCACTCCCCTCGGCAGAGAAATAGTCTATCTCGCTAGGGTGGGGGGATGAACAATCCCTCCGCCTCTATCGAAATACTGCGAAATTCACAGGCCGTCCTTGACAAACTCAGGGGCGGCTTTTTGCTTTGAAGACGCGATTTTAGTCAGGCCTCGGAGGAGGGTGGTTGTCTGCTTCAATCCAATTGCTTCTCGCCCTAATCAGGCGTTCTTGGTTCATCTTCAATCGTTCAATGGTTGCGCGTCCGATGGGGGTTTTGCCTAGAAGGATCAGCCCATTGTCAGACCACTCGAAATGCTCGTACCAATGATGAATGCGTGGATTAAATAAGGGGACAACAGTGTCTGTTTCAGGGTCTTTTGCGCTGGTGGCGACTGCTTTGCTCAGATTACAACTTGAACAGGATAGACATAGATTATCGAGGTCATCCCCGCCATGTGGGTCAATGTGCTCAATGTGCATCGGTTGACCTGTGTTATCTTCACAGGTTTGGCAATACTCACAGCACCCTTTTGCCCGCTCGAAAACCAACTGTTTGGTGGCTCTCCATGATGCTCTACTCACGCTTTGCCAAATCCTTTGGCGAAACTTTATAACCCCGTCGGGTCAAAATCGCCGCCGCTTCGGATTTCCGCAGCATTAATCGCTGACCTCGATCAACCAGCCCTTCTAAGGCGATATATTCATCAGGGCTGATCGTGCCCAATGAGTTTTTGCCCATCAAGGCCTGCATCTGTGTTTGCTGCTCGTCCGGCATTTGTTCGCGGGCGATTGTCCAAAGAGCATCGTTGGACAAATGGTGGAGCGCTTGGAGTTCGGCTTCTTCGTCAGGCGGCAGTTGTGGCAGGGGCAGGGCGCTCTTAAGCCGACTGAGCAAGACTACCTCAAGTGGTTGGGATGTGGTCTCGGCAATTTGCTGTGCTGCTTTGACCATTTCATCGGGAACCGTCAATGTAAAACTACTCATCATGCATCCTCCCAGCAACTTTTCTTTTACTATGATACACAATTGTAGTCCATTTGTCCTACCGCTGGCCCATACCCTCCGAATCTGCCCACAGTGCGATTAGAATAGAAAAACTCAATTCATCGTGTCCGAATAACACCTGTCTAGCTGAAACTGCTAGGTTTTCTCAACCTCCTCTTGATTATTGGCATCCTAACGATGGTGCAAATTGGCGAGATTTTTATGGATACCCATTCGAAAAAACCCTCCTCAATGGATTTTGGGGAGGGTTCTGCAACACTTTAACCGCGCAAATATTTTTCAATCGCCTCGAACGCCAAATGCTGACCGATGAGATCACTGTAGAAGGCCTCCACGATTTTGCCATCCGGCCCGATCAGAAAATCAGCGGGCATTCGGTAGAAATTGCTACCCGCTTCAGGCGTTAACTTGAATCCACGCTCGGCGGCCTCTTGGATACGCTGCTGTCCCAATGGATCGGCCATTGTTGCGTTGACCTTTTCCTCTGAAACCTCTACCCCATACAATTGATAGAGAGCCGCTGTCGGATCGGCGATAATGGGAAACGGGGCATCTTGTTTGGCAACATATTCCAAGATGCTGCTGCGTGGCGATTCAAACACCGCCAGCATTTCCAAACCCCGCGCATGATAGGTCGGATACTTCTCGATCAATTGATGCATACGCAGATTGCACAGCGCACACGCCCCGTTGCGAAAAAAGGATAGCAGCAGAGGCTTACCACGATAGTGCTTGAGGCCAATCATTTCGCCAGTGGCAGTCTCGGCCTCAAAATCGGGGGCGCTGCTGCCAACCGTGAGGCGTGTGTTGATTTCGGGTACAATGGTCATAATCGGTCTCCCATAATTAGTCAGGTAACTTGTCTATCTCGACAATAGTAAGCCTACCTGTCTAAATTGTCAACTAGGAAAATGCTGCCATGCCACCCAGCCAAAGTGAAATTCAGGAAGCCCGTAACACCAACATTGGCCGCCTATTCATTCGTGCCCACCGCGATTTTCAACTCCGCAGCATCGAAAAATTGCAGGCCCTCGGTTATCACGACATCTCCACCACCCACGCGACGGTGCTGATGTATATTGACCTCAAAGGCACACGCATTATCACGCTTGCAGAACGGGCTGGCATGACCAAACAGTCTATGGGGCAGTTGGTGGGGGAGTTGGAAGGGGGGGGCTATGTCCAACGGACGCCCGACCCCGACGATAAACGGGCCGTCTTGGTACAGTTTACGGAAGCGGGCCGACAATTTTTGCAGGATGCCTATCATATCAAGCAGGCAATTGAGGCCGAATATATTGCCTTGCTGGGCGAGGATGGCTTTCGGATACTGCGTGAATTGTTGGCTCGCCTGCTTGAAACCAGTGTGCGTGAGCCAATAGAATAATTACCCCTGCTGCACCCAACTAGGTCGTCCTCAAAGACAGATCGTTCCACCGAAACAGGGGGACTTTTCCTCTAGGCGTCTTAGAATATAATCTGTTAGAAGTGTGAATCTTATTGGATAGGCAAGGGTGCGATGTACACATCAATCAAACGCTTCGACATCCGGGTAAGCATGGTGTACGCGACCATCGCAACGTTGTGGATTATCTTATCGGATAGCTTCTTAGCCCTCTTTTTGAACGGCAATGTCACCGAATTGGCGGGATTCAGCATTTTGAAGGGTTTGGGCTTTGTCGGGGTGACGGCGACGGCGCTGTATGGCGTGCTGCACACCGAACTTCTCAAACGCGACAGGATAGATCGGGCGCTCCAAGAAGACATCTTGGAACGGAACAAGACGCTAGATGCCCTGCGCCAATCGGAAAGCCGTTTTAGTACCATCTTTCATCGCAGCCCGGTGCCAATTGTTATCACCCATCTTGAAGATGCAGCCATTGTGGATGCTAACGACGCCTTAGCCAAGCTGCTGGGCTACGAACGACATGACCTGATTGCAAGAACGACCCCCGAAGTCGGTTTGTGGGTCAATCCTGAGAAACGTGCCGAGGCGGTAGCGTCCATCTTGAAGGCAGGCAATTTGTACAATCATGAACTTCATGGCCGTACTCGATCCGGTAAACCGCTTGTTCTATTGGTCTCGGCAGAGTTAATTGCTTTTGGGGATGTGCCGCACATCGTGAGTATCCTTTACGACATCACCGATCAGCGCCACTTGGAAGCACAAACCCGCTATCAGGCGATGCTGCTGGCCCATGTCTCAGATGCGGTTATCTCCACCGACCTTGATTTTAAAATTCGCAGTTGGAATCCAGCCGCCGAACTGATTTACGGGTGGCGAGCCGATGAAGTTATTGGCAAGCCCGTCGAGGAAATCGTGCAAGGCAACTATTCAAATACCCCACGCGAGGTATTGGTTGAACAGCTTTACCGAGCAGGGTCATGGCGCGGTGAGGCTACCCATCGGCGCAAAGATGGCAGCCCTGTACATTTATTGGCCTCTACTTCCTATATCACCGACAGTGCTGGCAATCGGACGGGTGCTGTCACCGTTAACCGCGACATTACCGAGCGCATGAAAGCACAGGAAGAACTGCGCGAGGCCGAACGTCAGCGCACTGAGATCGAAAAAGAACGTGAACTCCTCCAACTGAAGGAGCGTTTTGTTTCGGTGGTATCCCACGAATTTCGGACGCCGCTGGCCGTGATTTATACCGCCGCTGAGATGATGCACCGCTACTATGAACGCCTGACGCCTGACCGCCTGTTTAAGCAGATTCATGAGATTTTGGGGCAGGCCGATTATATGGTGGGATTGCTAGATGATGTGTTGACGGTGAACAAGGCGCGGGCAGGCCGACTTGAATTTAATCCGGCTCCCCTTGACCTCCTCGCGTTTTGTCAGGCCACCATCGAGCGCATCCAAGCGGTAGATGATGGCAAACACACCATCAATTTTGCCTCGGACGGTCATCTGCGAGAAGTCGTGCTCGATTCAAAACTTTTGCAGCATATTTTGGTGAATCTGCTCTCGAACGCCGTCAAGTATTCGCCGGATGGGGGTGAGGTACGTTTAGAGGTTCAGCGCAGCAACGGCACGGTCACTTTTAGGGTCAGCGATCAAGGGATTGGGATTCCGCCCGATGGTCTAGCCCATTTGTATGACCCCTTCTATCGCGCCAGCAATAGCCGCAATATCAAGGGGACGGGGTTGGGGTTAACCATTGTCAAGGAAAGCGTGGATCTACACAACGGCACGATCCGTTGTGAGAGTGAGGAGGGGATTGGCACAATCTTCACCGTCCAACTCCCCATCCCAAACCCTTCCCCATCGCAATAGGGAAGGGCTTGAAATCCGGTCTTGACTCCCCTCCCTAACGCTTTGGGGAGGGGTCGGGGGTGGGGATTGTGATTACCGAAGTAATATGTTAAACGTTATCAGCCCCGTGTCATAAAAAGAACAATCTGCTTGAAAACCGCTCTACACAGGCTGACGCAGCAGTTCATCAATCTGGCGCATCTGGTCGGCGGTCAGCGGGCCAAACTGCATGGCTCCGGCGTTTTCTTCTGCTTGCGCAACGGTGCGAATCCCCGGAATCGGCACGGTTTTTTCACTGCGTGCCCAAATCCATGCGAGTGCCCCTTGTACCAACGAACGTCCATTGCTAGTCAGGACATCGCGCAGGGCGTCCAAGCGGGCCAGCGTTGGGGCAAAAAACGTCTCCATTGACCACTGATCCTGTCGAACATCCGTCGCGCCAAAGGTCGTGTCTTTGGTATATTTGCCACTCAGTGCTCCCCGTGCCAAAGGACTGCGATTGACGCTGGCGAGATTGAGTTGTTGGCACAGGGCCAGCATCTCCGGCGCATCCTTGACTACATTCAAATCGTGCTGGATGGCGACACAGTGTTCGCCTTTGGCAAACAGGCGTGCCCCCTCGACTGAATCCGTGCTCCAACCGTAGGTGCGAATTTTGCCGTCCTTGACCAATGCTTCCAATTCATTGAGCAAGGCCGGGATGTGTTCCACCGGATAATCCCAAACATGCAACTGATAGAGGTCAATCGTCTCCATGTTGAGGCGGCGCAGGCTGGCTTCGCATTCGGCCTGCACACTTTTGACCACTTCTTCGGGGTGGTCATAGTGTGTGACGTGTTTGGCGGGCGCGTTGACATTAAAACCGAACTTCGTGGCGATGACCACCTGATCGCGCTTGCCCGCAAACGCCTTCCCAACAAGGCTTTCGCTGTGACCCGTGCCATAGTTGGCCGCGGTGTCAAAGAAATTGATGCCTTTATCCAAAGCGACCTGTAACGCGCGGAGGGATTCGGCATCATCCGTTTCACCCCATCCGGCCTGAATATCGAGAAACTGCCAAATGCCGCCGATGGCCCAACAGCCCATGCCCAACGGTGAAACTTCGATACCGGATCGGCCCAAAGTACGCTTGTTCATTTTGATTTACTGCTCCTTCGTGCATATTTCACCCAACAAAAAACAGTATAGAACCTAGAGTACACTAGAGGTCAAGGGGTTGGTGGAGGAAATTCGGAATTCTTGTGTTGGATGGTGTGGTTTTTGAGCATTCGCGCACACGGGGCTAAAGCCGCCGTGCTCAATCTAGGCTGTTTCCGGGTTGTACCGCGTGAGAATCGTCCCTGTGGTGCGTGCAGCGTGATGACTGGTGATCCATCCTAATTTCAGCACGGCGGCTAAAAGGCGTGTCCGGTAAATCATCAACATAAAAGGGTGGCAAAAGCGAAGGGTGGTCGCCCTAAGAGATGATTGAGCCACAGACCAAGGTTGAAAGCGGCGATTTTGGCAGCGATGCGGGTCAGTTGCCCCCAACGGGAATGGGCACGCAGGCGCTTGAGATGAAACACTTCGGTGAGTATGGCAAAGGTGGTTTCAACGACTTGACGATGGTGGTTGAGCCAGTGTTTTTCAGCAGGTGTCCAAGCGGGCGAGGACATGTTATCAGGGGGAATGGTAAAGACAGTCGCCTGATAGTGGGTTTGCCAATGCTCAGCCCAACGCGGGCCATTGAAGCCACGATCGGCCAGATAAGGTAAACCCGTCGCCCGACCTACCGCTGCCCAGCCGCCGATAAAGCCAATCGGCGGTTTGGCATACTCGGCGTGACTGCGGTGGGGTGGACGCGGCGGTCCCATCAGACAGGTTGTCCCGGCGCGCGTGCTGACAAAGGCTTCCAGTAGCCAACGGTCATTGAGGTGAGCCGCACCCACTAACCACCCCGTCACCGCTCCATTCGATTGCACCGCAACCAAAAGATGGTCGCCCCAAAACCACTGTCCACTCCCTCGCCCAATGGTACTGTCCATCAGCCAATGCCGCCTTGCTCGACTATATTGTCCCCCGCTTCCAGCTGGAATGGGCAAGCAATCCACACACTCATAGAGCACCTGTACTTCCCGTAAGCGCTCACTCAATTCCTGTTGCAACTCCACCAATACCCCATACAATCGTCGCACGCGTTCGTTAAACGCACTTCGCTGCGGCAGATGCGGAAACATCGCTTTGTAATGACTGTGCATATAGCGGATCAGCCCGCGCTCTGAATCCCACGGCACACCCTTGCCCCATGCCCCCACCACGGCTATGGTCAAGGCTTCGCTATCACTGAATTGCGCTGGTCGCCCGCGCCTTGATTTCTGTGGGGCGATTTTCGCCTCATACCACTCTTCAACAATTACATATATCATGGTGAGTAAGGTTTCCAAATCCATCGGCTTGACTCCTTAGGTGACACTTGAGAGTCTACCCAATTTGGAAACCCCTCATTTACCGGACACGCCTTTTAGCCCCGTGTCTTTATTTAGCCCCGCCCCGTCGCGCCTTTCGCTCCCGAATCAACCGCTTATAAAAGTCCAGCAGTTCGGCGTTTTGCTCATCGCCCCACAGCATCGGCGTGCGGCTGATGTGGAAACCCATGCCATCATGAATCCCCTTCGATTGGGTCAGCCCGACCTCTGTCCCATAAAAAATGATCGGCATCCCGCGCAGGCTCATTTGCACCTCGGCGGCGCGGCGCAGCATCTCGATATCCCCTTTGGCGATATACAAAAACCGATCCATGTCGTGGCTGTCCAAAAACGTCGGCATCAGGTAATCGGCGGGGAAATAATTTAGGTGATGTTCGGCGAAGCGCTTCAAATCGGCTTCCGACCATGTTTGCCAGCCATAGGTGCGGCGAATGGCATCGCTCAGATGGAAATCCAGACAGCCGTCTAGCCGTCCGATATAACTGTGAATGACATCTGGTGCGTCAATCACCTCGCCAAACATAAAACAATCGGCGTTGACCTGTTTGCAGGCGGCCCGGAAATCCGACCAAAAATCGGGCACAGGCCCATTTGCGTAATCCAACCGATAGCCATCCACCTTGTATTCGCGTAGCCAATACGTCGCAATATCAATCATCCATTGGCGGGCGGCGGGATGCGACAAATTGACCTGTGGCATGGTCGCCACCCCAAAAAAGGTGCGATAGCCAACCTCGGAATCATCAAAATTAAACCACTCACGATAGCAACTGTTCGGAGAGCTTATCGCGTCCACAAAAATCGGGTGCTCGTTCGAGATATGATTGCACACAAGATCAAGCAAAATACGGATGCCGCGTTGATGGGCCGCTTCGACAAGGGCGTGCATGGCCTCATCCCCACCCATGCGTGGCTCCACGTGGTCGTAATCCGTCGCGTCGTAGCCGTGATGTGAATCGCTGACCCATGTTGGGCTGAGCCAGATACAATTCACGCCTAGCTCGGTGATATAGTCGAGTTTGTCAATGATGCCCCACAGCGTTCCCCCGCAGATGCCGTTCAAATCTTCGGTTTGCAGCCAGTCTTTGCCATCGCCGGGATAAAAACGATCTACAAAAATCTGGTAGATAATGGCGTCTTTGGCCCAAGTGGGTGCGGCGAGGGTATCCACATGAAAGGCGAAGGTATCACCAACCGCCGAGTTACCGGGGCGAAAATCTTCGGGCAGTGGCTCACCCGCAAAAAACGCGCTGGCGGCTTTTTCGGCAGTGGCAGTCACATTCGGCCAATCACCGAAAATTTCGGGCTGACCGGGTTGATTCGAGTCCCATGCACCGATTTTGTAGCGCACAATCGTGCCAGCGGGTTGGGGGGGCAGGGTGGCTTCATAATGGGTGACATAACCCCACACGAGGGTTTCCCACACGGTTGCGACAGGCTGTAGCATCACGACTTGCCCATTGCTGGCCTGACCACAACTTCCAACAGGCAGTGAACCATCGAGGGTGTAATAACAGGCCACATGGTCAATGGTTATATCCGGCCCAACTTGCACTTTTAGGGTGATGGGGTCGCCGGGGCCGGGGTCACGCGGGCTAAGTTGATAGCGATGTTGGATACCCCGTCGGTTGGCGCGATGATGCACCAATTTGAGGTCATCCGTCGCCAGCGTGCCGAAGATAAAGTCCATGAGAATGTGACCCCTTGAAGATGCTGCCCGAAATAAATTGCTGTCCCCATCCCCTACCCCCTACTCCATCGCAATAAGGAAGGGGATGACTCGAACACGGGATTTACGCCCCTCCCTAATGCTTTGGGGAGGGGATGGGGGTGGGGAGGATTGAATTACCCCTTTACCGCGCCGACGGTCAAGCCGCCGACGATAAAGCGCTGTAATGCCAAATACAGTACGACAATCGGAATGGCCGCGATGAGTGACCCCGCCGCGAATACCCCCCAATCCGTCGAAAACTCGCCGCCCTCCACAAAACTGAACATGCCCACCATCAGCGTCCAGTTATCGCGGTCAGTTAGGATGATACGGGCCAACAAAAAGTCATTAAATGGCCCCACGAATCCGAGTAACCCCACCACCGCCAAAATCGGCCTCACCAGCGGGAAGATGAGATACCAGAACGTTTGCATATGCGTTGCGCCATCTACTTGGGCTGACTCGTCAATATCGCGTGGGATGGTGTCAAAATAGCCTTTCATCAACCAGATGTTGGTTGCCATGCCTCCGCCGATATACACCATAATCAAGCCGCCATAGGTGTTGATACCCAATGGTGGAATATATTTGCCGATTTGCACCAGCATCAGATAGAGCGCGACCATCGCCAGCAGCGAGGGGAACACCTGCACCAAGAAGATCATCAGCAGAACGTTCCGCCGTCCGGTAAAGCGAAAGCGCGAAAAAGCATAGGCCGAAAGCGAGGTCACGGTCAAAATCAGGATGGTGGTGATGGAGGAGACAAAAATCGAGTTGCCAATCCACCGCCAGAACGGGATTTGGGGGTCGTCAAACAGCCGCCGGAAGTTGACCAGCACATCGCTGATGGACTCGGCATTTTTGGGGATGAGAGTCTGGGTACTCATCGAACCCGTCGGGTTAAATGAGGCCGAGATAATCCAGATCACCGGAAACAGCGCAAAAAACAGGGCACAGGTGATCACGAAAAAGCGGGCCAGATTGCCGATGAGACTCCCGCGTGTTGGAGACTGCTTGGTCCCCAAGAATGAGAGCCATTTAGCGATTTGCGAGACGGGAGTGGTATCGGTGCTGGTGTGGGTTGTGGTATCGCTAGACATTTTCGCCAATCTCCTCCCAACGGCGGGTCAAACGGAACTGGGCCAGTGTTAACAGGGCTACAATGAAAAAGATGACCACTGCGATGGCAGACGCTAACCCAAAGTCGCGTGTGCCCCCGCTGGCAAAGGCATAACGATAGGTATACGTAATGAGGTTATCGGTGTGGCCGACTGGCGGCACATTCGCCCCTTTCATGGGTGGCCCGCCTCCATTCAAGGCTTCCAACAACAGGTAGTTATTAAAATTGAAAATAAACGACGCAATCAGCAGTGGCCCCAAGGAGACCAGAATTAGGGGAAGGGTCAGGTCACGGAACTGCCGCCAACTACTGGCCCCGTCCACCCGTGCGGCCTCATAAATGCTAGAGGGGATGGACTGCATCGCCCCGCTGGAAATCAGCATAAAATAGGGATAGGCGAACCATAGATTCACCAGCAAAATGGCGATCTTGGCCCATGTCGGGTCGGTAAAAAACGCGGGTGTCCAGCCAAATAGATCATCCAGTGTCTTGGGGATGATGCCGCTGACCTCGGTGATCTGACTTGCACCTTGCAGCATCCCACGCCAAATCAAAATACTAATCATGCCGGGGATGGCCCAAGGAATCAGCAGCAGCGAACGTACCACTCGGATGCCGCGCCACTTGACATCCAGCATAATCGCCATGAACAGGCCCATCGCAAACGAGGTCAACACCCCGCCAAACGCATAGCCGATTGTCCACAGGAATACGCGCAGCAGTGGCCCCTCCGTCAGCGAACTACTGAAAATCTCTTCAAAATTATCGAAGCCGATCACCACCCAATAGCCAATCGGAGCGCGGGAGCCATCGGCGGCCACAAAATCACCGGTGTCGTCGTTGGCCTTGTATTCAATGCCCGCCTGTTTATCGGTCAGGACATTGCGGCCTTCATCAAATACCCAGCGCTGCTGAAAGTTCCCCGCTTCACTGCGATTGAGGATGCCAATGGGGTTCTCGCTGGTGCCAAATTCCATTTCCTGCAATTCGGCCAGCGCCCTAAAACGATCTCCACCCGTCAATAACGTGTAGCCATCAATCGTCGTGGGTATGCCATCATCGTCATATGGCCCACTGCCGGATTCGTTGGGGGTGACTTCCTGCAAATCCTCGCCGGGAGCGGTCAAAAAGGTGTTGCCTTCTTGGTCGGTCAACCACAGCGCATAGTCACCCGCCTCGTTGCGGAACGGCACCCAACTGTAATTGACCACGCCTTCGGGTAGGAATTTGCGGTCTGCGATGAGGTCAAGGGCCTCGTGTTTGGTATAGCGATGACCGTCGCTGTAATTGGTGAAGGAGACATAAACCGTGTACAGAAGGGGATAGAAGGCCACCAATATCAACAGGGCAATCGCGGGCGACATCCAGCGCATCGGCCACAGGCCCGGCACCAGATTAATGATGTTGACAATAACCGTCGTCAAAATGATAGCGATAGCAAGAAACCAATTGCCATCGTTACCAATGGCGAGCGCTAAGAGTAGGGCAAAAACGTCTACAATGCCTAAAAGAACCACTCTTATCAAATATTTTAAGGTTGAAGAAAGGGCTGGCAGCCCTTTTCGACTGCCAGCTTCTGCTACTGTACTCATGCGTAGCTCACTATTCTATCTATTGTTTAGCTGCCTACCGTGACGGTAAGCACGTTCGTGGCGCTGTCAAAGGAGAAGGTGACAGGCGTGTTGTCGGCAGGGACATTGAAGGGGATGTTGGCGCCATCGCGGGCGGCATCCGCACCATAGTTCACTTCCCACGTCTGATTGATGGCGGCCTTCACTTCATAGTCGCCAGCGGGCAGTTTGTCAGTGGTCATCTCATAAATGCCATCAGCATCGGCGTCTTGCAGCCATGACAGCAAGCAGTCCGGTGCCCAATCGCCGGGGCAGCCCAACGCGGCCTGATAACTACCGGGGGCGGAGACGATCAAAGAATTCACGCTGTCCGTGACCCAATGGCTGACCGGGTCATACAAGAACACAACGGTGGTGGCTTCGGCAAGGCTAAACGTGATGTTGTCGCCGCCGGGGATTGCACCCGCGCCATAGTTTTCATCCCATGTACCGTTCAACGCGACTTTATATTCATAATCGCCGGGTTGCAGTTCAAACGCGGCGGCCCAAATGCCGTCATCTTCACCAACGGCCATCAGTGTGTTTTCGCATTCGGGTGCCCAATCATTGGCGCAACCCAGTTGGGCTTGGAAGGTACCGGGCAGCCCAACGATTTCACCGCCCTCACCAGTGGTTTCGCCACCCGTAGGCACACCAGAACTAGCAATCAGTTCACGGATTTGAGCGCTGGCTTCCGTAAAAGCTACCGGGCCATCTTGTTCTTGGCGGATGGTCAATTGTAGGGCGGTTTGCCACGAACCCCACACGGAGGTCATTTCGGGGATAGAGGGTTGCGGCACGCCCGCCAGACCTGCTTGTTGGAAGGCGACCAAATCGGGGTCGTTCAAGGTATCCAGCAAGGGGATGAAGGCTGGGGGACGCGGATCGGCGTCATACATCGCCTTCATGGGTTCTTCGGCGGTCATGAAGTCCAGCAAGAACGCTTCCGCCAACAGTTGATTTTCGCTAAAGGCGCTAATCATAAAGCCCTGTCCACCAATGAAGGGCGCACCGGGGCCAGCCGGGCCAGCCGGAATGTCGCTGATGGCATAGGGCACGCCCGATTCACGGATACGCGGCAGTGCCCATGGGCCCGTGATAAACATGGCGGCTTCACCCGTTTCAAACAGGGTGTGGATTTGGTCATAGTTCATTTCAGGCACGAAGTAACCAGCGGCGGCCATTTCTGAAATCCAAGAGGCAGCGGCCAGTGCGCCTTCACTGTCCAAACCAACATCGCCAGCGTTATAGTTGCCGTTTTCATCGAGGCCAAATACATAACCACCAAAAGCGCTGATGATTGGATAGGAATGATAGGCGTCTTCGTCACGCATCATAAACCCATACGACGACTGCCCGGAGGAGACCAGTTCTTCGGTGATCGCCTTCACATCATCAAACGTCGCGGGGGCGTCCGGCACGAGTTCAGGGTTGCGGAAGAAGGCCACGTTTTCAACCGCATACGGCACACCATACAGTTCGCCATTATAGGTGAACAGTTTCTTGGAGGCTTCGGTATAGAGGTCGGCTTTGTCGCCGAGGTTAATTGGCACAACCGCGCCGTTCAACACCAATTCGCCAATCCAGTCATGGGCGGCGATGATGATGTCCGGGCCAGTGCCAACCGCGCCAGCAACGGGCAGTTGAGCGCGAATTTCGCCCATCGCCACTTCTTGCACGGTCACTTCAATGCCATATTCTTCAGTAAATTGTGCAGCCAGTTCGGTTAATGGGGGGGTGCGGGTGGAGTCGGCCCAAATCAAGAGGCTTTCGTCTTGCGCTTTGGCGGGTTTGACACTGGCAGAATTGGTGTGGGGCACCAGCGTCACGACCACTACTACCAACAACAATAGTGATGTTAATACACGCTTCATTTTTCCTAAAACTCCCTCTTTTGTAGCTAAACAAAATGATTCGAGACTAAGGATTTGAGTTTTACGCGCGGAATTATCCTCCTACTTTTTTTGACTGTCGTTTTCGATAATGCGGTTCCGCAGGGCGGCTCGCATTCGCAAAAAAAAATCTATCAGGCGTTGTTGGTCGCGTTCTCCCAACACACCCATCCGGTCTTCAATAGAATGTTCATGAGCAGCATAGGCTTGGTTGCGCAGCGCCAACCCCATTGGCGTGAGGGCGACATGTTGAGCACGGCGGTCAGACGGGTCATCTATGCGATGGACCCAGCCGGCGTCTTCCATTTGGTCAATGAGGCGGGTAATGGTGCTGCGGGCGACCAAGAGACGGTCACTGAGGGTGATGAGGCGCTGCCCATAATTGGCATCGAGCAATACAAGCACGCGATATTGGGATGGGGTCAATCCAAATGGCTCCAAGACATCACGGTCTCCCGCGTCTATCACCACATACAAGTCATGAATCAGGCGATAGAGCCGATGCGCATTGCTAGGAATGTGATCCAAATCAAAATCATCAAATGACATGATGTTTTAAACTCTAGCGAAATCGTAAAGCCTAAAAAAGAACCATCCCAAAAGTGTAAATTTTTGTTGCGCCCCGAACTGTTGCGAACGCAACAATACTATAACGCCCCCGCGCAAAGTTTGCAAGTATGGATTGAGAAAATTTCTCAAAGATCAAACCACGTGGCGAAACCTATCTACCTGTGCCCACGTATCAATTTTTGAAGGCCGACCCATCAACGAGGAAATAAAACGAGTGGCCGAGCAAAAAATACCCACTGAAGCCCGCTGGCTGCTGCCTAGCTCCAATCGTGAACGCCGCCTAAGCCTATTCTGGCGAATGGCCCTTGTCTGGGTCGCGGCCACAATCGTCTGGTTCTGTATTCGTCTAGGGGTCAATGCGGCGTTTGGGTCGGATTACAGCCGCTCCTCACATATCATCCGGGCCGTACTCACCTCATGGGTGATTATTCCGCTGATCCTATTCGCCCGCCGTTGCCTTGATCGTCGCTCTTGGCATGGGCTGACACTCTCCCCTTTGCCGATGGGCTGGCGACCTCTGCTGATCGGGATGATCTGTTGGTTAATTCCCGCCTTCATCGGTTTGGCACTCTGTTTAGTTTTGGGGTGGACATCCATCACCCCACGCGAGCCTATGGGTAACATCCTACTTGTTACGCTTGGTTTGATCTTCTTGGTGTTTATCTATGAAGCCCTACCGGAAGAATTGATTTTTCGCGGCTACTTTTACCGTAATCTTGCCGCCCAATTTCCGCGCTGGTTGGCGGTATTAATTCAGGCCATCCTCTTTGTGTTGTGGGGACTCGCCAATGGTGGCCCTATTTCATCGGACAGAAGCCTGCTATTTTTTGTGGCGGCGCTCATTTTGGGGGTGTTCCGGGTTATGACGGGTTCGGTCTGGGCCAGTATTGGTTTTCATCTCGCCTTCCAAACGGTGGCACAGCTATTTGGCTCTGTCGGGGATCAGTTTGACATTACCCATTCGTCAACCCTCACCCTATTGGCTTTTGGGATTCTGCCGTTCGTATTCAGCCCCATCCTGCTCAAGCGGTTTTATACCACGCCTCCCAATTGGTGGGAACGGGAACCGGATGACTTGTAGCAGACCGTTTGCCCGATAAAAATACCCACCCCAAAAGCTTAGGTGGGCATCACGATGATAGGGATATAGGCTATTTGCAGCCATACTCCGAATCCAGCCATGTAAGGGCGGCTTGGATCACCGGGTCGCTCTCCGTGCCATAGTTGGCCCAATCAATAGCTACCAATTCATCCGGGTCAATCGGGCCGTCATAGATGTTGCCGTTGCGATCCATCATGAATACTTGGGCTAGGTTCAAAAACGCCCCATCGCTCAATTCGATCCCATTGTTGCCAGTGGTCAATCCGGCGGAAGGCTCACCAAATCGTCGTGTATTGGGTCGCCCCACAAATGCGACCAAAACCATCTCGCCCGCACTGCCTGTGAATGAACTCGTCAAAACCGCAACGGGCAAGTTCGGCATGGGGTCGAGTGGATAGAAGGTGTTCTCAATCGGAATGCCATTGAGCAGCGCCTGACCCTCTGCATAAACCCAAGTCGTCATATTGCCTTTGTTATCAACAAAACCACCCACTTCACCTTCGCCTAGAATCGGGCCAACGCCCACCAACATCGGCCAGCTATTGCCGCCAGAGTTTTGACGCAAATCCACAATCCATCCACAGACGGGTGGCTCATTGGCATTGCGAATGGCATGTTTGGCATCATTCGGGAATAACTCGTAGTGATTCTGGCCGATTAACTCAAACCATGCCGTATACCCCACGCTTTCGCCAAAACGTTGGCTCTGGGGCGGGCGATATACATCCACCATTGCGGGGGCAAGGGATACCTCAAAAACCTCGTTATTCCTTTGAATCGTGAACGTCGCAGGGTGATCCACTTCCACGTTGGCAAAAGCGCTTTCATTCGATTGCTCCAATGGCTCACCATCAATTGCCAGCAAGACATCCCCTTGCTGTATACCTGAAGAGGCCGCCGGGCTATCGGGTAGAACTGCGATGACGATGTTGCCATCGGCCACCACGATTAACCCGATGGTTTCACCTTGACCCGCGTTGACCATGTCCGATAGTTCAGCCGACAACAAACTGCTGTGGTGATCGCCAAGTTGCTCGATCACGTGCCGAATGGCGGGATAGGTTTCTTGGGTAGTGGTCGCGTCCTCAATCATGACAAAGGCTTCGGCCCGCAGCGCCTCCCAATCGTCAATACGATCCGTGTAGATCGAATTTTCCTGAATGTAATCAAGGGCGATTTCGAGATATTCTCGCGGGGTTTGGCCCATATCTTCTTGGGCACGCACGGGCGCGATGACTGCTCCGACGAGACTCACTACCAGCAAAAAACCACACACTTGGGTACGCATGATTTCCTCTCTTTGGTATAGTTGACTCTCACACAACCTAAGAACCCGGTGTTATGAACGGCGATTCCCCCCAAATTTCAGGGGGTCACTATTGAGGGCGGATGGCATGACCTTTGAACCCACGCGAGAAATCATTCAACATATCTGGCAGGCCCATCATTTGGGGCAGGTGGAATCTATCGCCAAACCCAAACGCGGTTGGGCCAATAAGGTGCTGTTTGTGAACGATTCACATGTCATTCGCTTTGATGTGGTGGACAGCGAGGGCATATCCCGTTGGGAAAGTGAACGTATCGCCTATGATCTGCTCCGCGCCGATGGCATCCCCGTGCCGACGATTGTGGCGCTGGATACCTCGAAATCCATCGTCCCGTATTATTATCTGATTGTGAACCGCCTCCCCGGAACCCCAATTATTGATAGCTGGACGGATTTGGATGACCAACAGCGCGAACGGGTAGCGCATCGGGCCGGGGAGATTTTGGCGGTGATTCATGGACATACCTTCCCGCGCTACGGCAGTTTATGGGAGTTGGCGACAGGTGGACACGCGACATGGGCGGGGCATGTTCATCAGTATTATGCCGAATATCACACCCTTGCGGTTCAGCATCATGCCTTATCGCCTGACCAACTCACTCGGCTTGAAAAAATCGTGGAAAAATTCGATCCCCTCCTGCGCGATGTACACCGCCCCGCCTTTGTCCACTGGGACTATCACTTTGAAAATATCTTGCAGCAAGACGGCGAGATTACCGGAATTTTGGACTTTGAATGGGCCATCGCGGGCGATCCGGCGTGGGATTTTAAACAGGATTTGCAGTGGTCAGAAACCTGCCCCGGCAGCAATGCGCCATTATATGCGGGGTATCAAACCATCCGTCCCTTGCCGGAGTATCATCAACAGCGGGCCACCTTTTATTCGTTGCTGAGTCATCTCGATGCCGTCGCGCTTGCCAAAGCTAACGGTGTTCAGCGCGAATATGAAGATGGGCTACCCTATTTTTTCCGACAGCTTGAGTGGCTAGAAGAAAACTTGTGACATTTGTCACAATGACAATCGAACAGATGAGCTATATAATCAAAAATATGATTCTAATCCAAGAATGAACCGAGGGGAAAACTGATGAACAGCCTTGTCACGCGATTTTCAGATGTGCTGCACATGACCCACGCCCTGCGATCCCAAATGTTCGACCTCCTCACCGACGCTGATTTAACTTATGCTCTGCCGAACAATATGACACTGGGGGCGCTCTGCCGCGAGATGGGCGAAGTGCAGGTCGCCTATATCAATTCCTTTAAGACCTTTAAGCTGGATTTTAGCTACCGCCACCCTGACAAAACGGTTGAAACCAGTCTGGCCCAGTTAAAAGCGTGGTTCGCCAAACTGGATGCCGAATTGGATACGACCTTAGCCGCATTGAGTGAGGCCGACTTGCAGAAACCCATTGATCGCGGTGGCTGGAAACCACCCGCCGAGGTCAATTTCCACACCTACCGCGAAGCCCTGCTCATCTTTTACGCGAAGGCCGATGTTTATCTGAAAGCCATGCAAAAGCCCCTGCCGGAACAATGGCAGGCATGGATGGGCTAAAGCGGTTTTCATATTGACTGACCCGCTTTGCACCCTAGCTTCAGCACGGTGGCTTATGACGTTTAACTTTTAAATGCGGTAAGGTGTCCCCATCCCAAACCCTTCCCCATCGCAATAGGGAAGCGGCTCTAATACGGCATTTCCTCCCCTCCCTAATGCTTTGGGGAGGGGCTGGGGGTGGGGATGTGATTACCCGAATAAATAGTTAAACGTCATTAGCCCCGTGTTTTAATGGCTCAACCAATAGAGGGATTGTGGGGGGTAGGTGGGAGGAACGCCTAACCCCCACGTCAAATAGACAGTGGGATTAATGCCCGCCTGACATTTGAGTCGTTTCGGGCATGGTGGGATTGCCGACCTTGATAATCCCCAACGCGCCGCGCCCAGTATAAGCAAAACTGTGGGTCACAAAGGGATAGAAGCCTTCGTCGGGAATCCGCATTTCAACCGTGTAGCCGCCGCCGGGGGGAATCGTAACCGTCTGCATCCCAACCTGCTTATTGAGTGGATTGCCATCGGCATAGGCCGCTTCAAAAATCGCCCCAATCACATGGAAGGCGCTCCACACCGTCGGCCCACAATTGCACACATGCAGTCGAATCAATTCACCGGGGTCAGCCACCAGCGGATTGGCCTGATATTGATTGAGATAGCCGTTAAATACGACCATATCGGGTGTGCCAGCCGTCATTTTTTGCGTGTTGCCGCGCCGCACGCCGTCCGCTTCGGGGTCGCCCAGATACCACTCACTTTGTACCAAGACATATTCGCGGGCGGGTTCGGGCCAGCCATCTTTGGGTTGAACGACAATTGCGCCGTGCATCCCGTTGCCGATATGTGCCAACACCGGGGGTGTGCCGCAGTGATACATAAACACACCGGGGAAATTGGGTGTCCAATCAAAGGCGTGTGTCTCACCGGGGTTGACCGCCTGATAATACTTTTCCCATGCCAACTGTGCCGCGTGAAAGTCAATGCTGTGCTGCATATGGTCGTCGGGATTGGTCATGCTAAATTTGACCAGTTCACCCTCTTTGACATGCAGATGCGGGCCGGGGCCTGTGCCGTTAAATGACCACAATTCATACGCCACACCGGGGGCAATTTCTCGAATGTTGTGCGGGGTTTCGAGAGTGATTTCCTGTGAGACAGGGGGCAGTTCCGCGCCCATCATGTTCGCTGGATACGTGCCTGCTTGGGCATAGGCTTTTTTCGGATCGCCAACGATTCTTCCCAAAACCTCGTCGGTATGCCCTTGTAAACTCATCAGCGCGGCGGCTCCAACCACTCCGGCTGTACCTTTCAAAAATCCGCGTCGTGTCGTGTTCATGATGTGATCTGCTCCTTATGACGACTGATATGCTCTAAGGATACTACCACCCAAAAACAAAAAATGTGACCCAAGTCACATTCCTACCACACATACTTTGGATTAACGGTCACTGCCGCCCTATCTCATATAACCCACCTCCATAAATCCGTAACCGTGGTTACGAATTCAACTTCGGCCCATATAAGCGACACTAATAGAATATGCGTTCTGTAAGGTTTTGCCGAATCTTTGAAGGGAAAATCAGCACTCTTGATCGGCCAAGCGCAGCAAACGACCCGCGTCCAGCACGATGTATTCGTGGGGCAGAATGCGAATCAGGCCATCTTGCTCGAATTTTTTGAGGGTGCGATAGACCACTTCGCGGGCTGTGCCAACATTCGCGGCCAAATCTTGTTGGGAAAGGATACGCGGAATGGTGATACCCTTCGATGTTTCCATCCATTCCTGCTGTAACAAGACCTCGGCCAAACGGGTGGGCACATCTCGAAAGGCAAGGCTGTGAACCAGAGTGGTAAATTGACGCAGTTTTTGCGAGATGACTTCCAAAAAGATCATCATGAAATCGGCTTGGCTCTCAAGTAAGGCCATCAACGTATCGGCGGGGATCATCAGGGCACTGCCAGCCGTCAATGCTTGGGCGGTGCAGGGGCAGGGGGTATGCGCGAAGAGCGTCTCGGCCCCAAACGTTCCGCCGCCGTGTACCACCGCCAAAATCTGGATTTTGTCACCCGACTGGCGGAATAACTTGACATGGCCCGTCTGTACCAGATGCAACGCGCTGAAATCTTCGCCCTGTTGGAAAAAGACTTCACCCGCCCGAAAGGTGATCGGCACCGCCGCCGCGCTGATTTTGAGACAGCTTTCTTCGCTAAGGCCTTTGGATAGGCCAAATCCCCGGACGACCTCAGTTGGGACAGGCATGATGTTCCTCAATCACTGAAGCTGCAATTCGTTGGGTTGGATAATGTAGAGATAGCCACTGTGTAGTTCGACCACCCCATGTTCGGCTAATTTTTCAAGGTGACGTGAGGCCACTTCGCGCACCGTCCCGGCCAATTCTGCCAATTTCTCGTGGGTCAGATGGACGACGGGATAGGGTGACTCTGGTACAGCATGATTCATGAGGCAGTCATTCAGTCGGTGGGCCACTGTCCACATCGCCAGACATTCGCTCAGACGGGCCAATTGATCGAGCCGCTCGCTATAAAGTTGCAGCAGTGTCTTGACCAAACAGGGATTTTCCTGCATCAACGTGATAGTTTGTTCGTCGGGCAAAACCAGCAATGTCACCTCATCGAGGGCTTGGGCGCTGGCTGGGTTGCTTTCCGTAGAAAATAGTGGGCATGTGCCAAAGCATTTACCCGACTGAGCGATACACAGGGCTTGGCTGCGGCCCGTCATCGAGTGTTTCAAAATCCGCACGCGCCCGCTTAGGACAAACCAAATTCCCAGCGCCTGCTCCCCTTCGATAAAAATCATTTCGCCGGGGGCAAAGGTGCGACGTACCATCACTTCGGCCAGACCGCGTTGGCAGTCTTCCGACAGGTGGCGTAGAGCCGTAACCGTCCGAATTTCTTCCAATCGTATACTCATGTCTCTCATTGTATGGATTCTGGCGCGACAGAGTAATGCCAATCGGAACTATTCGTTGTGACCAATGTCACATTTATCAAATGGCAATGGAAAACGTGTCTTTAACGCATGTAATCACGGAAGATACGCAGCAAGCGGTGGGCAAAGGTCGGGTTATTAGAGAAGGTCTCGCCGGTAAATTTGACGTTCAAATATTCGCTGTATCCCGGCACATCTTCTGGTTTGACCGACTGAAGATTGACGAAGGCCATTTTCCATTCCGCAAAATTACGTTCAGTCACGGCGCGTTCACCAATCAGCAACACCCCTTTGTGGCGTTGGTCTTGCCGGATCACCTTATAAAGCTCCCGCACGGTTTCGTCTTCCCCTTCCAAGACCTGCAAAAAATTACCACCACGATAGAGCAGCATCCCGGTGATGCCCAAACGTGCATTTTTCTCGCGGGCTTTTTCCAAAATCTCGAGCAGGGCGGGTTCGGTCAGCATTTCTGTGGCAGAACTGGCATAAATCAGATTAATCACAGCGGGTTACTCCTACATGGAATGAATAGATGCGCTGTCAAGGATTTTGGCAAACCAAGTCTAGTGTTATCTTGGGAGAAGCTAAATAAATGATGAGTGATATAGAATTCAGTTATTTCATGGTTTTTCGGAACGATGATGCTTCCTCGAAAATGGAAAATTTAGACAGCAAGCGGTGGGTTGACTGCCGATTACCCCCATTGACCATCTGAATACACCCTATTGGTTGGGGTTGTGGTTCGGCGTTTTCCCAACGTGGCAGGGCATTGGGTTTCAAATTGGTGCAGTGGCCTTTGTGGTGGGAAGTTACTATGCGGCGGAACTGTTAAAACATCGCAAACGCAGCTATCGCGTGGCAGCACCCCAGCGCGGCATGGCCTAAAAAATCGGCCTTTGGACTGAGGAGAACAAGGGCGAGTTGTTTTATAATAGAACGACATCGCCCTTTTCTTTGCAGCTTCAAGGATGATTTGGATGGCCCTTGCGACGTGGTGGAAAAACGATCCCCTTCCGCTGTTACGCCCCCTCGCCAATTTCACAACCGGATTGGCAAACAACCATTTGCTGATGGCACGGCTCAACCGGCTGCCGATTGATGAGGTTCGTCAGCGGCTCCAAGCGGGGCATCGGCCCTATATTGGCTATTGGGAAGGCCAACCCGTCGCCTATGGATGGGTAGCAACCGAATCCGCCTCAATTGGTGAACTCGACCTCGAATTTGCGCTGCCGTCTGGAGATCGTTATCTGTGGGATTTTGCGACACTGCCGGAATTTCAAGGACGTGGTATCTATCCCCATCTGTTGCAAGGCATTATGCATACGGAGTCACGCGAGGCCGAGCGTTTTTGGATTTTGTATGCCCCCGAAAATTTGCCCTCCGGTGCGGGCATGGGCAAAGCGGGTTTGCTGCCAGTTGGTCAATTGTCGTTTCAAGCGGATGGTCGGGTGGGTCTAACCATCTTTAATGACTCAGATCGCGCCGCTGAGGGGGCGAAGGTGTTTGGTGTACCGCTTGTCCAAACGATATTGGCTCCGTGTTGGCACTGTGGCATGTTGATGGAACAGACCCTCACCGATGAACAGCAGCTCTGTTGGCCGCCATCCTCTATGCGTGCGACCAACACCACCCGCTGCACCTGCGCCATCGAAATCCGACCCTCAGTGTAATTTTTCTGAGTGAACTTCACCCCTAACCCTTTTCTGAAACAGGCAATGGGACTTAACGGTTGCTTTACTCCCCCTCTCTGAAAGCGTTCGGAGAGGGGGTTGGGGGGTGAGGTCAATTTCATGGACAGTCTGCCATCGCTTCGGTGATTAAATGCACCATTTCAAGGCCCCCGCTCGCATTATTTTCGCGTGCATTGCGTGAGCTTTGTACCGCCACCACACGCGGCCCTTTTTCACCCTCCCACCAACCAAAAAACGGCCCGCCGGATTGACTGGGCCACACGTCGCCGCGATGCGCCATTGATTCGTGGCTGTCCTCCTGCCAATCCATGCCGTCCAGCGCGATGCCCGCTTGATAGGTGGGGCGATTACTGCCTGTCGTGTGACCCGGATAGCCGATATGTGACCAATAGGGCTTGCCATCCCATTCGTCGGTATAGGCGCGTGACCCCATCCAACCCGTTAAATCGCCAATACGCCGATCCAACACGACCACCGCGTAATCATAGCGCCCTTCGATTTCGTCAATCATTGGCCCGCGCACCTGATATTTGTAATAGACCTGCACACCCCACGCCTCGCCAAACGGAGTGCTGCCATTAAAATAGGCCGGACGAAAACGCACCCACGCCGTCGAACCATCACGTTTCCAATAGATGACGTGGGCGGCGGTCAACAAATGACGTGGCCCGACCATGACCCCGCTGGCAATCCCGACAGGCGTATCTACCCGCCCAACCGTGCCCCAAGGATAGCTGGTATCACAAAACACGCGCCGATTATCGGGGGAGAATACGGTGGTGGCTTGATTTTCATCGTCAACGTCCGGCAATGGTTCATCAAGATCATCCCCTATCGTTTTGGGAATCAGGCGCAAGGGCAGGTGATCGGGGAGGTGTGGTTCGGTTTCGGCTACCTGACCCGTTGCCCCAATCATGGGAATCTGTTTGGCTTTTGACCCGGCTGGGAACACATGCTGCCCCACCTGAAAATTCCGCACGCGCAGCTTGAGTTCAACGCCGTTATTACCTTCAACATGTTTATCGCCCGCCTCAATCACTTCAAACTGGGGCGCATCGGTCACGGGCACAAACAGGCGTAGGTCAATTTCGGCTTCTACCAAGCGCGTCAAGGGGGCACGCGGCATGATGGTTTGTGGGACATCTTGCGCCAAAAGGGGGGTAGAGGATTTCATAAGACAACCTTTAATAAATTTTGGATACCTAAATCCATTATAATGAAACCACATACCTTTGGAGTCGGCCCAGTGCCAAAACACCTCAATTTTTGGGAGCTATCCGTGAAGATTGTGCCGTTCAAACCCGATTACACCGAACAAGTGGTAGATGTGATTTTGACCATCCAGAACACCGAATTTGATATTCCGATTACCCGTGCCCAACAGCCCGATTTGGACAACATCCCCGGCTACTATCAGCAGGGGGCAGGTAATTTTTGGGTCGCGTTGGAGGGTGAAAAAGTCGTTGGCACGATCAGCCTGCTCGATATTGGCAATGGGCAGGGGGCGCTGCGCAAAATGTTTGTGCATCGGGAGTATCGGGGTGGGGCACGCGGCGTGGCCCGTCAACTCCTGCAAACGCTCTTGGATTGGGCACGCACCCACCACTACACCGAGATTTTCTTGGGCACCACTGATAAATTTCTAGCAGCGCATCGTTTTTATGAAAAAAGCGGCTTTGTCGAAGTCACCGCCGACGATTTGCCGCCTGCTTTCCCGAAAATGGCGGTGGATAACAAATTCTATATGTATGAGATAATGAGAGACTGATGGAAACAAAACCAATGGGCGATTACCTAGCCCAACCTTACCGGGTGATTTTGCAGATCGAAGAGGACGGGTGGAGTGCTTCTATTCCTGATCTTCCTGGTTGCATTGGAGCGGGGGACACGATTACTGAGGCGCTTGCCATGCTGGAAGATGCGAAAAGCAGTTGGATTGAAGCCTCACTGAAAAAGAACCTACCGATTCCAGAGCCGCATTAGGAGTTCTGGTGACTTGGTTTCTCTCCCAATCGTTGTTAACCATTGTTGCTGGGAGACTCGTCATGAAAGCCACGACCTTCCGTGTCGGTACATTTTTAGCCCCCAACATGCTGCCCGTCTATCAGAGCCTTGTGCGTTATATCGGCGATCAATTGGGCCTGCCAACCGAACTGGTAGTCGGCACGGCCTATGATGAACTGTTCGATTACGACGCCTGTTTCATCTGTGGCCTGCCCTATATTTTGTATACTCAGCCACGCCGTCCATCCTCGGCCCTAGAAGCCATCGCCGCCCCCATTTTGCAGGGCGAACGTTATCAAAATCGGCCTATCTATTTTTCGGATGTCATTGTCCGCCACGACAGCCCCTATCAAACGTTTGTGGATTTGCGTGGTTGCTCGTGGGCCTATAATGAGCCGCTGTCCCAATCGGGTTATGGCATTACCCGTTATACCTTAGTCAAGCGGGGCGAGACGAGGGGGTATTTTGGAAAAGTGGCCGAAGCGGGTTTTCATCAAAAGGCGATTGCGCTCGTCAGTCATGGCGAGATGGATGCCGCCGCGATTGACTCCCATGTGCTGGCGATTGCACTGCGCGATCATCCTGATCTGTGGCATCAAGTGCGGGTGATTGATACGTTTGGCCCCTCAACGATCCAGCCTTTTGCTGTCGCCAGCCGCCTGCCGACCAGCCTCAAATCCGATATTCAGGCTGTCCTAGTCCATGCCCATACCAATCCAGCGATGCAAGTGATCTTGGCGCGGGGGCTTATCGAGCGATTTGTGGCGGTGCAGGATGCTGATTATGACGACATCCGCCAGATGTTGTCGGCGTGTGAACAAGCCGATTTCATGGTGCTCCGCTAGACAGTCCCCCGCTGACGTATCCCCCATAGGGTCATTGGGGTGAACACCCCATGCCGAAAATGGGGTGCTTGCCGAATGTAGCTCTCCCCCCGGATTTGGTATCCTGTAATCAAGAAAACAAAACAGGACACGAAATTACACCAGAAAATAACTGGTAGGAGGCTAAGATGGACGGATTGTTATTGACACTCAGCGTAATCGGGTTGTTTCTGCTGCGCGTTGGAGTTCCAGTGGTACTGCTCATCATCGTGGGGATGCTGGTTGAGCGTTGGCAGCGTCATCGTGAAGCCGAAGTCAAACAATATATTGCAACGCACCCCCCCGTTAAACACTAGGATGAGTTAGACACCGACCATTATCCGTCGCACCAATCTAATCTCCTAGCCGATGAAGTCCAGTGTATGGGCCTGTTGGAAAAATCTTCGACAGGCTTTTTTACTGTATCTATCATCAGCTACCTGTCTCATCTTTGTCCAACACATCCAACTCCATAAACACCAATTTTTTGAATGGGCCTTGCCCAGAACGATAATTCCAAGTGCTTTCCAGAGGCCCCGGCTCATGTCCGCTTGGTATGACAAGCAGCAGGGTGTAATTGTTCTTGACATGATAGCCTTTGACGCCAACGTCAATAACCCAATGAAAATGTGTTTCATCAAAATAGAGGCGCTCTACTGCATTTTCGATATCAAGCAATACCACACGTGCCGCCCCGCCTTTATGTAGTAAGCGTATGCGGACATTACGGGGCAGGGTCAATTGATGATATTCCTCTGCCATCTGAATCGCTTCTTCAATGATCTGTTCAAAGAGGGCCTGAAACTCATCTCTAGTCACACTACTCTTGCTTCTCCCTATTCGGTGTCACCCGATAATAATAGGTGCGCTGTTGCGGGTCGCGGATTGGCTCAACCGTCAGTGGGCCAAACACCCGCCGCAAACCCGCCAGCCACTCATCAAAATAGACCAATTCGGCATTCATCAAAATACGATAGGGGGCATGGGCATAATTTTGGATATAGGGGAGCGTTACCCCGGGATCACGAGCCTCTAAGAATCGGAAACGGGCAATATCTTGATCGTCGCCGCGCAGCACCGTTGCAAGGTTGAAGTCGTAGCCCCGTGTCGTGATATACCAGAATTCTATGTCGGCGGGGGCGTCCTGATATTCGCGCACCATCATAGCTTCAGGCGTCTGTGCTGAATTTTCTTTGGATAGTACATAAAACTGATAGAAGTTGAGCGCAATAATCGCCACACACAGCCCGACGAAGATGACCCGTTTGGCCCACTGTTGCCATGCTGCTTGGGTCAACCCTCCAAACAAAAAGTCAAAGCCGAAGGCTGCAAACAAGGCGTAAAACACCACCAGAAAATAGGTTCGGGTGTGAACGGGATAGGGATAGGGCACCAATGCCCCGACGATAAATGCCGCAAACAAAAAAGCCAATATCCCAAACAGGGCAATACGTTTGCGTGCGACTCGACTGAGCAACCACCCCATGCCGACCAACATCAAACACGAACTGACGATGTCCAGATGCGGGCCGTACACATAGTGGTCATCAAGGGAATCACTGAAGGAATGCGTCAGGGTGTACAGATAATTGGGCAACACCTGATCACGTAGGTGGTTGTCGCTGTTGACCTCGCTGTTATAGACCGACTTATCTGCAATACTGTCCACCCAAAGAGTCTCCATCACGCGGGGATAGAACACTACGAAGAAGCCGAGCACAAAAATCGCCAATTGCGGCATCATGGCATACAAGTTGTGCAGCCAACGTTTGGGTTTTTCAATCGTTGTGATGATGAGCAGCAACGGCGGTAAGATAATAAATGGCAGGGCCAGTGAGAAGGTATAAAAAGCGAGTGTGCTGACGACCCCCGCCAGATAAATCCCTAACCAGTTCTGGCGTTTGATTGCCAAGCCCATTAAGCCCAGTGCCGTCAGCACGACAGGTAGGGCTTGTAGATTGTTATAACCGATTTTGGCAATCGCCATGACTACATGCGAGGTCAGATAGACCACCACTGCCAGAAGTGCCCCATACTCACTGACAAACAGCCGCATCAATCCATACAATGCGGGAACAGCCAGCACAACCATCAACACTTCTGAGATGCGCCATCCGTAAATGCTGATCCCATAGGTTCGCATGGTGGTGACGTGGATGTAGGTTGAAAACGTCGAAAAGTGATTGTATACCCCCTGATCCGATAGGGGGTGGGGTGGCGTGGGAGAATCAATATAGTCACGCGCAGTTTCGTAAAAGGCGTATTCGTCCCCAATAAACGAATACTCCCACCGATCAAGGCGATAGGTATAAACCGCTATGCCTGCAACGGCCAGAAATGCCAAGATGCACACCGGGAGTGGCAGAATCTTGTGATACCAGAGCAGTACCAAAACATAAACCGCCCCGCCGCTAATGACGACACGTCCCTGCATATTATCGGTGGGGAAGCTGCCAAAGAGATGCCCCAAACCAAACAGCAGCAGTAGATAACACACCAGCCATATCACTTCGCGGCGGCTCAAGAGACTTGGATTCCCGGCTGCCCGATCTCGACAATAAACCACAACCCCCACCAGCAAAATATTCAGCGCCCATTCTTTCAAATCGGGTAACGTTTTATCGCTTATGGCGGGGTACATCACACGCAGGCTGTAGAGCAGGGTGATGATAGCGGTCACAAAATAGACGACACGCCAGCGCGAGGGGGTGAGGTGCAATTTCCATTCGACCGGACGAGGCAGGTCATCAAACATACTGGCGGTGGGTTTGCCCGCAATGGTCAGCAAGATGCCAACGGCCATGACCAGCAGCACATTCCCCAGATGGAACGGAACATGGGGATACCGGCACAGCGATAATTTTTCGCAGTTGTCGGGCATCAGGCGAATGAGGGTGTCAGAGGTTAATTCGGGCCACAATTCGTAGGCTTGGAGACGGATATGGGCAGCGATGATGAGGGCGAGGCCTATAACCAACAGCGGCAGCCGAATCAGCCACGCATAGCGGAATTTGGGGTGTTCAATGGGGTTCAAATGAGTCTCCCTCGTCAGATGAATCTCGCCCCATGATACCCGTCCCTCAATCTTATGTGCAATTTTCGCTCAAATAGGTTTGCGTTAAATACTCCACGTCTTTCGCAGCACCCGTGCCCAATTTTCATAGGCGATGCGACGCAAATCGCTATCGCCATACCCCGCCTGTCGCAGGGCATTAATGATTCGGGGCAAGCCTGTGATGTCCTGAATCACATCCGGCATCGGCACATCAATCGGCCCGAAATCCGACCCAAAGCCGACATGCTCAATCCCCATGCGATTAATCAGATAGTCAAAGTGCCGCACAATCGTTTCCATCGCCACATCGGTGCGGTCACTGGCGTCGGCATTGAGAAAGGCCGTCACCAGATTCACCCCCACCATGCCACCCGATTCTTTGATGGCATCCAATTGGGCATCGGTCAAATTGCGGGTAATCGGCACAAGCGCATAGGCGTTGGAGTGGGTAGCGACCAGTGGGGCACGCGAAATCCGTGCCACATCCCAGAACCCTTTTTCGTTAAGATGGGAGAGGTCAATCAGAATCCCCATATGGTTGCACGCCCTGACCAGCGCCTTGCCCAAATCCGTCAGGCCGGGGCCAGTATCGGGGCTATGATTCACCATAAATGGCACACCTTCGCCAAACAGAGTCGGGCGACTCCACACAATCCCCAATGAACGGAGGCCCGCCTGATAGTAGACTTCTAGCTCATCCAAATCCGACCCGATGGGTTCAGCGCCCTCAAAATGCAGCACCGCCGCTACTACCCCTGTCCGCAAACACTCATCGAGTTCGTTGGCCGTCCGCACCACTTTCATTTGCCCATTGGAGAGTTTGGCGATGCGGTGAAAATTGGCGACCATCCGCATGGTAGCCTGTTGAGCAGTGGCAAAATCAAGCGCGGTTGCCTCAATCTTGGCCCCTTGTGACAAATTATTCAGGTTTTGCAGCAGGGCCATTGAAGAGGCATCTTCGATAAAAACGGCAAATATGCCCCCGCCGAAATGCCCATCTTTGGCGCGTGGCAGATCAAAATGTCGGTCTGTGTTGCGCTGGAAAAATGTGCCAATGGGTTGGGAATAGGGGGGTGCAAAACTCATCAACACATCATTATGACCATCGAAAATGGGGAAGTTGCGCATGAGATACTCCTTTGGACGATAGAGACCTATTTAGGATTATAATGAGTCTGAATCCTGCCATACATCCCAAATATGTGGGGAGGTGACGTGTTATGGAAGTGATGAAATATGAAAGGGAATGTTATGGAAATTGCACGACCTAACACCTTGTTTGATGAGATTGTGGAGTTTCTTACTTCTGAACCGAGCAACGAACAACTCCTTGCTTTTCAGCCATCAGAGGCCCTAAAGCAGCGTTCGCTTTATCTCCTAGAGCAAAATCGCAATGGCAGTCTGACCGATGTCGAGCAGCTAGAATTAGACGAATTTCGTCGCATGAATCACCTAGTCAATATGCTCAAAATTCGGGCACGGCAAAAGTTGGCGGCACACGAATGACTTATATCAAGGCATCACTGCGACGCTTGGTTATTGCAAGGGCAGGCGGATGTTGTGAGTATTGTCTATTGGGGGAGGAAGATAACTTCTTGCCATTTGCAATTGACCATATTAGGCCGGAAAAGCATGGCGGGCCTACAGAGGAACAGAATCTATGTTTGAGTTGTTATGATTGCAATAGCTACAAAAGCAGTGATGTCGGTTCTTTTGATCCTCTGACAGATGAGTTCACATTTTTCTATAATCCACGCAAGCATACATGGTCGGAGCATTTTCGCGTGGATAATGGCGTGATTGAACCCCTCACCGCCGAAGCACGGGTAACCGTTCTAATCTTTCGCATCAATCTGCCAGAGCACGTTGATGAGCGTTTGGGGTTGATTAAAATCGGACGGTATCCATGTCAGAAAAACCAACAATCTTAATGCGGGGAGGTGACGTGTTATGGAAGCGATGAAATTTCGGACGCGGGTCGGGCAGGATGGCATTCTGCAATTGGAGATGCCGGATGAATTATGGGGCCAAGAAGTCGAGGCGATTGTGGTTTTGCAGCCCCTACCCGCGCCCCAGCCTGAGATGAGTCGAGCAGAATGGCTCAAATTTATTGATGAAACATCTGGCAGCCTAGCCGATGACCCGATTGAACGCGGCGATCAGGGTGAGCATGAAATTCGGGATGAGATTGTATGATCTATCTACTAGATACCAATACCATCATTCGCCATCTAAATCGGCGTTCACAAAAGATCACAAACAGACTGGCGTCAGTTAACCCTCAAGATATTGCCGTTTGCTCGATTGTAAAAGCGGAGTTGTTTTATGGGGCTGCGAGGAGTGACTATCCTGAAAAGACGTTGGCAAAGCAACAACGTTTTTTAGATCAATTTGTCTCGTTGCCCTTTGACGATAAGGCAGCAGCTATCTATGGACCAATGCGAGCCAAATTACAATCACTTGGCACGCCCATTGGCCCACTAGATATGCTGATTGCGGCAATTGCGCTGGCAAACAACCTAGTTCTCGTGACCCACAACACGGCGGAGTTTGGTCGTGTGGATGGCCTCAAATTGGAAGATTGGGAGTAATCCGGCTATTTCTGCATCACTTGGCGTTTAAGGCCGTCCTCGATTTTTTCAATATCAAGGGGTTTGAGCATAAAATCCAAATCGTCTTTCACTGGACATTCGATATCGAGTTTTTCAAGGATGGCATTGACCATCGAAGCTAGGCGCGTAATCTCGTATTCCATGATAATATCCATCTGCACATCCACTTCCTCGCGCAGTTCCGACACCGCCGCACTGCGATTTTCAGAGATCAGCACAAAAATCGAGAGAAAGATCGCCTCAAGCGACACGGTCATCGTCAAAAAGCTGAAGGGGTAGGCGTCGAAAGGCTTGAGACCGGGAATCACCTCGATATTGAGAATGATCCAGATGGCAAACCACAGAAAATTCGCAATGGCAAAGCGCATATTGCCAAACAGACGGGCAGCGTTGTCAGCAAATCGTTCAACGGGCGTGCGTTCTCGATCTAGTTTGGCTTTGAGGCTTTCAACCAAACCATCTTGCCGCTGAATGACTTCGGGAATAGGGGAATTGGCCGTATTGTTCGGGTGATTCATGTTGGACTCCCATGTTGATTTTTGGCACCATTTTCTGGTGCATGTTCCCATTCCACATGTTAGCACACTCCCCACTACCCGCGCCGCCAATAATCTATATAATGGGGAACGCAATTGTTGACCTAACCACAAAGGGTTTGAACTCGTGTTGGTAGATGCCTTCCTGAATGCTGCTGCGATTCTCTATGTCGCCTCTGCCGTTTTCCTGACGATTTTTGTCAGCAGTTTTGGTGTGTTGCTGGTGATTTACTACTTCACCAAACACAAGCACCCCATTCGCCCCGATGTCAGTGACGATGAACTGCTCTCCATCACTATCCAACTGCCGATCTATAACGAGTCCCACGTCATTGACCGCCTCATGGATGCCTGCGTTGGCCTCGATTACCCGCGTGAAAAGTTATTTATTCAAGTCTTGGACGATTCCACCGACGAAACCACTGAGGTTGTCCAAGCCAAAATTGCCGAATGGGAGGCCAAGGGCTTCAAAAATATCACCCTTGTGCGCCGTCCCAATCGCAAAGGCTATAAGGCCGGGGCGTTGGCCTATGCCATGCAGTACACCCAAACTGACTGTGTAGCGGTATTTGATGCCGATTTTGTCCCGCCTACTGACTTTTTGCGCCGTACCATGCCCTATTTCAGCCGTGACCAAAAATTAGCGCTGATTCAAACCCGTTGGGAGCATCTCAACCTCGATTACAACTGGCTGACCCGCGCCCAAGCCCTCAACATTGACGGTCATTTTGCCATCGAGCAGGTGGCCCGCAGTCGGGGACGCTTGCCCATGTCTATGAATGGCACCGGCGGGATTTGGCGGATTCAGGCCATTAATGATGCGGGTGGTTGGTCATCCTCGACCCTGACGGAAGACCTTGACCTGTCCTATCGCGCCCTGATGAAAGGCTGGGATTTCCTCTATCTGGTGGATGTCGCGGTTCCCGGTGAACTGCCGCCGCAGGTGCAAGCCTATAAGATGCAGCAGGCGCGTTGGGCGACGGGTTCAACCGAATGCCTGATTAAACATGCCGTGCCGCTGATGAAATCCAAACGTTTTTCGCTGCCCAAAAAATTTATGGGTCTGATGCACCTCTCACAATACGTGGTGCAGCCGATTATTTTGTTGGTGTTTATGTTGACCCCGATTTTGTTGGTCGGGGATATGTTTGATAAACTGCCCGACCTGCGCATTATCGGAGCGTTTGGCATTATTCCACCCCTGCTTATCGCGCTGGCTCAATTGGAGCTTCACCGTAGTTGGCGGGATGCCCTAATTTATTTCCCGGTGCAATTTGTCGTGGGGGCGGCAGTTGTCCTGAGTAATTCCAAAGCCGTCATCAACGCTTTCCACCGACCGGGAGTTGAGCGTGAATTTAAACGCACGCCGAAATTCCGCATTACGCGACAGGGCCAAAAATGGGCCGGCAGTCGTTATGCCCTCAAGGTAGATATGATTACCCTCGGCGAATTGGGCTTGGCGGCCTATGCCTTGTTGGGTTTTTTCCTTGCGTTAGCAAAGGTGCCCGCCATTGCGCCCTATATGTTGGTGTACTCTATCGCCTTCGTGTTGTTTGCCTTCTGGAATATCTATCAGGTGCGCGAACTGAACCGCCAACAGGCCGAAGCAGAAACAGCGGCCTCAGCGATTGCCAGCGCAGCGGATTAAACGGGAACTGTTTGTAGGGGAGTGGCCCTGTGCCCTCCCTCCTATACAGGGGCAGCATGACACCGACCACACTCATCATTTTGCTGGTTTGCGCCTCCGTGAGCATCTGGGTGGCGATGATGATTGCCTTCCGCCGTGCGCCCCACAAACCGCCCTATTTCGATAACGAGGCCGAATGGGTACAAAATGCCCCGTCCGGCCCGCTGCATTCCATCCGCCCCACCGTACACCACTTGGCCTACATCCTCTCCATCCATCGCTATCGAGACGAAGCCATCGCCTATATCGTGGCCTTCCATGACCATTTCCCGCGAATGCCCGAAGTGGATGACCCGGATGCCCTTTTCCTTGAGGCGGTACGTTATGCGTGGCGCTTGGAGGTCGTGGTCAAGGAATGGCGCGAAAAATCGGCCCTGCTATATGAGGCCACCCAAAAATTCGAGGCCGGATTAGCCATATTGGAGCAGTCCGGTTGGCGTGTTGAGAGCCGCCCCGCCGATACCACTGAATTGAAGTATTATTGCCTTACCCGCTAATCATCCGCGTCCTGCTACCCCTCTCCCATCTTCTGCACTATACTGTCCCCATGCAACCAAATCTCGACCCCCAACTCTACCTGCTATTGGAAACCCTGCTCACCCAAATGCAGCTTATTTTGGGTGATAAACTGGTCGGCCTCTATCTCTATGGGTCATTGGTGACGGGCGATTTTGACCCTACCATCAGCGATATTGACCTGTTGGCGACGCTGGCATCTGATTTAAGCCCTATCGAATTTGACACATTAGATGCCATGCACCATGACTTCATCGCCCAGCATCCGCAGTGGGACAGTCGGCTTGAAATCGCCTATTTGTCGCTGCATGGCCTCAAAACATTCCGCACCGAATCTAGCCCTATTGGCATTATCAGCCCCGGCGAACCCTTTCATATCATTGAGGCGGGACACCAATGGCTGGTCAATTGGTACGTGGTGCGTGAACAAGGGATTCCGTTGTTTGGCCCACCCGCACAGGCGATTATCGGCCCGATTGCCACCGAAGAATTTATCGAAAATATCAAAGACCATGCGGCGCATTGGCATGAATGGCTGAAGGATGACGCTGGTGTCGCCTATCAAAGTTATGCCATTTTGACGATGTGCCGTGCCTTCTATAGCTGTACACATGGCGAACAGGTCTCCAAGATCCGCGCCGCCGATTGGACAATGGCGCAGTTGCCGCAATGGGCCGATCTCATCCAAAAAGCGCTCCGTTGGCGATTGGGATGGCGCGAAGATGTTGCCGACCCCGCCGCGATTTTGCCCGAAACCCGCCGTTTTGTTGAATTTATGCAACAGGAAATTTCCAATGATGCGACCTAAACGTTGTCTTATCCTACTCATCGTGGTCATCTTGAGTGCCGCACTGCCGTCTCCATCCCCTACGTCCTCCCAACAGTCCACCCCGCCCATTGGCACGAATCTTGCCGGGTTGGTGGATTGGTCAACCGAATGGATGTTTGTGGACGCTTTCAAAATGTCGCGTGATTGGATTTCACAACGGCAGGGGGCGAATTGGGGCGAGGGCGGGCCATTAGCTCTGACCCCCGATGGCTGGATTGCCTCATTGGATGAAGGCCAGTCAGCGGAAACGGTCATGTTCACGGCAGGCCATCACCCCGGCGGCGATTATGTGCTGTTGTATGACGGCGACGGCGAATTGGGCTTCCCCATTAATCCGCCGACCATCGTCAGCGAGGAAACAGGGCGCATGGTCGTCAATTATCCCGCCGACAATAACCCGTTGTGGCTCTCGATTGTGGCGACCAATCCCGACAACCCCATCCGCAATATCCGCTTTCTGATGCCCGGATTTGAGGAAACCTATCAAACGCAGCCCTTCCATCCCCTGTTTTTGGAACGCCTTGCCCCGTTTAAGGCACTGCGTTTTATGGATTTGCTGAACACCAACAATTCGACGCTTCAAGCATGGGCTGACCGACCCACCCCCGCTGACCCGCGCCAATCGGTTAAAGGGGTGGCGTTGGAATATCTCGTGCAGTTAGCCAACACCCTGCACGCCGACGCATGGTTTAATATGCCGCACCTAGCCTCCGATGAATATGTGCGCCAATTTGCCACCCTTGTGCGCGACCAGCTTGATCCATCACTCAAGGCCTATATTGAATATTCCAATGAGACATGGAATGGGCAGTTTTCGCAGGCGGGGTATGTCATCGAACAGGGCCGGGCGCTCGGTTTGTCCTCCGACGATTTTCAAGCTGGCTTGTTCTACCATTCACAGCGGGCCGTCGAGATGTTTACGATTTGGGAAGAGGTGTTTGGCGGAACGGATCGTCTGGTGCGAGTGCTGGCATCCCAAGCCGCCAACGCATGGACAGCCGAGCAGGTCGCCACATGGCAAAACGCTTATGAACATGCAGATGCCATCGCCATTGCTCCGTATTTCAGCGGCAACCTCAACGGCGATTTTATCGGTAGCGTGGGCAATGAGGCCGCCGTCGCCAGCATGACGGTTGACCAGATTTTGGACATCGCCGGGGAGCATATTCGCGGTGAGGTGCGCGGCTGGATCGAGGCCAATGTACAGGTCGCTGCTCAATATGGCCTTGAATTGGTAGCATATGAAGGCGGCCAGCATTTATTAGGCATCGGCGGCGCGGAAAATAATGAGGTCGTCACCAATTTGTTTATCGAAGCCAATCGCCATCCGCGCATGGGCGAACTATACACCGAATATCTGACCCAATGGCGAGACCTCGGCGGTGGATTGTTTATGAATTTTTCAAGTACGGGCGAATTTTCCAAGTGGGGCAGTTGGGGCGTCTTGGAATATCAAGATCAGGACATCACCACCGCACCCAAGTATCAGGCCCTTGTGTCGTTTATCGAAGGGGCAAGCAATTGAGTCGGCCTAGCTAAGTGTCTCGTCCGGTAAAAAGTACGGCAATGGTTGACCTCACCCCAACCCCTCTCACGAGGGAGAGGGGCTTCAATACGGGGTTTCACACTCCCCCTCGCCAGATGGAGAGGGGGCCGGGGGGTGAGGTTGGTTTTCCGCATCATTTACTGGACGAACCACTAAGACCTGTCTGATTTCAATCCCATCCAATTGGAGTGAATCATGCCCTATCGTAATCCCATTTTACGCGGCACCTATCCTGACCCCAGCATTTGTCGTGTAGGGGAAGATTATTATCTGGTCACCAGCAGCTTTTGTTATTTCCCCGGCGTGCCCATTTTCCACAGCCGCGATCTGGCGCATTGGCGACAGATTGGGCACTGTCTGACCCGTCCATCCCAACTCAATCTCAAAGGGATTAACTTTTCACTCGGCATCTTTGCCCCTACCTTGCGTTATCACGAGGGGCGTTTTTATATGGTCACGACGCTGGTAGCGGGGGGTGGTCATTTTTATGTCTGGACGGACGACCCGGCGGGGGAGTGGTCAGACCCGATTTGGCTGGAACAGGATGGCATTGACCCTTCCTTATTTTTTGAGGACGATGGACGGGTATATTTAACGAGCACTGGCGAACCCTCTGGCATTTATCAGGCCGAATTTGACCTCAAAACGGGCAAGCCCCTCAGCGAAAAACGTCTCATCTGGCGCGGCATGGGTGGGCGCTATCCCGAAGGCCCCCATCTATACAAGGTTGGGTCAACCTACTACCTGATGATTTCGGAGGGCGGCACAGAATATGCCCATCGAGTGACGATGGCCCGCGCTAATTCGGTGTGGGGGGATTTTGAGCCATGCCCCTTTAACCCCATCTTTAGCCATCAGAATTTGCCATCCCACCCCTTGCAGGCGACTGGACACGCTGATTTAGTGCAAGATCACACTGGAAAGTGGTGGATGGTCTGCCTCGCTATTCGCCCCAATCAGTTATATTTTCCGGCGCATCATTTGGGGCGAGAAACCATTCTTGTGCCTGTCGCATGGAACGCCGATGGGTGGTTGGTGGTAAATGAGGGCAAACCCGCCGAGATTGAGAACCCCATTGATCCCCTGCCCGTCCAGCGTTGGCCCGAACAGCCTGCCCGTGATGATTTTGCGACCTCCTCCCTTAATTTGTACTGGAATTTTATCCGCACACCGGAAGCGCCGTTCTGGTCAATCACTGAGCGCCCCGGTTGGTTGCGTTTAATTGGGCAGGCCACCACCCTCAATGAGATCGCTGCCCCTGCCTTTGTGGGACGCCGCCAGCAATATTTCGCCTCGACCATCCAAGCCTTGCTGGACTTCGACCCTCTGCAAGAGGGCGAAGAAGCTGGGTTGACCCTCTTTCAAAATGAAGACCACCATTACGAAATCGGGATTCGGCGAGAAATGGAAGGGCGGATGATTTTTGTCCGTCAGCGTATTGGCAGTTTGGAGGCAATCGTGGCTCGCGCTGTGTTGCCAGTTGGTACTGTCATTCTAACCATTGAAACAACGCTTTCGGACTATACTTTTGGTTATCAATTGCCAGATAGCACGTCCCACCTATTGGCGACGGGTCGCACGCGCTATCTCACCTCCGAAATTGCGGGTGGATTTACGGGGGTGTTTGTCGGGATGTATGCCACCGGGCATGGCAAGGTCAGCACGACCCCGGCAGATTTCGATTGGTTTGAAATTCAACCACATGGGGACTAACGCCTGATTGCATCCATAGGGGTTATGGTTGAGCGATAAACCCTACTTGATATTTCAGCCTATATAGGTGAAATGGCTTTAAAAAACCCTTCACCTGTCCTAACCCAAATACCCCTAGCTTGCCCTCGTTGGTCGCTCAGATGTCGCCCACAATAAACTATGAGAACAATATACCTACGAGGGAAAAGAAAATGGTGGATTGTTTATTTGAAAATCGTGCTCATGCGGGTCAGGCGTTGGTGGAAAAAATAGCGCCGTATGCTGATCGCCCTCAAACGCTGATTTTGGCGCTACCACGTGGTGGTGTACCTGTCGCTTATGAAATCGCAATGGCCTTCGATTTGCCCTTAGATGTGTTTGTCGTTCGCAAATTGGGTGTTCCCGGTCATGGCGAATTGGCGATGGGGGCGATTGCGACAGGCGGCATTCGATTTTTGGACGAGGATATTGTGCAGGGCTTTGGGGTATCTGATCGGGAAGTGGATGCTGTCACCTATCAAGAACGCCTTGAATTGGAGCGCCGCGAAAATTATTACCGCCAGTCTCACTCGATGCACCCTTTGACCAATTATCATGTCATTTTAGTGGATGACGGCTTGGCAACAGGGTCATCCATGAAAGTCGCGGTGATGGCCGTGCGCCGCTTCCGGCCTGCTTCTATCACGATTGCGGTGCCTGTCTCTGAGAGACACATTTGTGATCGGCTTCAATCTTACGTGAATCATGTGGTCTGTTTGCAAACGCCTGCGCCATTTATTTCGGTAGGGCGCTGGTATGCCGATTTTCGCCCCACAACTGATGAAGATGTGCGTATCCTGCTGCATCAAGCCCATCAGCGCTTCAAAGATACCAGCATCGCCTAGCGCAGGAAATCGCCTTTTCACCAAATCGTTTGAAGGTTAGATAATCGAATGCGTCCATCACGACTGATGATCGGCACTCTTAGCCAATAGGCCGTAGCAGCCACAATTCGATCTGGCATATCAGGAATTTGCATTACATCAACTGCCGTCATTGACCGCGCCACTGACAGATCAACAGGGACTTGGCTAAACATGCTGTCAGGTTCACCCAATGCGTTCGCCAGTTGGGTAAATCTTTGTGCTGGAATCCGACCTTTTTCCACAAGGTAGACTATTTCGATCAGGGTAATCGAGGAAACGGCAATTTGATGACCATTCTGGGTAGCTTGTTCCATAAATTGTCTTGCCCTCAAGGACAATCGGGAATCCCCCGCTAAAAACCAGATGATCGCGTGGGTATCGGCAACGGCGACAATCATCTAAATATCCTCGCGCGGAAAATCGCTCCACATTTCACGACGGGCTTGGTCAATGTCCTCCCCAGAGATGTCGACATCTTGCCATAAGCCATATAATGAGCGACGCGGCGTATGGGTTTCGGATGCAAATTCTTGTTCAAGTGTCGCCATGACCCGTTCCACCAAACGAATGCGTTCAAGCGGCGAGAGTTCAATGACTTGGGCAATTAGAGCGTCTAAGTGGGGCTGATCCATGAAAATCTCCTTGTCTAATACTCCCTAAGTATAGCTGTTGCTTTTGAATGGGGTCAATTTTTGCATGTGGCACATGAACTTGCTAAAGTCACCGCTTTAGCCGACATGCCGCCATAGGAATCAAGATGCCCAATCAGGAAAGCTCCCCCGACAATCCGCTGCTGCCAACCCTGACTATGATTGAACACGCCGAGTTTTTGCTTGGCTTGTCGTTTACCGATGACGAGCGTGAACAAATGCTGCAAGCGCTCAATCGGCGGCTGGCACATTATCAAAATTTACGGGCGGCGAACCTCGAAAATAGCCTCCCTATGAGCTTACTATTTGACCCGCGCGTGGTGCAGCCTACCAAGCCTGCCCAATCGCCGCGCCACTATGCCATGAGTGCCCCACCGAAATATGTCCGTCCCGATGATTTAGAATCGCTGGCCTTTGCGCCGATGACCCAACTTTCCGAACTCATCCGCACCCGCCAAGTGACTTCTGTCGAATTGACGCGGATGTACCTGAGCCGCCTCAAAAAATATGATCCCTATCTGCAATGCGTGGTCACACTGACCGAAGATTTAGCCATGCGACAGGCGGAACGGGCTGACGAAGAAATGGCGCGGGGCATCAATCGTGGGCCGCTGCATGGCATCCCCTATGGCGCAAAAGACCTGCTGGCCGTTAAAGGCTATCCGACGACGTGGGGGGCAGAACCCTATCAAGACCAAACCTTTGATTACGATGCGACGGTGATTGAGCGCCTTGAAGCAGCCGGGGCGGTACTGATTGCCAAATTGACATTGGGTGCGCTGGCCTATGGTGACATCTGGCACGGCGGCAAAACCAAAAACCCTTGGAACCTTGAAGAAGGCTCGTCGGGGTCATCGGCGGGGTCGGCATCAGCAACAGCGGCGGGCCTAGTTGGTTTTTCAATTGGCACAGAAACGTATGGCTCAATTGTCTCCCCGGCGACACGCTGCGGGGTGACGGGCCTCCGTCCGACATTTGGACGGGTCAGCCGTCATGGGGCGATGGCGCTCAGTTGGAGCATGGACAAAATCGGCCCAATCTGCCGCACGGTGGAGGATTGCGCCCTTGTGTTTACGGCGATCTATGGCCCGGATGGTAAAGATCGCACCCTTGCCGACATTGAATTTCAATGGCAGCCCACTCTCAAACTCGAAAATTTGCGGGTCGGGGTTGTCCAAGCCGCGTTTGAAGAAGATCAACCCAATAAGACCAATGATGATGCGTCGCTGGTGGTGATGCGCCAACTTTTCCCCCATCTGCAACCCGTGACCCTGCCCAGTCTGGATGTGCAACCGATATTGTTGATGTTGGAGGCGGAGGCAGCGGCGGCCTTTGAAGAACTGACCCTCAGCAATCGGGATGATCTGTTGACATGGCAGGATAAGGACGCATGGCCGAATTTGTTCCGTGCGGCGCGATTCATCCCGGCGATTGAATATGTCAATGCCAGTCGTCTGCGGATGCGTCTCATGGAGGAAATGGCGCGGGTCATGGAGGGTGTGGATGTGTTTAGCGTGCCGAGTTTTTCTCCCGCCCTGCCGCTCACCAATTTGACCGGACACCCCTGTGTGGTCGTGCCAAATGGATTTAATGAGGCGGGATCACCCACCAGCATTTCATTTATCGGCGGTTTGGACAAGGAAGCCGAAACGTTAGCCGTTGCCAAAGCCTATCAGGACGCCACTCATTTTCATCGCCAATACCCGCCGATGCCGTTCGCAAAATAGGCCCACTCACCCTCATGAAAACCCCCACTTGGCCCATGAGGCATTCGCTGACCTGTGGCATTCTAGGGGATGTGAGTCACGTAGAACTTAGCTGCAAGGAGCGAAATCATGCCCAACAAAATTGACCGTCGGGATGATGTCAACCCGCGAGAAGGTCTGCGCGAATACGGGGATGTGGAATTTGCCGATCCTGTAAATCACAAATACCCCATTGATACCCCGGAACACATCCGTGCGGCGTGGAGCTATATCCACCATGAAGCCAACGCCGAAAAATATGACGCGGATGAACTTAGGACGATCAAAGAAAGAATCAAACAAGCTGCCAAGAAACACGGCATCGAGATTTCTGCAAACTGAGCGTCCTAAAAGGATGGGCAACACGGCCCATCTTTTTATTTGCGTGACAGCAGTTTCGACAGGCCCTTTTTGCCACCCCGTACCGCAAACACAGCTGGGGATGTCACAGTATCTACCGCAAAACGCCCGACCACGCCTAACACCCCACGATCTTCATCAACGGCCCTTAATGCGCCATTTAACCCCGCGACAGGTGCGAGTACCGTGCCGACAATCGCGCCCCCGACAATCCCAGCGGCAGAATCAATATCTTTTTCGATCTGGCTGCGTTCATCTGACATAAGTGATTTATCTCCTTGTGTACCGGATAGATTTACCCTACTACTCAATACGAAGCATCGGCTGGATAGGTTGCGCTGTGTTCTCCATACGAACACCCTAAAAATTCTTTCACAAAAATTTCGGTTGAGGCGAAAGGAGACTGTAAGCCACGCTTCGATTCCGTTAGTTGGGTTGCAAGGCCGTTCCCCTATAGTAAGTGACATAAGGTTTGAAGGTCACAAAAAATTGCTTTTGGGGGATCGAAAAATGCAACTCTCACATACGGGATATAACAGAAACGCGGCACAGAGCCAAATAAAAGTTACCAGCGCCAACCTGCGGACATGGGCCTATTTTACAGCCAAACGTGCCATTGATATTGTGGCGGCCAGTTTGGTATTGCTCATCGCGGGTATCCCGATGCTCATCATTGCTATGCTGATCGAAATCGAAACCCCCGGTTCAGCCATCTTTGCTCAAGAACGAGTCACCGCTCGCCGTCGTCGTATTGTGAACGGCAAGGCAGAGTTTGATGTCGTGACCTTCACCTGCTACAAGTTCCGTACCATGTACAAAGATGCTTCCAGCGAGATGCACCAAGCCTTCATGAAAGCCTTCATCAAGAATGATATGGCTGCCATCGCCGCCATTAACGGTACGGAGAACGCGGAGATCATGAAGATCGTCAAAGATCCGCGTGTGACCCTGATTGGCAAGTTCCTGCGCAAGACTTCTTTGGATGAACTGCCCCAATTCATCAACGTGCTCAAGGGTGAGATGACACTGGTTGGCCCACGTCCCTGCATCCCTTACGAAGTGGAAGAATATGAGGCATGGCACAAGCAGCGGCTACAGGCGACAGGTGGGATCACGGGTCTGTGGCAGGTGAGCGCCCGCAGCGCCGCCGATTTTGACGGGATGTGCAAGTTGGACATCGAATACATCCAAAGCCAGTCGTTGATGACCGACCTCAAGCTGATTGTGAAGACCCCACTGGTGATGATCTTCGGACGTGGTGGGTTCTGATTCCTCCATCCTTTCAATCACCTTTCAAACCTTGCAAGGGGGCAGGCCACCGACCTGCTCTCTTTTTTTGCTTTACATCGGTTAGGAATTTTTCCCCAATCGGTAAACTTTGAAGTTGCCCCATACACACAATGGCTTTAACGCCTGCCATAGATTTCCCCACCCTGCTGGGCTTAAAGTAAATGTATCAACTCAGCGTCGTAAAAGGAGTACACCATGACGATTGGTCTATTTTATGGTACGAACAATGGGGCGACGGAATCCGCAGCAGAGGAGATCAAGGCCGAATTTGAGAAAATTTGGTCAGGGATGGTGAATCTACATAAGGTTGGGCAGGTAGACATCACCACGATGATGGACTATGACAACCTCATTTTGGGTGTGCCAACCTATAACATCGGCGAATTGCAGGACGACTGGTATTTCATCTACGACAAATTGGATGCGCTTGCCCTGACAGGTTGCCGGGTGGCTATATTTGGGCTTGGTGACCAATACGGTTATCCCGATACGTTTCAGGATGGCATTGGTATTTTGGGCGAAAAAATCCGACTAATTGGTGGGGAATTAGTCGGGTTTACGGCGACAGCGGGTTTTGAATTTTCCAATTCACGCGGGGTCGAAAACGGCCAGTTTATGGGGCTGGCCCTTGATAATGACAATCAGCCCGATCTAACGACGGCGCGTATTCAGGCGTGGGTGCAGCAACTCATCGGAGAATTTGACTTGGAGCCAGTGCTATCGTAGAAAAATTTAGGGAAAGCTGAAGGATATATTTCACCTTTGGACTTTCCCTAAATTTCTTCGTCTAATTTACAGCTAGATTCAGCACAGCGGCTTTAGCCCCGTGTTTGAATAGATCACCCTAAGGGTAGGGAGGCGGGCAGGGCCTCTTCATGCTCCAAGAGGATGCGTTTGCGTTCGATGCCCCACCGATACCCCGTCAATTTCCCATCCTTGCCGATGACCCGATGGCAAGGGATGATAATGGCGGCGCGGTTGCTGCCGATGGCGCTGGCGACGGCCCGCACTGCTTCAGGTTGACCAATCGCTTCGGCAATCTGCGCATAGGAGCGTGTTTCGCCGCGTGGGATCTGCTGCAATGCCCCCCATACCTTCCATTGGAACGCAGTGGCTTGAATATCCAACGGCAGGTCGAGATGGGGCAGGCGGCCTTCGACATGCGCCAAAATCGCGCCGACCCATGTTTGCAAAGGGGCATCCTCACGGCTGAGGGTGGCACGCGGATATTCGGCATGTAAGGCGGCGACGGCCTCCTCTTCGGTGGTGTGGAGCGTGATGGCACAGATGCCGCGCTCGGTTGCTCCAATAAGCATTTGGCCCAGATAAGTCTCGATTACCGTGTATTGGATGTGCATCCCCTGTCCTTTTTGTTGATACGTGGCGGGTGTCATGCCGAGATGGGTATCGGCGCGTTCATAGACCCGACTGCTTGAGCCATATCCAGCACTGTGGATGGCGTCGGCGACATTATCTGTTTCGCGCAGATTGCTTTTGAGCAATTGTAGGCGTTGGGCATCGGCATATTGGCGCGGCGTCAGGCCCAACACCCGCTTGAAAATGTCTTGCAGGTGATGGGGGTCAAAATAAAAGGCATCACTCAGTGCTTCCAACGAGAGCAGGTCGGGTTCGGTCAGGTGGGTGTTGATATGGTCGCAGATGGATTGCACCAACGCGACTTGACTATCGTGCATGGCGACGGTGTTGGGGCGGCAGCGTTTACAGGCACGGAATCCGGCGGCCTCAGCAGCGGCGGGCAGTTGGAAAAACCGGACATTTTCGCGCTTGGGGCGACGAGATTTGCAGGAGGGGCGGCAGTAAACCCCGGTAGATTGCACGCCGTAGACAAACGAACCATCGGCGGCGGGGTCACGGGCGACTACATGCTGCCACAGGGGGTAGTCGTCGGCTAGATGCTCGTCGGGCAGGCTGAAGGATTCGTACATGATTTGGATGCCCCTTTGTTTCATCGGCGATAATTGTATTGTAGGGCAGGCGGGCGCGGGGGTCTATCCGATTGTGGGGGAGTAATTCTTCAGGATATTCTATAGGATTCCCATCTGGGTTGACCTGCTCAGTTGCAAAGTTCAAAACTGGTCAAGGCTCAGACTTGCCCCTACGGACGAACATCCCCTTGTAGGGGTTGGGCTAAGACCAACCCTGCCTTTGAAACCCAACCTTGCAACCGAGCAGGTTGACCTGTATTTTTGACTAGATTCAGCACAGCGGCTTTAGCCCCGTGTTCCAATAGGCCAACCTACTCGCCCGAACGAGCGGTGGTTCAGAGAGTCAAAACTTTTTATAATCTTACGGCTATTGGCATTTTCCGTGCATAAGTCATCCGTGATACAATGTGCGTAAAATTAGAGACGTGAGCATAAGTTAGCGACTTACTTTGGACTATGGGTTAGGGGTCTGAACTATGAAGCGACGAGTGTCAATCATACTATTTTTTGTACTCACAATTTTGGTTGCCTACCAGACTCAGACTCAAGCCGCACCCCCAAGATTGCAGGACCCCGACAACACATTTATTGTTTGGGGGCCATCCGGCCTTGAGCTTGATGAATATATTATCGAAACGTTTCAAGCGCGTCACCCCGAACTAGAAATCGTCGTCATTGACCAAGGATGGGATGAGGCCCTCCGCCTCAATCTTGAGAACGCGATTCTCATGGGAAGGCCACCGGACGTGGTGATTGGCGAGAACTATTTCCGCACTTTTGCTGCGGAAGGTGAGCTATTGCCCCTTGATGACATTCTTGCCAAATATGCTGATGATATTGTGCCTGTGACCTACGCGGGGACAATCTATGAGGGCAGCGTTTACGCCCTTCCGTTGTTTACGGGCGTTTTTGCCTTTGAACGGAATTGCAGCGTCATCGAATCGGCAGGTTTAGATTGTGATGAACCGCCACAATATTGGGACGAACTGCTCGCCGAAGCCGCTGCCATCACCGAGGCTGGCGCGGGGGATTATTTCGGCTATACGCTGCAAGGCCCCGGCGGGACGGCGGTTGGATCGGCCTTCCGTATCGCCGTATTTCAGGCCCAACTCGATGCCCTGCCGTGCGCAGATGACGCTTGCACCGTCCCGAAATTTGATAACCCGAATGTGATACCTGTTTACGAATTTTTGCGTGAAATCGCCGCGTATACTCCACCCGGCCTCATGGACAATACCAATGAAGGCCAAGTCTACGAGGCCCTGTTCCGAGGAATCTCCGCCTATCAAATTGCCGGAAGCTGGCATGTGGGCTGGGCCGCCGATGCTGGGTGTGATACATGTCGCTATTCCCCAATTCCGATTCCACGCGAGGGCCACTCGGCCAGCCTGTTGGTCGGCAATGTGCTTTATGGTGCGCCAAGCCACGCTCCCCATCCCGAACTAGCCAAAGAATGGATTGAACTCCTCATCAGCCCGGAGGTTCAGGAACGTGTATTCCTGCAACTGGGTCGGCTGCCCGTGCGGCGCTCGGTATTGAGCAGTATCCGCGAGACGGTAGACCCCGCCACAGCCACTTTCATTGATGAACTGCTGTATAATGAAGACCTAACCATACTCCCGCAGTGGGCCAACAACCCGCGCGAGACGTGGGCCATCTACAACGACCTTCTCATCGCTGTATTAAAAACTGACCGCCCAATTCCAGAAATAATGGCAGAGGCTCAAGCCGCGATTGACGCTTTGGAGTAAAAGTGCTTTACCTAAAATGGCCTGTATTATCGGCCAGAAAACTTGCCACCTCTTTTCAAACGCGGCTGCTCGGCATATTTCTCATCAACACGCTGCTGACAGTCGTGATTGTCATCGCCTTCAACCAATGGCTCCGCAACCAACTCCTCCACGAGGCCGATAATTCACTCCTTGTGAGTGCGGGTCAAATCGCCGACAGGATTGATGAATTTCACCGCAGCAATCGCCAAACCTTCAATGTGGGCACCAAACTACCCGACCTTGTGATTTTTCTTCAGGCCGATGAAGAAGCACGCCAAGACCCGGATTTGCAGGAACGGGCGCGTATTACATTGGTTTCACTCGACATCGAGCCGTGGGATCAATACTACATCCTGTCGAAAGCGCTGCTGGATGCAAATGGGATGAATATTATGGATACCGCATCAGCCAATATTGGTGCGGATGAATCTCAGCAAGATTATTTTCAGGCGGCGCTCTTGGGCGGGTCGGTCAATATCTCGTCCATTCAATATCGCCCCGAACGCGGGGGCATCTATTTTTTCTATTCAGTCCCTATACGACAGAACGACGTTATCCCAGAAGGCATTATTGGGGTGCTGCGGATTCAAGTCGCTATCGCAACCGTCCAAGATATTGTATTTGCCAGCGTTCGGGGACAAGCAATTGACGCCACCCTATTCGATGCGAACTATGTGCGGGTGGTGGATACACGCTACCGAAAACTCCTTTTTCGCAGTATCACCCAATACTCCTCTGAGGAAATCGCCACACTTAGAAGCGAATATGCCTTGCCTCCCTTGTCAGATGATGAGGTGAGCGTTCCCCTGCCCGATCTGGTTGAACAACTTGCCAACAGCGATGAGGTACATGTGGTATCCGGCTATATGACGCCCGATTCCGACAGTCAAGAACGCCTCGCTATCGTCCGCCTCAAGACCGTCCCGTGGTATCTGGTGGTGTCCCAACCCGCTTCTCAATACTATGCGCCAGCCCAGCGGCAGACACAGGGTATTCTGCTTCTCACGATAGCCTTAACGATGATTTCCTTTTTCTCCTCGTATTTCATTGCGCGGCGTGTCACACGTCCGATCCGCGCCCTTACCGCCGCCGCCGAACAGGTGGCTGAGGGCAAGCTGTACGTTAAAGCGCCCATTAGCTCACAGGATGAAGTGGGCACACTCGCTCAGGCCTTCAATTTGATGACGACGGAATTGGAGGTGGCGCATTCGACGCTGGAAGAACGAGTCGAACGGCGAACGCAAGAATTATCGGAAGCGAACCAGAAACTGAAACACGAAATTGCCGAACGTGAACGCTATGAAAAACAGGTGCTTGATCTGGCCCTAGAACACGAACGCCGCCGTATCCTCTCAGAGTTCATCCAAAAGGCCTCCCACGAATTTAGGACGCCGCTCTCAATTATCAATGTCAAATCCTATTTGGTAAAACGCTTGCTGCCTGCCGACCAACAGCATCACCTAGATGTCATCCAAGTGCAGGGCGAACATATTCACGAGTTGGTCAATCGCATGGTGTTGATGTCACGTCTCGACAGCGGAGTACAGGCCACCTCGGAATACCTCCAAATGGACGGTTTTATGAAGGCCGTCTATACAGGCCGGGCCAACGCCTTTAAAGAAAAAAATGCGATAGCCCGTCTGGAATTGCAAGCCCCGGACACGTGGGTTTACGCTGATCCCGATATGCTGTCTATCGCCCTCCAGAATATTCTGGATAATGCCCTTCATCATTCCCCTCCGCCAGTCGAAATCACCATCAAGACCCGTATCACTGGCGAGACGGTAGCCATTATCATCGAAGACAATGGCGTTGGAATCCCACCCGAACTGCATAGTCGCGTTTTTGAGCGCTTTTTCCGCGTGGACGAGGCCCATACCACACGCGGTTTCGGCTTGGGGCTGCCGATTGCCAAACGTATCATTGAGAATGTGGGTGGGGCAATTGAGTTGGAAAGTCAAGTTGGAAAAGGTACTACCGTCACCATCAAATTAGCCATCAAAAGCAAGGCAGAGGCTCTTTCAGATGATCGCCAGCCAGATAGTTTAGCCGCCTCCGACTGAACCCTCTCGTCAATCCCAGCAGAGCAATTTTTTGAAAATCGAAAAACCTTAATTCTTCCGGGATGGCTTGGAATAGAGCCAAACGGAAACAGGTGGGCAATCCTATATGTTGGATCACCATAAAAGCGTAACGGCAGTTACGGATATATGGCTGTCATAAATAGAACAATTGTGCTAAAGTTGAATTCGAATGTACCGTATAATAGTCATAGAGTATGAATATTTGGAGACACACTATGGATGATCCAGCGCTGTGGGCAATCCAAGATGCGGAACGGTATTTGATGACGATAGATGAAGCGGCGGCGGCTTTGGGGATTGGTCGGCGAGCGGTGGAGGGATTGGTTGCACGCGGGAAATTGACCAAAGTGTTTTTGAAAGGCCGTCCCTTTTTGGCGACGTATGCGGTTGAACTCTATCAATTCAACAAAAAGAGGAAAAAATCCATGCTACAGGACAGCGAAAATCACTTTATTGGGGTCAACCCCCACCTGATGAGTTTATTACAAACGCCGGGGTCGGGGGCGGATACTGCCATCTATCCGAGTTTTCATGGGCCGCATATCGCCCACATTACCGATTTCCTAAATGATGTGCTGCCGCCGCATTACATTGCGGTGCAAGAGCCATCCTTGCAGATAAAGGGGCGAGAAGCACCGGATGAACCATCACTGAAAAAAGGTTCGCCAAAGCCGGATGTGGCAATTTATCAACAACGGGAATCGGCCTCGATACAAGCGTCCACCGAAGGCGCAGTCACGCCCACCTTGACGGTTGAGATGGTTTTGCAGGAACCATCGGAACTGGCGGGCGTTGCGATTTATGAGGTTCAGGCGATGGAACATGGGGTACATGGACTGCCTGTGGTGCGTATTGAACTGCTGTCGCCTGCCAACATGGTCGGGGGCAGCTTTTATGAGGTGTATCAGCAGAGCCGCACTAAAGCCCTTGCCGCCGGGACGCCACTCGTTGAAATTGATTATCTGCATGAATATCTCTCCCCCGTCCGAGGCGTGCCGATTTATCCACAAGAGGCCAATGCAAAGGCGTATAATATTACGGTGTCGCGCCCAAAGGAAAAAATTGTGGATGTGTATTTGTTTGGCATCAACGAGCCGATTCCGACGGTGTATATCCCACTCAAAGGGGAGGAGTATCTGAATTTTGATTTTGATGGGCCGTATCAGCACACATGGAAAAAATCCCGGTTTTGGTACTATGTGGATTATGGGCAAGACCCGTTGCGGATGAATACCTATTCGGCAGATGACCAAGCCAAAATTCGCGCTCAGATGGCGGCGGCGGCGGAGAAGTTGGGAAAGGCGCGATAGGAAAGAGGGAGTAACCGTTGAAACACGATTTTCTAAATGGAGGCGATCATGGGCACTGAGGCCAGTTTTCAAGCCATTCCAGAAGACTGCGAATTGCTGATTCGTGCGCGACGGGATCGAAAGATCGCTGAAGATATGCAGTTCTCTTTGATGGATGCTACTGAGGAACCAAACCCACAGTATGTGCGAAGCCCAGAAGAGCAATATTTCTATGATGCTGTTCAAGAACTGATTCGTGTTCACCCCGGTTTGGAGAAAAGATACTTCTATGCTGGGGCACGTACTTATGATGCCATTATCTATCTGCTTTCCCCGGCGAGGCGTGAAGGGGAGTGGGATGGTGACCAAAGCCTCATTAAAAAGGCCATTTGGGGAGTTGAACTGCTACACCCGGAGGCATGTGCTACTCAAGGTGTTCCAATTGGGTTTGTTTCGACAGTGGATACCAAAAGAATTGCTGAATATCTTGATCGAGTCACCAGAGAACAATTGCATGAACATTACGACCCCCTTAAGATGCGGGGGGCTGCCGTCTATAAGATGGGCCTGAGTGATTCTGAGAGAAGATTTGAAGTCATCTGGGAGGAGTTTGTCGGCATGAGAGACGTATATCGAGCCGCCGCTGACCATGATGAAGCGGTTATCACGGTAATTGATTAGTCAATTCGTATCTGTACGGAGAAATAAGATCTCCCTTTGGAGAACCCTATGAATGATGATGTGAATGATATTCGGGATTTTTACAATCAAGACCCACAGCGAGAACATGACCGTCTGGAACGGCATCAACTGGAATATGAGTTGACGTGGCGCTACTTGGACAAATATCTACCTGCGCAGGGGTCAATTTTGGAGGTTGGGGCGGCGACGGGGCGCTATACCCTAGATTTGGCGAGACGGGGGTATCGGCTCACGGCGGTGGATTTATCAGAAGCGCTAATTGAAGTCTGCCGGAAAAGATTGGCCGATGAAGGACTGGAGAAACAGGTGCGACTGGTGGTGGCAGATGCACGTGACCTGAGCGCCGTGACCGAAAAGCAATTTGATGCGCTGCTTCTGATGGGGCCGCTTTATCACCTGATTATCGAAGCGGATCGAAAATTGGCCTTACAACAAGCCTATAACCGACTGCGCGAGGGGGGCATAATTTTCTCAGCGTTTATCAGTCGGTTGGGCATTATGGGCGATTTGATTAAGAAGATGCCAGATTGGGTTGAGGATCAGGCCGAGGTGGAAGCTATTTTGACTGATGGCAGAGACCCTGATGTTTATCAACACGTCGGCTTTCGGGGATACTTTGCGACCATTCCGGAGATTGCGCCTTTGCATGAGGCGGTGGGATTTGAAACCCTCAACTTGGTGGGGGTTGAACCCGGCATCGCATCCGACGATGAAAGCTACAACAAATTGGAGGGTCGGCAGCGCCAATTGTGGCTGGATTTGTTCTATAAGATGAGCACGGAGCCGTCTATCATGGGGGCATCGCGGCATCTGCTGTATATTGGCCGGAAAAAGGGATGATCCTCTCATAAAGCGATACAGGGATTCAGGACTGATTGTAAAATACAATTGCAGTGACAAGTCCATAGAAGATTGCTTCACTTGAGGGGTCACCTAATGCCCCATGAGCTGTAGGGAGGCGCATTCTGGCGATTCTTTCTCCAATGTCTTTGATCTTAGGTGACCAGTATGGTGACAAACTTATGTCAAGCTGATTGAATGCAGTTGTGACTTTTGTCGAGGTGTTCAGTTTCATGATTTTGTAGGAAATATCTACGTTCGAAACTCGACCTTTCCGTACTTGGATAACGGAGGATATGCTTAAAGGTGGTCTTCCACCTATCCAAGTTCCGTCTTCGTTCAATACTCCTGATAACACACGGAAATAGAATTCGAAGCGTGTTACCAAATAAGAAGCAGCCATTACAGAGGGAGAACTCAAAAAATCCCAACACGCTACCGTATCAACGGCATATGCCACATGTTCTTTGGTTCGACCCTGAAAAACGGGCGTTTCTGGAGATTCATCAATGTCCAAGGCCACTTGTTTAAGAAATGCAAATACATTGCCAACATCATTGTAATTATCGAAAGAACTTATATGTGGACAATACGACACGATAAATCTTATAGCTTCTTGGGTTTTCGTCATAATGGAATACTCTAAATATTGCGAAAACACAGCTTTGATACTAAATATTTTCAAATCAACGAAATTCTCAAGAGTAGAAAACTATTCCCAACAGATTATGACTCAAACTTTCAGCCATGCAAAACGTAGAATAAAAAAGAGGACGGGTCACCGACCACACCCCTACGTGAAATCGTTTATGATCCTGTGACGGTTATTCTATTCTACTGTTGGGGCTTCATCACATGGCCCGATTTCCTCCACCAAACTGGGTCAAAACCATTTTTAGATTTGTAGGTTTTATACCAGAGTTGAATGAAAACTAACCCCATCCCCAACCCTTCCCCTAACAAAGGGAAGGGCTTCAAAACAGCCTTTACTCCCCTCCCTATGTTTGGGGAGGGGCCGGGGGTGGGGTTGAACAGACATTACCCGAATATGGTTTTACCCTTTGACCGCGCCTGCCGTTAACCCTTGAATAAATTGCTTGGACATCAGCAGATACATAATCAGGACGGGCACAGAGGCCAATGATAGGGTGCTGAGAATGGCGTTCCAGTCGCTTTGATATTGCCCGAACAACAACGAGACGCCATAGGTCACAGTGCGCACGTTTTCGGAACGGGTCAAAATCAACGGGAACCACAAATCGTTGTAGATGGGGATGAGGTTCAAAATCACGACAGTTGCCAGCGCAGGCCGCACCAATGGCACGACGATACGCCACAGCACCTGAAATTCGGATGCGCCATCCATGCGGGCCGCGTCTAACAAATCTTGGGGGATGCCGCGCATAAAACTGGTCAGGACAAACACCCCCATTGGGACACCCATCGCCACATAAATGGGGATTAAGCCTTCCAAGCGGCCATTTAACCCGATGGCTTGCACCAGCGTGACGATGTTGATCGTGCCGAGTCGGATGGGAATCATCAAGCCAGCGATGAAATAGAGATAGACCAACGACGACCCCCGCCCCCGCCAATTCGACAGGGCATAGGAGGCCATGGTGCCGATAATCAAAATGAGCAAAATGGAATTGATGGATACGACGATGCTGTTCCGAAAATACACATCAAAGTTGCCGTCAATCCATGCGCTTTTGTAGCCATCGAACGTTCGCAGTTCCGTTGATGGAAAGTCGAAGGGGGAGCGGAAAATCTCCCGTTTGGGTTTCAGCGAATTGACCAGCATCACCCAGAAGGGGGCAAGCACGATCAAAACCCATGCCATCAAAATGAGGTGCGAAACAAATTGTCCGAAGAGGCTGTTAAAACGGAAGCGTTCGAGCCAGCGGATTTCGGCGCGGCGCTCTGGATGCCAGAACCGCAGAATCCCAAACCAATAGCCCCCCAGCGCGACGCCTAAAATCGCCCCGGCTACCACGACTACCCAGAGGTCTTGGAGGCCTGCCAAGACTGCTGTCAGGGTCGCGGTAGCAAAACCTAGACCCGCCCCGGCCCAAATCGCAGCGGTGTTGATGTTAAAGCGGGGCGTCACAAACCCGCCGAGGGCCGTCCCAAAAATGATCCAAGCCAAGACATCGGCATAACGAATGACCCATGCCACAGCGTCTATCATGCTCATCCTAGCACCGCCTCTTCCGACTGCTGGCGGGAGAAAATGAGCCAGCTAGATACCCCGACCATCAAAATCAAAAAGGTAATGGTGGCGACAGCGGCCCCGATGCCCATATCGGAACGGGCCACCGGATGTTCACCTGCGATGGCGGCGCGATAGAAAAACGTGCCCATGATGTCGGTAGAATATTGGGGCGGGCCGTTGGCGCCCATCATGGCATACACCACGTCGAAGGCGTTGAAATTACCAATAAAGGTGAGGATGGTCACAATGCCGATGATTGGTTTGAGCAGGGGCAGTTTGATGCGAAACCAGATTTGCCATGCGTTCGCGCCATCCACCCGCGCCGCCTCGACCAGTTCATCCGGGACCCGCAAAAAACCCGCCAAAAACATCATGGTCGGCAGTCCCACCCATTGCCATGAGGAGACCAGCGACACGACAATCAGGGCATATTTGGTATCCCCCAACCACGCCTTAAACCATTCCTCGTGCCCGACACGCTCCAACAAAACTTTCAACATTCCCCAGCGCGGATTCAGGATCAGCCGCCACAAAAACGCGGTCAATAGGACAGACATGGTGGCGGGAATAAAAATAAAGGTGCGGTAGATGTTGCGGCCAATCAAATGTTTTTGCGAAAGGATGGTGGCAAACAACAGCCCTAAACTATTTTGTACCAGCATGTGAATGCCAAAAAAGATAAAGGTATTCTCTAGGGCGTTGGTAAAACGATCATTCCAAATGGTATCGCCAAATAATGTTTTGTAATTTTCTAGCCCCACATAATGATCGGGCCGCAGACCGATGCCCGTGTAGAAGCTCAGGCGCATCGAGTTCACCAGTGGGTAAGCCATAAATAGGGTGTACACGATGAGACCCGGCACCAAAAATACCAGCCATGCCCGGCGGCGGGGTGCTTGCCAATCCTCGATCAAACCAAATCTTTTGAGTGTTTTTTGGACAAACGTCATACCGTTAACCCTATGTGTCTAAAAAGAGGGCAGGTAAACAGCCCCTACCCTCTCTTATGCGGTCTTCGTTCGGTTTATTCGGCGCAGGTCTGAGCAGCGGGTAGCCACTCGGCAAGGCCATTTTGTAGATTGTCGGCGGCTTCTTGGGCGGAGATTTCGCCATTCAACACCGAGATGGCATTGTTTTGCATCAAATCATAGCCGTTCGGTTCGCCATCCAGCAAGCCGTCCCATGCCCAACGCACATCCAGCCCACGTCCTTCATTGAGTTTCAAGAAGGCATCAGCATGAGGATTGTCGAGGGTTGGCGCTTGCACGTTGAGTGGGAAGAAACCGGGCAGCAAGTTGCCAAATAGGGCGGCAAATTCGGGGGTGGTCATCCATTCAAGGAACAACTGCGCTTCGTCGGGGTGTTCGGTGGCGGCGTTCATGCCAATCGCGGCGTCCACGTGGAAGGAGACATATTCTTCTTCCTGAGCTTCGGGCGCAGGTACGGCGAAAACGCTCCATTCAAAGTCGGGAGCTTCGCTTTCAAAGAACGGGATGTCCCATGAGCCACCCATCCACATACCCGCTTCACCAAGTAGGAAAATTTGTTGGCTGTCATAGTAGGTCAGTGCCGAATTGTCTTCGGGGACATACGGTGCAATGTCGGCAATCGCTTGGAAGGCCGCCACCGCATGTTCGTCATTAAAGCAGCGCTCGCCGTTCAGATAGGCCAAACGCCCTTCGTACCCGCCAATGTAGTTGGGGGCGAGATTCATAAACACGATTTCAGCAATCGTCCACGGCTCGCCACTGGCATTGGCAAAGGCATCGTAATCATTGTCTTTGAGCACCTGTGCGGCGGCAAGGAGTTCTTCCCATGTTTCGGGAATTTCGATACCGAGTTCATTAAACAGGTCAACATTGTAATAAATCCCGTGTGAGACCGCCATCAACGGCACGCCGTAATGCACGCCCTCTTCGGTTGACCATGCCGCCAATGATCCTTCGGTAAAGGCATCGGTCAAACCGGGCACGTCACTCACATCCGCCAAAAAGCCTTGATCGTACAGGCCGCGCCCAACTGCAAATGAGCGCAGGTACATCAGGTCAGGGGCATTGCCCGTTTCAAATTGGCTTTGTAGGGTGGCATTGTAATCCGGGGGATTGGTGGGGTCGAACACAACATTGATATTGGGGTAGGCTTCGTGGAAAGCAGCGGTGAGGGTCTCGATTTGCTCCACATCATCCACACGCCATGACCCCAAAACGAGCGTCACTTCATCTTGTGCATTGGAGACCGGGGCTTTGTTCCCCAGACCGACTACAACAGCAGCCACAAGAGCTAAAACAAGTAGCGTTCTTTTCATGAAATCCTCCAAGTCAATATTTTCAGGTAGCGTATAGTGTAAAACGTGTGTGTTCGAAACCAAGTGAAGGTATGCCATGTTTGTGCCAAAGTGTGCCACGTTTTGGGGACATGCGCGTTTTTGGGATGGCACAGGGCCATCCCCTACGCGATATATCCGTATCTAATCGGAAAACCGCACTATTGCCTCCGTACTCAAAACCCCTTATCCATGCGTTTTCCCGAAACCTCATCCGATTTTGAATGCTGGCCGACCCTGCCGAAAGGTGAAATTTGTGTTAGGGTAGCGGGTGGAATTGGAAGACCAGACAGGGGCATGGTATGTTCACGAAGTCGGAATTTTATGACTTGGTTATCAAAGCCTATCACTCACTCTATGATTTTGCCTATCTCAAAAACCACCCGCTCAACAAGTTTTTGATTGAGGACAACACGCTGCAACTCAAAGAGCGGGGTTGGCAGATGCACAATTTGCTGTTGGACACGCTGGAAGAGCTGCACCCCGCCGATGCCGCGCCCTCGCTATCCAAAGAATGGCGCTGGTATCGGTTGGTGACGCTACGTTATGTCGAAGTGTTGCAGCCACAAGCCGTCGCCGACCAACTCTCCATCAGCCGCCGCCAATATTATCGAGAGCACGCGACGGCGATGGAAAAGGTAGCGGAGTTGCTGTGGGAACGCTGTCACTTTGAGACCACTTCCAGCTATGGCGAGGCCATGAAATCCGAACTGATGCGGATTAGCCAGTATGACCCCTATGCCGATTTATATGAGGTCATCCGGCGTGCCCTGATGACGTTGGAAAAACTCTTTTTGGATAAACACCTGACCAGCGAAGTCATGCTCTCCGCCGAAATCCCCGTGACCTCCGTCGGCCACAATTTACTGCGACAGGTGATTTTGGGGCTGTTGGGGATGGTCGCCGAGAATAGTTCGGTGAATCACCTTGTCTTTTCCTCCCATATCGCCGATCATGCCGCCCACGTCTTGATTCAATTGCAGACGCCTTGCCTGATTGATGCAGCCGTCATTGAAGCCCAATTGGGTATTTTTCGAGAGATGCTGCATGTCGCCCAAGCCGATGTGAACCTGCTGTTGGATGACACAGCCCAATTTTGCGGATTTGAATTGGTGCTGCCGATTGATTATGACGCGACAGTGGTGGTAGTGGATGATAATGAAGATGCGCTGGCCCTCTATAAACGCTTTTTGACCCCGCACCGTTATCAAGTGATTAGTACGACCAACGCCAATGAGGTGTTGAGCCTCGTCCTGCGAACCTACCCGGATGTCATCATTTTGGATTTGATGATGCCCCATCAGGACGGTTGGGACTTGCTGCAATTATTTGCCAATCACCCCGAAACCGCGACGATTCCGATTGTGATTTGCAGCGTGCTTAAACAGCAGCAGTTGGCACTTTCATTGGGGGCCAAAGCCTTTCTGGAAAAACCCTTTAATGAAGCAACCCTTTTGGCGACCCTAACTGAAGTGGTGGGAAAGGCATGATGGAGAAAAATATTCAAAAAGACCTGCGCCTCGATTCGTTTGCCATCATCCTCGCGGCGACCACCATTGCCATTTGGGTGTGGTTCTCGTGGGCCGTAATGCCAAGCGAGGATGGGGCGACGATTCGCTCTGATACATGGCCGGCCAGCATCTTTATGATGGGGGTACTGCTGGTTTGTTATCTGATTAAACGCCGCTTGCCCTATACGGCAGTGGTTCTCTTCACGCTGGGCATATTGCTGACGATTACAGCCGTTGTGCTGCATACGCGCAATTTGGCCTTTAGTTACACCTATTCGATTCTGATTGTCTTTTCCGGGATTTTGTTCAGCCGCGTCGGTCTGATGAGTGTAGCGTCTATGGCGGGTCTGCTGATTTTTGGCATGGCCTATTTTATGAACGAGTTTCATGACGCCGACCTCGCCCTGCTTGCCATTAGTTTGGGTTTGGTGACCAGTGCGATGTGGGCTTCGACCTATCATCTGCAAACGGCGCTGTTTTGGTCACTGGATGGGTATCAGGAGGCGCATAAAAACGAGTTGATTGTGCGCGAGCAAAAAGCCAAATTGGAGCGCACCCTGCTCGACCTTGACGCGGCCATGTATCAGTTGCAGCGTACCAATATCATGCTGATGGAGGCCCGCAACCAAGCCGAAGAAGCCCGCCGCGTGAAGCAGCAGTTCGCCCAGACCATCAGCCACGAACTGCGTACCCCGCTCAATTTGATTGTCGGATTCACCGAAACGATGGTGAAGTCGCCCGAATATTATGGAACCCCCCTCGCGCCAACCTATGCCCGTGATTTAAGCGCGGTCTATCGGAACGCCTGCCATCTGCAAAATCTGGTCAATGATGTCTTGGATTTGGCGCGGCTTGACCAAGCCTATTTGCTGCTCGTGCCCGACAAAATCAATTTACATCATATTATTGAAGACGCCGCCAACACGGTGCGGGGATTGCTTGAACGACGTGAACTGAATTTGCGGTTGGACATCGCCCCGGATTTACCTGCCGTTTCGGGCGACGCGGTGCGCATTAAACAGGTGCTGCTCAATTTATTAAACAATGCGGTGCGGTTTACCGATCAGGGCAACATCACCGTCCGCGCTTATGCCAAAGATCATCAGGTGATTGTGGGGGTCGCCGATACGGGGATAGGGATTCCACCAGAAAAATTCGCGGATATTTTTGAACCCTTTTTGCAGCTAGAGAATCCCATGCAGCGTCAGAAAAATGGGGCAGGACTGGGGTTAGCCATCAGTAAACAATTGGTGGAATTGCACGGCGGCAGCATTTGGGTGGAAAGCGAAGTGGGCAAAGGAAGCTGTTTCTATTTTAGCTTCCCGGCTGTGACGGTGACGCCCGATACGGCGCTCGATACGATATGGATGCCAGCCTCGGCACAGCCACAATCGCCCAACATGCCATTGGTGTTAGTCGTCACACGCAGTCCGTCGGCGGCTTCGTTGATTTCGCGTAATCTGACCCAATACCGGACGGTGATTATTGGGGATTTTAAGCGGGCACAGTCGGTTGCGCAGCGCTTGATTCCGGACACTATCATTTTGGACACGGCGGCTGATTTTAGTGAGGGTGATGTGGAGCGCTTTGTTAATGACCTGAATTTGCCCAATATCAAGGTGCTGTCGTGTCCACTTCCGGGTGAAGAAATGCTGCGCCAGAGCCTTTCGGTGGACGGGTATATCATCAAACCTGTGACGCAGGAACGGCTGTGGGATATGATTTCACAATTTGAAGGGCGGCGGGTGTTGCTGGTAGATGATGACCGCGATTTTGTACGCCTGATTACGCGCTGGTTATCCAGTTCACCGCGCAAGGTTCAGACCACCTCAGCCTACAGCGGCAGTGAGGCATTGGCCGTGATTAAGCAGGTTCAACCGGAAATCCTGCTGCTGGATTTAAACCTTGCCGACATGGATGGCTTTCAACTTATCAAACAAATGCGCCTGCTGCCGGAAGCCAAAAATATGCGGATTATTGTGGTAACGGCCTACGAGATTTTTGATGCGTCCGAGCACTTGCAAGGGAAACTCGCCATTCGCAAACCTTCTGGCCTATCCGCCGCCGAAGTTATTCAATGGATTGAGATTTACCTGCGGGGTCTGATCAAGGTGGCCCATTGACAGGGTGATTCAAGAAAAGAGGGCGAGTCTATGATGACACGGGGCTAAAGCCGCCGTGCTGAATTTAGTTTAAAATCCGGGTCCGTCAACATGAAAATCGCTGTAAGAAAAGAGGGCGAGTCTATGATGACACGGGGCTAAAGCCACCGTGCTGAATTTAGGCTAAAAAGCGGGTCAGTCAACATGAGAACCGCTGTAAAGAAAAGAGGGCGAGTCTGAGACATCGCCCCTACGAGAGACCCACACGAGATTGGCGGGGATTTACAAATCTTTGTGGCCGAAATGCCAGACGGTTGCCAGCATCGCGCCAATGGCTAACGTCCCAAAGCCCGCCACAGTACGTAGCAATTCATCGGTATCATATGACCCCTCAATCAGGGCGGGGAGGTTATCAATGATGACCAGCGGCGACAGATAATCGGCGTTGAACAGGGCCGTCACACTCCCCGCGATGTACCACGCAAACCAGACCACCACAATCGCCACCATCGTGCGGTTGAATAGGGCGCTAAACGCTACTGATAGACAGGTGAGCAGGGTCAACATCAGGCCGACGAGGATGAAGGCCCACCGCAATCCGGCATTATCAAGTGGCCCGGACGCATTTTCGGTAATGATGTAGCTGACGGGGATGGTGGCGGCCAAAAATGCCCCCAAGACGATAATCAAACGTGCGGCCAATTTTGCAGCCACGTATTCGGTGCGGGTAATGGCTTTACTGAGGATGCTATCCGCAACCACGCCGCTTTCGGACGAGACCGCGCCGCCGCTAACGATAATCACGACGGTACTCCACACCAGCGGGAAGAGACCCAAATAGCCTGCCAGTGTGTCAGCGACGGTGGTTTCATTATCGAGGCTGACGGCGATCATAAACAACGATTGGGCCGCGATGAGAATAAGCCAGATACGCACCAACCACGAGCGTATCATGCTGCGCAGGTCAGTTGTCAGAACCGCTTGGAAGGGCATAGCGTTGATCTTCCGTGCGGAAAAGGCGAGAGAATCCATGTGAGCGTTCCTCTTCTAGTAAATGGATGAAGGCATCCACCATATCGTCGTGTAGGGAATGAATTGTCACCAGCGTAATATCCGCCTCGACCACCATTTTCAACACCGTCGCCAATTCGGATGCGATGCTGCTGACCGGGGGGAAGGTGATTTCAAGGGTGTCACCACGCTGTAGCACGCGCAAATCGGGCCGTTCGTGATGTAGGCGATTGACCAATGGCTTCAAATCGCCCGATAATTCGAGGGCGATGGCGTCGGATTTGGTTAAGCCTTTCATCTCGGCAATGGGGCCGCTAAAAATTAACTGCCCGTCGCTGACAATGCCGACATGCGTGCAGACCTGCCGAATATCGCCCAAATTATGCGACGACACAAGGATGGTTTTGTGTTGGCCCAGTTCGCGGATGAGGTCAATGGTATATTTGCGGCCTTCGGGGTCGAGGCCAGAGGTTGGCTCGTCCCAAATCAGCAAATCGGGGTCGTTCATCAGCGAGGCGGCAATGCCCAAGCGCGTGACCATGCCCGTCGAAAATCCATCCACTTTTTGGGAGGCGTTGCTCAATAAGCCAACGGCACGCAGTAGAGCAGCGAGTTTGGGTTTACGCACTTCGTTGGGAATACTCGATAGGCGGCCCACAAAATCGAGATAGGTGACGGGATTCATGCCCGACGGGAATTTGGGGTTGGTCGGCAAAAAACCAATGCGTCGGCGTAAGTCCACCGCGCCGGGGTTCATGGGTTCGCCAAAGACAGAAACATGGCCGGCTGTCGGCATGTGCAAACCCAGCAGCAGACGGATAGTGGTGGATTTGCCCGCGCCATTTGGCCCGACTAAGCCGAACACTGCCCCGCTTGGCACCTTGAGGTTCATGTTGTTGAGCGCAATATAATCGTTCGAGTAGATTTTGGTGAGGTTTTCAGTCTCAATTACGTTCATAGACCCTTCCTTTGTATGATGATTAGTCTAATGGATGGGGGCGGGGAATGTTAGTTACGCCAGTCATAAGTGGGGGTGCTTGGGGTCATGACCTGAATTTCTCATTTCATTGTAATCCATCCCACCCCACGCCAAAACGCGCTACTATAGAGGCAATTAAGGCCGTATCGCTGAATCGAGAGTTTTTGGGTCATGGCTGCTGAATCACGCAATTATTATGAATTATTGGGAGTGCCCCCCAACGCTACCCCGCAGGAAATCAAGACGGCCTATCGTAATTTGGCGCGACAATATCACCCCGATGTGCGTGACACCGATGAAGATGCCCATGCCGATGAGATGCTCAAGCAGATTAACGCGGCTTATGAGGTATTGGGTGATCCGTTGAAACGAGCACGCTATGATCGGCAAGAACGGGAACGCTGGCGTGTGCCGCCTGCCAATAGCGCGTATTCTGCGGCGGATTATCCTGCCCAACGGCATGTGTATCACAAAATCCCGGTCAAGCTGCTCTTTTTTGCTATCAGTTTTGTGCTGGTGATGAGCATGGTGATGACAGTCGTGCTGGTCGCCTTTACGCCTGTCCCACAAAAACCCAAGACGGTTGAAGAATTCTATAGTGAGCAGACGCAAACCGTCACGGCCCGCCGAATTGCCGCGATTAACCGTCTGCCGACCAATACCCCCGTGCCGGAATTGTTGCGACGGGCATGGACGCCGAATCCCGACGAGACATCCAATTATGCGCTGCCTGTCATTGCGTGTACGCTGGATTTAGAAGCAGGGGAGCGGGATTGTACACAGGATAACATCGAAACGATAGCCGGGGATGGCGCAACGATTCTCAAAATCAGCATGATTGGCTACACCCGCGCTCGATTGGCGGTGGAGTTGGCGGAGGCTGGCCCATTTGATTTTGCGATTGCGGATGATTTAACCGAGAACTCCGCCCGTGTGGGAATGTTTGGAGAGGGGCGCTTGATGATTTATGGCAATGCTCCGTCAACGGAATTTCCTGTAGTGATTAAACCAAACGTGGAGGCGGGGGCGATTGTGCTGTTGGAGATTGCCGATCAGCGGGTGGGATGGGCGATTGAAGGGCAGGGCGAAGAAATTTTATCGCGGGATTTATTTGCGCTGCATGGTCAAGCGGATGGGACAGGTGAAGCGAATCGGGATATTTATGCGGTATTTACCAGCGGTGTGGCGCGGGTGACGATTCGGCTCTATTCGCCTGTGTTGGTGCGGCCAACGCCTAGCCCGACAGCGGGGAATTGATAAAAGAGGGTGGGTCACAGATCGCACCCCTACGGGGAATTATTCAAGCGCGGCGATGGCGTTATAGACGATTTCGAGCGTGTCATATTGATAGCTGTTGGAAAGGGCAATCACCGTGATGTCTGCTTCGGGGTCGTACCACATTTCACCCAAAAATCCGGCGGTGGCCCCGCTGTGGCCCCAAAATCCACCAAAGGGGGTTTCGGTGGAATAGATGCCCAAACCATAGGCATAGTCATCACCCAACACCGTGTCATCCAGCATTTCCGCCAGTGAATCATCCTCTAATATATTCCCATCCAAGAGCGCATGGATAAAAATGGCAAGGTCGTCCACCGTCGAAATAATGCCTCCGTCGCCAAGCCCATTGCCCTCATTGACCTCGGTCACATTTTCAATGGTGGAGTTGCCATCTTCATCCTCCGAGCCATACGCTTGGGTAATGCCACCGGGGAGGGTTTCGGATATTTCCAAATAGGTGTTGCTCATGCCAAGCGGGTCAAAGATGCGTCGGCGAAGTTGCTGGGCCAGTGATTCGCCCGTGATGTCGTTAATAATGAGTTCCAGCAGCAGATAGTTGCTATTGCAATATTCAAAATCCGTCCCCGCTTTAAACGAAGCGTCCCACCCATAGGCGTAGGTAATGGCTTCGGCGGCTGTCCATTGGTGGGTAGGATCAGTGGCAACCACTTCCCAAAATTCATCCACAATGGAGTAGTCCGGGATGCCGCTGGTGTGGTTGAGCAGTTGGCGCACAGTCGCTGCATCCGCATTTGTCAGCGATTCGACGACCTCGTCCGGCAGATAATCGGCGGCGGGGTCGTCCAGTGAGAGTTCCCCTTCTTCTTGAAGTTGCAACAAGATTGTCGCTACAAAGGTTTTGGTGATACTGCCAATGCGGAAACGGTCTGAGCGCTGGATAGGCACAGCCTTTTCAATATCTGCCATGCCCTGCGACACCACAATTACGCCGTCATCGGGGGTTTCAACCAGCAGCACCACCCCCGGCCCGTTGGGGTCAATTTGGTCATCAAGAACTTGCTGAAGGGCGGCTTGGGTAGAGGTGGTGGGGTCTTGGGCAAAAACGGGGAGGGCGGTCAAAGCTAACAATAGACTGAGCAACAACAATTTAACACGCATCATTCGCTCCTATATCAGTCAATAGCATTAACCATTCTATTGTACGGTGTATCTGCAAGCGTTCTCCAACTTTAGGCGGATTTTGGAAGCGTGTGATTGAAATGCCGAATGGTGTTATGATATGCTATTTTATGTAGGATTTCCTAATGCCATTAGAAATAAGAAAGCGCAGTAGTTCACGAAATGGAGAATGCAATGCAACCCGTAAATACCCAAATCATCCAACCCGCCGTCGGGGAATCCCTGCTGATTGGCAACAGTTTTGGGGTCGTCTTCAAAGTCTTGAGTGAAGCCACTGTCGGTTCTGTGTCCATCGTCGAACACACCCTGACACCTAAATCATTGGGGGCGGCTCCACACAAACACACCCATGAAGATGAGGTATCGTATGTACTTGAAGGCGAACTGGCCGTGCTGCAAGGCGACGAACTGACCATCGTCGGGCCGGGGGCGTATGTGGTCAAGCCGCGCGGGATTTTCCACACCTTTTGGAATCCGGGCACGGAGATGGTGCGATTTGTGGAGATCATCGCTCCCGGTGGTTTTGAAAACTACTTTGCCGAACTTGCGCCATTGATTCCTGCGGATGCCCCGCCAGATATGGATGGGCTGTTTGCGCTCGCCGCTCGCTATGGGTTAGAATTCGATATGAGCCGCGTGTCGGTACTGCTCCAAAAATTCGGCTTGCACCTCGGGTAAAAAACCCAATCGGACAGAATGAGCGATCAACCCACTCCCACGCCGAAACGAATCCTTTCCCCTGCCGAGCGCCGCCAGCGCAACCGCACGGAAATGATCGAGGCTATATTAGACGCTGCACGGGCTGTGATGCGCGAAGATGGTGTTGCAGCCCTCAATCTTCAGGAGGTGGCACGACGGGTCGGGATGCGTGCGCCCTCGCTGTATACGTATTTTGCCAGCAAAAACGCCATTTATGAGGCGCTGTATGTAATGGGGATACGGCTGTATCGGGAACGGCTGACGGCGATTATTCAGACATATGGCATCACGTGGGAGGGATTGCAGGCCGGACTGACCCATTATATGACATTTGCGAAAGAATATCCCGAACTCTATCAGCTTGTATTTGAGCGACCCGTCCCCGGCTTTGTACCGTCCGAGGAAGGTAACGCGGAAGGGCGTAAGCTGATTGAATTCACCTATGAGCATATGTCCCGTTACGTCGAGGCCGGGGTGATTACGCCGCAACTTCCTATTGAACAGGTCAGCTTTTTATTTGTCGCCTTGATGCACGGCCTAACTGCGATGCACATGGCGAACGAACCCGACGCACCGATTGAGACCAGCCGCTTCGGGAGTCTGATTCCAGCGGCGATGGCACTGCTTCGGGCCGGGTGGTCGCCCAAATAGAATAAGCCGCATCCGCCAAAAGTTGGTGGACATGCCCTGACAAAAGGGAATACAATACGAGAACTTGTCTTAGCGAATGCACATGGAGTGAGTGGATGAACTTTTTGCGACGCAGTGTGAGTTTGGTCGTTTTAGTGACGTTACTGGTAGGTGTCATGGGGATTGCAGTGCAGTCGCCGCGTGCCTATGCCCAAGATGATGATGTGCCGCGTTTTGAATCGGCCCCCTGTATGTTTGACATCCCGGACGGGGCAGTCGAAGGTGAGAATTTGGAATGCGGTTATTTGGTTGTGCCCGCCAACCATGCCGACCCGACTGGCCCGACAATTCGTTTAGCGGTGGCTATTGCCAAAAGTACCAATCCGACGCCTGCCCCCGACCCATTAATTATGGAGCAGGGTGGCCCCGGCGGTTCGAGTATTGATGCGTTTATTGAAGACCTGTTTGATGCCCAAGAAGTCCTGCGACTAGATCGGGATGTGATTATATTGGAGCAGCGCGGTACGTTGTATTCTGAGCCAAACTTGGTGTGCCAAGAAGTGCTGGATTTAAATGTGGAGACGCTGCAAGAAAACCTCACCACCAATGAAGAGGCCGCTCTTTCCGAAGCGGCTATCCAAGCCTGCCGCGAAAGGCTGATTACCGAAGGGGTAGATTTAAACGCCTTTGACAGCGTAGAAAACGCCGCCGATATTGCTGACCTTGTAACCGCGCTGCAACTCAGCCAAATCAATCTATACGGGGTGTCGTATGGCACGATGTTGGCGCTGCATACCCTGCGTGATTTTCCGCAAATTTTGCGCTCGGTGACGATTGACTCGGTGGTGCCGCTGCAAACGAATTTCATCCCAGAGGTACTCCAATCCGCCAGTCGAGCCTTCCGTGTACTGTTTGATAGCTGTGCGGCTGATCCAGCATGTGGTACGGCCATGCCCAACCTCGAAGCCGATTTTTATGCGCTGGTGGACGAGCTAAACACCACGCCTATCACCTTCCCGGTGGAAGACCCCGACACGGGCGAAATGTATGAGGCAGTATTGAATGGGGATCGTCTCATTGCCTACTATTTCCAACTGCTGTATGCCACTTCGATTCTGCCCTATCTGCCCAAGACGGTGTATGACATCCAAGCGGGCAACACCAGCCTGCTCTCGTTGATATCGCCCTTCCTCGATCTTGACCGGACATTCGCGGATGCCATGTATTACTCGGTGATTTGTGCCGAAGACGGCGACTACACGTTGGACGACTATGATTTTACCGATGTGCCGGAAGCGTTGATCACCGCGTTTGGGGATGACACCATCTTGACCACCTGCGCCAGTTGGAGCGCGGAACTGCTGCCGAATACGGTAGATGATCCAGTGGTAAGTGATGTGCCCGTGATGGTGATGAGTGGTGAATTTGACCCCATTACCCCACCGTCGTTTGCTGCTGAAGCTGCCCAGACCCTCAGCCATTCCTATAATTTTGTATATCCCGGCGTTGGGCATGGCGCACTATTTGGCGGCGACTGCCCGTTGAGCATGTTTGTGGACTTCCTCGGCGACCCCTCTACCGCGCCGGATGCCACCTGTATTGGCAACATGAGTATCGAATTCCTCCTGCCGTCATCCGACTATGTTGACCCCGAAGGTCAATTTACGGCGGCCCTGCCCGCAGGTTGGGAGGACAGTGGTGATCGCACATTGGTCAACACTGAAACTGGCTCACTGATGATCTTCGATGTCGTGGAAACCGAAGACGTAATGGAAGGTATCGGGGCAGCGATTTCCGCCTATGATTCCGGCGTGGATGGGGCCAACCCGGTGAATTCCCAAGATATTGATTTGGTCAATGCGACATGGAAATTGACGTTCTATCTGTCTGGCGCCAGCTACTACATCGTCGTGGGAACCGTGCATAACGGCAAGGCCTACGTCGTCATTTTGCAGACCAGCGAAAGCCAATTTGAGGATGATGCCAACTCGCTCCAAGCGGTCTTGGACGCAATGGAATTCACGGAGTAGTAGAGTAGCCTGAACTTCAGTCATCTCAAGGACGAGCTAACACAGCCCGTCCTTTTTTATTTTCGACGATTGGGGTATTTTCTGAGGCAATGCACCGGATTCTAAGGATATTGAAGTGCGAAAAGAATACAACAAACTCATTCGTGATCGTATACCGGAAATTATTGAGGCGGCGGGACAGTCATATTCGCTGGAAGAAATCGAAGACGATCAGGTTTTTCGGGAATTATTGTTTCAAAAGCTCGTGGAGGAGGTCGCAGAGGTCGTCGAGGCTGCACCGGACAAGATTGCGACAGAATTAGCCGATCTGTATGAGGTTATGGATGCGATCCGATCGCTTTATGGGATCGCTGAACAGCAAATAATCGAGCTTCAAACCTCTCGGCGCCATGAACGAGGTGGCTTCCAAAAACGGCTCAAATTGCTTTGGGTGGAGGAATAATTTAGGAGGAGTGGTGAAAAATGCCGCTGTTGAATCGGATTCAGGCCGCGCGGGGCGACAAACCCTGCGATTTGGTATTAACCAATCTCAAGCTGGTGAACTTGCATACGGGCGAAATCTATCCCACTGAGATTGCGATTGAAGGCAGCCATGTGGTTGGGACTGGCGTGGGTTATGAAGGTGTAAATCGGCTCGACCTCGGTGGACGTTTTATCGCCCCGGCTTTGATTGACGCGCATGTGCATATCGAAAGCAGTTTGTGTACCCCGCCTGAATTTGCACGGGCTGTCTTGGCGCATGGCGTGACGACGGTCATCACTGACCCGCACGAAATCGCCAATGTGCTGGGGTTGGAGGGCATCCGCTTCATGATTGATGCGGCCAAGTTTGGGGCGCTGAATATGTATCTGATGGCGTCTAGCTGTGTGCCCGCCACCCATATGGAGACCGCCGGAGCAAGCCTTGATGCCGAAATGCTGGCGACCCTGCTGAGTAATCGGTGGGTGTTGGGGCTGGCGGAGATGATGAATTATCCCGGTGTGGTATATGCTGATCCGCAGGTGCTTGAAAAATTGCAGACCTTTAAGGGCCGGGTGCTGGATGGGCACTGTCCGGGATTGACGGGCAAGCCGCTGAATGCCTATGCTGCCGCTGGAATTCAAAGCGACCACGAATCTACAACAGTTGAGGAAGCGCGGGAAAAACTGCGGGCCGGATTGCATTTGTTTATCCGTGAGGCCACCAACGCGCATAATCTTGAACCGCTGCTGCCCGTGATTACGCCCCAGAACAGTCGGTGTATTTCGTTTTGCACCGATGACCGCCAACCCGCCGATTTGTTGGATCAGGGTTCGATTGATTATATGGTGCGCGTGGCGATTGCGGGGGGCATTGACCCGATTGAAGCCCTGCGCATGGGCAGTTTAAACACCGCGCAGTATTTCCGATTGCATGATATGGGGGCGATTGCGCCGGGGTATTGGGCCGATATGATCGTCTTTAGCGATTTACAGTCCCCACATGCCGAAATGGTCTTTCGTGGCGGGAAGGTGGTGGCGGAAAATGGCCGAATCACGGAGGAAGTCTATCGCCCCTCATTAGCCCCGATGCGAAATTCCATGAATGTGCGCTGGGATCGGGTGAATTTTCGAATCCCCGCCGCTGGTTCCCGTATCCGCGTGATTGGCAGCATCCCCGATCAATTGGTGACGCAGCATTTAATTGAGGATACCCCGGTGCGTGATGGTTATGTGGAGGCGGATGTCAGCCGTGACCTGCTCAAAATGGCGGTGATTGAACGACATCGCAGTAGTGGTAATGTCGGCTTGGGGTTGATTAGGGGCATCGGCTTGCAACGCGGGGCCATGGCGGGCACAGTGGCCCACGACCATCATAATTTGGTAGTGATTGGCGCGGATGACATCAGTATGCTGAATGCGGCGAGGGCCGTCAGCGATATGGGGGGTGGGTTGGTCGTGATGGATGGAGAGCAGATGCTGGCGAGTCTGCCACTGCCAATCGCGGGATTGATGAGTGACCAACCGATTGAAACTGTGCGGCGCTGTATGGATGATTTATTGAAGGCCGCGCATGAATTGGGGTCGCCGTTGCATGACCCGTTTATGGCGATGAGTTTTATGGCGTTGGAGGTGATCCCCAGTCTGAAATTAACCGATATTGGATTGGTGGATGTAGATCAATTTCAGCGGGTGGAGTTGTTCATATAGCTATTAAGCCCTTATGCAAAAATTCTAAATGGGCAGACCCTCACCTATGTTATGCTCAAACAAGGATCAACTTTGCTAAGAGGGAAAACGAAATGTTGACGATTCGGCCCGCCGAACTACAGGATGCCGCCGCGATTGCTGCCATTTATAACGAAGGGATTCGCGGACGGTCAGCCACCTTTGAAACCCAAGAGCGCACCCCACAGGATATCGCGGCTTGGTTTAATTCGGAGCGTCATCCGCTTTTGGTCGGCATCCGTGATGGGGAGGTCGTCGGATGGATTCACGCCTCGACGTATCGCACCCGTGAGTGTTATGCCGGAATTGCCGAATTTTCGGTGTATGTGGCAGGCCAGGCACAGGGGCAGGGTGTTGGCAATGCACTGATGGCAGCGTTCATTCCGGCGTGTGAGAGGGCAGGTTTCTGGAAAATACTTTCGCGCATATTTGTGGAAAACACGGCCTCGCGTCAGCTTTGCCAAAAACATGGTTTCCGCGAAGTGGGGGTCTATGAAAAACACGGCAAATTGGACGGCGTGTGGCGAGATGTGGTGATTGTCGAACGGCTGCTTGAGGCGAATTTGGACTAATCCTGTTGTTCCCGCCAAGCCCGATACAGGCGTGCCCAAAAACCGATGCCCCACGCGACATGCAGCGTGGCAAATACCAGCGGTACACGCCACATTTGCGACTGCTGCTCGGCGGGATCGTCCACATTTTCGTGGATGGTTTGGATCGTAGCGATGCCCATCACGACACCGTAGAGCATCAATACAAACTGCCACAGCGCGGCGGCCCGTTTCCAAAAAAGGCCGATGATGCCCCCGCCGAATAATCCCGCCACAAACAGCGGGGCGACCAGATGACGAGGGCGCAAGGATTCTGGCATGGTCAGGGCGACTTGGGCCTTGCCATAGCCATAATTGAAATACTGCTGCCAGAGCTTATCCAGCGACTGCCGCCCGATGTAGGTCGAGTGGATGTCCTGTGATAAATACACCACCCCGCCCGCCTGCCGAATCTGATAATTCAACATATAGTCTTCGTTGGGGTGATACTGTGGCTCAAATTTGCCGATACGCTCAAATACGCCACGCGGCCATGCCCCCAAAAAAACCGTATCCGTCGGGCCGCTTTGGTCGCTGGTCTTAAAACCGCTTGGCACAGCGAACCATGAGGCGTTGGCGGTGGCAATGGCGCGACCCATCGGCGTGACCCCGACGGCATTTTGTTTGCCCCCGACGTTATCCGCTCCCGTTTCTTGTAGAACACGTACACAAGTGGCTACATAATCCGGCGCGAGCAGGGTATGACCATCCACCCGCACGACGTAGTCACCGCCTGCGTGGTCAATCAGAGTATTGAGGCCGTGCGCTTGCAGGCGCTCTAGGTTGGGGAAAATGCGGATACGCGGGTCATTCAATGCCTGAATTTTCGCCACCGTGTCGTCATTCGATTCTCCATCGGCAATCAAGATTTCCATGCGATCTGCCGGGTAATCCTGCTGCAAAATCGCGCTAAGGCACTGCTCAATAAATGCCGACTCGTTGCGGACGGGCATGATGATGCTGACAAAGGGCAGGGTGGTCATGGGCACTCCGATTAACTAGGGCTGACTTGGACAGTTGCACCAGCGGCCTGTAAATCACGGGCAAATTCGTGGGCCTTGACTTCGGCGACCTGATTCACCAGCAGGGAGGGTGTTTGATCCACGAGGTCTTTGGCTTCCTTTAGCCCCAGTTCCAAATGCTCCCGAATGACCTTGATGACCGTGATTTTGTTGTTGCCGCCGTCCATCAACACCACATTCCAGCCACCCGTCGAGGAACTAGGAGCGCTTGGAACTGCCGAGGCGGAACCCTGAACCATTTGGGCAGTTGCACCATCTTTTTGTAATTGCATCACCCACTGTTGGGCATAGGCTTCGCTCAGGCCCGTAAGGAGAGTCGCGGGGGTGGATTCGGCGAGGTCTTTGGCTTCGGCAAGGCCGAGATTGGTCGCGGCGCGGATGGTCTTGATGACATTGATTTTTTTAGAACCCGAATCGAGTAGCACCACGTTCCACTGGCCTTTGAGCAGGTTGGGGATGTCGGGGTGCGCCATCGCTTGGGGGGATAAATCTAGGGGGGCAGCACCTTGCACAATCTGAACCACCGCCTCTACCCGTTGGAATTCACGAGCGATTTGTTGGGCTTGATGCTCGCTGATTCCGGCGATAATCGTCGCGGGGATGGATTCAGTCATGTCTTTAGCTTCTTTGAGTCCTAGCCGGGTGGCCTCACGGATCACTTTGATGACCTCTATTTTTTTGCGGCCTGTATCCACCAAGACTACGCTGAAATCACCAGCGGTTGGGGTTGGAGCGACGGCAGCATCCGGTATAGTGGCGGGTTCGCTCATGGTTTCGGCTTTGGCCTGCACCCCGGCTAATGCCAAGCGGCGGACGGCGTTTTCGGCAAACTTCTGGGTCACACGCTGAACCGCGACAAAGGGTGCCTGCGATTTATAGAATCGGCCTATTTCCTCACGCTCCATTTGCAGGTCGGCCATCAACACGTCGTCCAGATTCGCACCAGAACCGCTACCCGCCCGTTTGTCCAATACGACTACTGCCCAATTACGCGATTCATCGGAAGGCTTGGGGGCAAAAGATGAAGCTGTCGGCGGGGTCGAGGGGGTTGTGCTATACGGAATCGGGCCGTCGGATTCTTTTTTGCGTTTGAAGGGCCACATATCGGGATTTACCTTCGCATGGGTACTCGAAAATGATGGCTATAATATGCGACAAGTTTCGATTCCATGCAAGGGGACGGCTATGAAAATTGCAGTTTTTGGGACGGGGGCAGTCGGCGGCTATTTTGGCGGAAGATTGGCAGAAGCGGGGCAAGAGGTGTGGTTTGTGGCACGTGGGGCACATTTGGCGGCGATTCGGGAACATGGTCTGCATGTGACCAGCATCAAAGGGGATTTTGTGATTCACCCTGCCCATGCAACTGATAAACCTGCCGATGTTGGTGTGGTAGACGTGGTGTTGGTGGCGGTCAAAACGTGGCAGGTGGACGAAGCGGCCCATGCCATTCAGCCGATGATCGGGCCAGCGACGATGGTCGTGCCGCTGCAAAATGGCGTGGAGGCGGCGGGTCAATTAAAGGCTGTGTTGGGGGATAAGCCCGTCGTGGGTGGATTTTGTCGGATTCTCAGCGCCATGACGGGGCCGGGGCAGATTCATCATATGGCCTCCGAGCCGTATATCGCCTTTGCCGAACTCGATAATCAATCCTCAGCGCGTACTCAGCGCTTATATGAAGCGTTTACGGCAGCGGGTGTAAAATGTGAAATCCCGGCGGATATTGAGTTGGCCGTCTGGGAAAAATTCCTGTTTGTGGCGGCATGGGGCGGGGTAGGCGCGATTACCCGTGCGCCAATTGGGACGCTGCGTTCCATCCCCGAAACGCGCCGGATGCTCGAACACGCGATGGCGGAAATTTATGCGATTGGGCGGGCGCGGGGCGTGAAATTTGAGCCAGACATCCTCGGCCAGACCATGACGGCTTATGACAATTTGGCAGCGGCGGGCACCACCTCCATGCAGCGCGATATTGCCGAGGGGCGGCCTTCGGAATTGGAAGGTCAGATTGGGGCGATTGTTCGTCTGGGGCGGGATTGTCGTGTACCCACCCCAGTGAACGAATTGATCTATCATGCCCTGCTACCAATGGAAAAGCGAGCACGCGGCGAGGTCAATTTTTAGACTTACACCAGCGGACTGTAGATGACCGTGCGGCCTGCTGGCACAAGGAGTTGCGACTCCCCGGTAGTCACATCAAATAGATAGATACCGGGGCCTAGTTCTGCGCTGTCGGGGCCGACTTCAAATAACACGCGGGTATTCGACAGCAGATCAAAACGATAATTGGCAAAGTCACCGGGGATGGTGAAGGTCTGCTGCGTCACGCCGTCATAGAGAAAACATTGGGTTTGATATTGACACAATAGAGCGCTGTTAGGCTCATATTGGGGATAGAAACCATAGCTGGCCGTCGTATGTTCAAAAACGACCCGCCCATTAAGAACATCCCACAGTTGATAAAGCCGCTCGTCGCCCTCAAGAACCTGCTCGGTCAATATCCAGCGCCCGTTGAATTCATGAGATTCGGCATAGTCCCCAGTGGTTCGACTGTAATTCCCTAGATAGGTGGCTGAATTGGTATCATAGAGCCACAAACGGCCCTGTGCATCCGTGCCTAATAACTGCCCTTCGGAGGTCATGGTGCGAATATGGGTCGGTACGGCGTCCAGTTCAACATTGCGATACGTCATCATGCCACCGCCACTGAGGGCATAGGCCGTAAATTCACGGGAGCAGTCCGGCACACAAGATGAATCATAAGCAATGACCCAACCCGCGCCCTTGCTCCAAATCAGGCCATTATAGAGGGCTTCGGTAATGGGTTCGTCGGTGTCGCCAAAGGTTTGCAGGGTTTGATAACTGCCATCGGTTTCGGAAGGTGTGTCGTTATCAGGTGTCCATCCATCGGCCAACCACCATGCTTGACCGTCAGGGAAGGCGAGGAGGGCTAGATTATCCTCCAATGAGACTGGGAAATTGCCACGTGTAATGGACGAGACTGGCGCATGATCTTGGCTTAGAAGGGCGGTTTCTTCGCCTGTGGTCAGATTCCGCTCCCATAAGGTTACACCGGCGTCGTTCGATTCTTCGTCATAACTCAGATAGCGTACCGTTTCGCCATCGGGCAAAAAGCGCAGCCCCTCACTTTCCCACGCGGGCATATAACCCGACAGGGCTTGGACTTCTAATGTTTCGACATTCAGAACATAGGGGGTGTTGTGCGACCCATGCGACATAACCAAGATATAGGGGAGTTGAATTTCGACAGGCCAGCCGCGCATGGGTACATCGAAAGGAACTATCTGGACTTCATGGGGGGTCACGACCATATAGATATTGAACTCATCCTCATTCAGGAGCAATAAACCCTGTGTGGGACTCAAATGCCAACCTAATAAATTGCGGTCAAGAAAGCGATTCGGCTGGTCATAGATGATATTGGTTGTGCCATCGGGATGAATGGCGACGATCTGCGAATCGGTATTGACCCATGTCCAAGCGGCATCGGAGGTAATTGGTTGAGGTGGGGTGTCGGCGGGAAAACGGGTTAATATGAGGCCGAAAAGGAGTGGAATGAGCAGTAGTGGACGTAAACACATGATGGGTTTTCCTTGCTCCACACGCTTGCGATAGTTTTCATTATAGGCAAATTCACGGTGGGTGAACGGCGGACGGCACACGATTCAACTATCTATTCTGGACGGCAGATAGATGCACATGCCTATTTGGAGATATGCCCACCTATCAATTGTTATGGAGTCGCTGCAAAATGGGGTGTAGGTCTTTCAGCAGAGGATGGCGGGCAATTGCATTGTGCCAGAGCAGGTTGGGTGGGGCGACGGGGCGGTGCAACACAATCGCACTTAGATTGCGATACTGGCGTAGGAAATCTGCCGCGTCTTGGAAACCTCGTTCGCGGAAATAGGTTTCTGCCTTTTGATCGGCCAAGTGTTTGAGGCGGCGTGTGGCCTGACCCAAATCGTCATTGGTCATCTCTGGCGTCTCAATCACCATCAACAGGACATTCATGACCCCGGATGGCATCTGTCCAACCTTCTCACAAATCACTTTCATAAATTTATCGAGGGCAAGCGAATCGGGAACGGCAGGCGGGCCAGCTTCTGTACTGCGGATGCGTGTCACCTCGACATTAAACGGGGTATGGGTGCGATAGGTCACGGTGAAATCCGGCCCGCGCTGTTTGGTGTATTTTTCATATTCGAGGCTGAAACGTGGCTCTTGCAACAGGGCATAGGCAGTGGCGAGTTCGGCCCCCAAATTGAAGGCGTTTTCCCCCGCGTTTAGGAGGCGCAGTTTTTTGCGGATTTTGTCTCGATAGGTTTCGGCAAACTGCAAATAGGCACGCGAAGCCCGCAGATGGGACGCCACTTGGGGATAAAGGGGGTGGGTCGGCGTCTCAAATAAATACATCAGAAGATCGTCAATGCGTTTCATTACTCTGCCCTGTAAATCATGCCCAAAATATCCCCACCCCCGACCCCTCCCCAAAGCGTTAGGGAGGGGAATAAGGCTTGTATCGAGGCCTTTGTGTGGATATTATCTCACGACGACATTTGTTCAATCGGCGTGTTTTCTTGATTGCCCCATTCTTTCCAAGAGCCGTCATAGACCGCCGCGTTTTCGACACCCGCGATACGGGCCACCAAAAAGCCGAGACTGGCGGAGACACCCCCATTGCAATAGAAAATGGGAGTTTGGCCCGCCTCTAACTGAATCAGATTTTGCAGGACGGGAGCAGATTGCAGAGTGCCATCAGGGGCGTTGAAATTGGCTTTGGGCACATTGACCGCGCCGGGGATATGGCCTTTGCGTGGGGCACGCGCAAATTGACCCGCGAATTCTTCCGGCGTGCGCACATCCATCAGCACGGCGGCGGGGTTGTGCATAGCGGCTTGGACTTGATCGAGCGTGCAAATCAAAGCCAGATTAGGGGTGGCGACAAAATCGGCGGGGGAATAGGTTGGAACTTCAGGCGTTGTGGGGCGATTTTCCGCCGTCCATTTTTGCCAACCGCCATCCAAGACCGCGACGTTTTCATGCCCATAATAATTTAAAGCCCAATAGAGCCGTGCCGCGAACATACTCCCTGCGTCGTCGTAGGCGATGACAAAGGTATCTGGCCCGATGCCATAACGATTCATCACCTCGGCAAAACGTTGAGGTGGGGCGATTTTGGCATGACGGGGGTCGGCGGGGTCGGTGATTTCGTCCACCCAGTCTATAAAGACCGCGCCGGGGATATGCGATTTATCATAATCCTCACGGTGATTGAAATAATGCGGCAGAGGTTCGCTGGCAGGAACGACATGCCCACGAATATCCACAACCCGTACATGAGGGTCATAGAGGTGGTCGCAGAGCCAATCGGTAGTGACAAGTGTCTGATAAGTCAATCCGGTTTCCTTTTTGGTGAAAGTGTAATTTAGAATGTAATAATCACATCCACGCGCTGACCATCTCGCCAGACATGGGCTTGGCCTTGTTCGCCTTTTTTGTAGCGCGAGGTCATGCGGTTAAATTCTTTGGGTGAATGGATGGGTTTGCCATCCAGCAGATAGACAATATCGCCGGAGCGTAATCCTGAGCGACCCGCTGGTGACTGCGCCGTGACCACGCCCAACACCACCCCGCCTTCAATATCTTGGGGCAGCACCACATCTACCGCTGACAGGGGATGAGCCTCGACGCCCAACTGCTTGACCCCCCCAGCCCGTTTAACGACCATCACAAAGCCGCCGGTTGGGTGTAGAGCGCCGCGCCGAACCAGTACAAGTGCCACCACCCCCGCCACAGCCGTCACCCCTAGCAGGCCTGCCCAAATTGGGGTTTCGATAATGCGTCGGCTGCGCTGCCAATTGTTATATTCATCCCGATACAGATAGTATTGATTGGAGGCCAGATAAACACTCACGGTGCGGGTGAGGGTTGCGTCTTCCACCCCTTCATTGGTGGGATAGGTGACATTCAGGGTCGCTTGAAATTCAATGGCCTCATCCCCTAAATTTTGTTGGAGGGGCAGGGCAATCACCAGATAGGGCTGGGGACTGGCGGACTTCAGGACGGCTTCGGCGGGTGGGTCGAAATTGACCTCCGCCGCGTTGATCCAGTTATCGGTTGGCAGGGCCTCAAAATTGCCTGCATAAGCCCCACTCAAACGCACCGACCCATCTTTGAAAGCCCATAAGCCTTCGAGTGACTTGAATTCGGGAAAATTAATGGTCAACTGGGTGCGCGGCGCGGCTTCATATTCACTGTACGCCAGCAAAAAGGTATCTTTGTCCGTTTCCAAGACATAATCATAATCGCCATACGCACTCAAAAAATCGTCATAGCTGGCGTTGCCCAACAACACATCGGTGAAGTCGGCGTTCTCGTTGTTGGCTTCGACAAGGCGTTCAACTTCGGGGGAGGGAGCGGTTGGTTTTTCGATGGTCACGGCACGCAACAGGGCCAACACCGCAATTAAGGCAACGAGGGCACAGGCCAGCAGTCCATAGGCACTGATGGGATAGCCCTTATAAAACAGATAAATTACTGCCCCCGCGATAGGGAGATTCAGAAAAGTGATCCATGCGGCGGGGAAGCCTAAAAGTGATGATGCCGCGAAGCCGACTGTGCTCAACACCCCCTGCACCACAAAAAAGATCATGATGTAAATCCACCAGCTTCCACCACGCGCCATCATCATTTTGCCCCTAGCATCTATTTTGTAATTTAATACTCCTATTTTAATTCAAAAGGTTAGTGCGAGGTATCACTAATTTTTGGGGGTACTGGCCTGTCCCCCATTTTGGATACTAACATGATGACATTTGCCGGATACAGTACACGTGATATTTGTAAAAAATGAAGGGTGGTGCTCCCACTTTTTGGAGGAACATGCTTCAAGTCGAATTTTTGAGGGTACAATAGTGCGTCGCTGTCAAAACCTTTGGCGGGTCAGTTACGTAAGGAGATACGACCAAAGGACAATTTCCGTTGGGAGGAAGGAACCGACATGTCGAACAACAATGGCGCGGCAGTGAATGCCAATAATATCGTCTTGCGCACAGACAACCTGACCAAAGAAATCAAAATGGGGGAGGTAACGGTACAAGCCCTGCGCGGGGTGAGCCTGACCGTTGGCCGGGGAGAATTTTTGGGCATCATTGGGCCATCCGGCAGTGGTAAATCTACACTGTTGGGGTTGATTGGTGGTCTCGATACCCCCACTCAAGGCCGGATTTATATTGATGGCGAAGACATCACCGACCTGAATGAAGTTGAATTGACGCGGGTACGTAATGAAAAAATCGGCTTCGTTTTCCAATTTTTCAACCTTGTGCCGACCCTGACCGCACTTGAAAATGTCGCATTACCCATTCAATTTGCCCGCAAAGCCAAATATTCCCCCAACAAACGGGCCAAAGAACTGCTCGGCCTCTTTGGATTGGGAGACCGGATGAATCACCGTCCCAGTCAGCTTTCGGGTGGACAGCAGCAGCGGGTGGCGATTGCACGCGCACTGGCGAATAATCCGCCCCTCCTGATGTGCGACGAACCGACGGGTAACTTGGATAGCGCATCGAGCGATTTGGTCATGCGAACCCTGCGTGATGTGCAGCGGGCGACGGGGACGACGGTCTTGATTGTGACCCACGACATGGGCGTGGCCTCACAGGTTGACCGCTTGGTGACGCTGATTGATGGACATGTCGCCGACGATGTAGACCCACGCTCCACAGCCCAAAAGATGGCGGTACAGATCCTCAAAGAAAAACGTAAGACGGGCGAAATTGCTACCCCGCCACAACAATAAGGAGGGAACGCCATGATGATGTCCAAATTCGTTGAACGTTTTCGCTTCTATATCAAACATTCGGTGAATGACCTGCGCGTCAATAAATTTCGCACTTTTTTCGCGCTGTTGTGTATCACCGTCGGGGTCGGCTCAATTGTTGGGCTGCAAACCTTCGGCGTCATTATCGAAAACACCCTCTCCGGCAACTTGCAAGAAAGCAACCGGGGGGACATCCGCCTCTCGCCGTATGACAGTTTTGCTGAGGATGAAGAAGGTGTCAATTCCAGCGGAGGCCAAGATCGCGGTGAACGCGAGGGCGTGTTAGCTGAGGATTATGGCTTTTCACTAGAGGGTGTTGGCAAAATCCGCGACTATTTGCAGGAGCGTTTCCCAGAAGCCATTGGCGATGCTGAAGCCAACGTGACCTATTCAATCATCGGTGTTAACGATGGGCCGGGATCGGTTGAATTGCCCGAACGCGATACCTTTGAGGCGATCACCCAGCCCTATTTTGTCGAGATAGACAAATATCCCCTCTATGGGACGCTGGAAGATGAAGAGGGCCGTCCCATCTCGGAGTTAATCCAAGAACCAACCGATATTGTCATTAGCCGTAACCTAGCGGATAGCTTGGAAGCCGAGGTTGGGAATCAGGTCAAAATTGGTGGGTCAACGCAACGCTTCACCATCCGGGGGATTATGGATACCCGCGAAGAAGCAGGATTTGAGAATATCTTGGGGTCATTGTTTGGCTATTGGTTTGTGGATGTCAATGCCTTGCCCTTGTTTGAACCCCAAGATGAAAACGGAAATTATCCGGCGCTAGAAGATATGGACTTGCACATTGGCTCAGTCTTCATCCGATTGGAGGACACCGAAGCCGTAGAACAGATCAGCGATGCGTTGGATCGGCGTTTCCCCTATTCCAGCAATACCACGACCAATGACCTGCGGGAAGATAATGAAGACCTTGCCCAGTTCGTCAATCAGGCCGTAAGTTTGGTTGGGTTGGTGTCGCTGCTGTTGGGTGGCATTGGGATTATCAACACGATGTTGGTGGTGGTACGGCGGCGCACGCTCGAGGTGGCCGTGCTGAAAACGCTGGGTCTGCAACCGGGCGAGGTCACGACCTTGTTCCTTGTCGAATCGGCCATCATGGGCTTTTTGGGTGGCTTGATGGGTATTCCGTTTGGCTGGTTGGTGGCGCTGTTTTTTGAGCGATTTGGCGAAACGTTCTTTAACGCCAATCTTGCTTTCACGCCAGCGGTTGTTCCCGCATTGACGGGGTTGTTGGTTGGGGTCGTCATCACCACGATTTTCGGATTTTTGCCCACATTGACGGCGGGGCAGGTTCGTCCAAGCAGTGTTTTGCGGCCCAACGACAATATCATTCCACGCACCGGGATTGCGCTGTCCTTTGCCGCGATTCTCGTGGTTATTATGGCCCTTAGCTTGGTCGCGCAGGGCTTCATTGGTGATCTGGTGGACGTGGATATTTTAAGGCTTTTCTCCACCATCACAGGTGGCATTCTCGGTTTCCTCATCGGCCTAGCGATGTTGATAGGCGGGTTGTGGCGCTCATGGACCGGCCATAACCAGATTCTGAGAATTTTGCGCTGGCCCGTCGTTTTCTTCGGGGTGCCTTTGGCGGGGGCGGCCTTTGGCTACTTTGTGCAGGCGCTGGTCGTCCTTGTGGTCACGTCCATCGCGGTTGGCGTGCTGTATATGGTGCTGTGGGTACTCATTTGGGTCGTGGGGCGTTTCTTCCCGACCTTCCGCATTGTGGATTTGAAAGTGGCCTTGCGGGCGATGTTGGCGACCAAGAGCCGGGGTGCTTCCGCGTTGTTGGCGCTGGTCATCGGCATCTTTACCCTCAGCGTGATGGTCATGTTGGTGCAAACCATCAAAGACTACTTTCAGGATTTCCTGATTGACTTCACGGGCGGCAATGTGATTGTGTTTGTCGCTGTACAGGGCGATACGGACAAGCAACTTGAGCAGCGGCTGACGGAAATCGAGTATCTGGACAGCTATACTCAAGTCAATACCTACGAAACCCGCTTTGTCTCCTATGAAGATGTAAGCGAAGATCGGGTCTACAATAGCATTGCCCAGCTTAAACCGCGTGTGTATGCGGGTGCGCCTCCCATGACCGAAGGCAACGATTTGTATAACGATCTCGAAGGCTTCTTTGAGATGGTAGATGGCCGTGATGTGGTCTCCAATCTGCCCGATGTAGATTTTCAGGCAGGCCGTCAACTCAATGCGCAGGATTCGAACCAGCCCTTGTTGGTCATGGAACAGACCCTCGCGGTGGATGCGGCAGGTTTTGATGTTGGGGATAAGATCACATTTGAGTTTATTTCGCCGATGGGTCGGGGCGAACCCCAAGAAGTCACCTTTACGATTGTCGGGCTGTCGGAATCGAGCGAAGGGTTTGCCATAGATAGCTCTCAAATCTATGTGCCGCGTGCCTCCCTACCGGAATCCATCACACCAGCCAGCATTCGTATCGTCGTAGATATGCCGGATGACAAAGTGAACCAACTGCGCCGCGATTTGTCGGATATTCCGGGGGCCTTTGTCTTGGAGACACGCTTGTTAAGCGATCTGCTCAATCGGATTTTGGACACCTTTACGGCCCTGCCCACCATCCTTGCAGGTGTCGCGCTGTTCACAGGTGGCATCGTCGTTGCCAACGCGATTGCTTTGTCTACAATGGAACGGCGGCGCGAAATCGCCATTATGAAGGCCGTCGGGTTACAGCGGCGGCGTGTCTTGGGGATGCTACTGATGGAAAACAGCATTATGGGCCTGCTGGCAGGTCTGATTGGCGTCGGCGTGAGTGTGCTGATTCTGCTGCTGCTGCTGATCGCGGTATTTGAGCGTGAATTGGGCACAAGCATCCCGATTGTGACGGCCCTAACCTTGATGCTGGCCTGCGTTGCGATTTCGCTTGTTGCGGCGCTACTTTCCGTGTGGGGTGCATCCAGCGAAAAACCACTGAAGGTCTTGCGCTACGAGTAATACAGATCCGCGTAATTCATAGGTTTTTAGAACAATGGGTAATGCGGTTTAACGATTTGAGCAGGATATTTTCGTAGGGGATGACCCTGTGTCATCCCAACAAGGGCGGGTACGGCGACCCGCCCCTACGATTGATGTCTAACCCGCACAAACCCATTGTTGGGGGTGATATAGCCACCCTTCAGCCGAATTCTGTTCTGAAATAACAGAGAACGTAAAAACCCCCTTCACATCATGCGGAGGGGGTTTTGATTTCCCCTAAATTTTAGGGAAATTAGTTATTGGACTGAATGACCTTGTTGGTCTTGATGTTGATCTGGCGCGGCTGCACTTCGGGTACTTTGGGCAGTTCGAGGGTCAGCACACCGTTTTCATAGGTCGCTTCTACCGCGTCGGCGTTGACGGGTTGGGGCAGGTTGATACTGCGGCTCAGGTTGCCATAATACCGTTCTTGCACATGCACGCGCGTGCCTTCCGCAACTTCCGAGCGCACAACTTCGGCGCTGATGGTCAAAACGCCATCATGCAGGCGGACATTGATGTTGTCAGTGGTCAGACCGGGTAGATCGGCCACGACGGTGTAGTGGGTGTCCGTTTCTTGCACATCGAGGTTGAATGCGGCGTTTTGAGTCGGCCATGACGCCCGCCATGCTTGGTCAAGCGCACTTTGCATCGCGGCCATTTCACGGAAAGGATTCCAACGAACAATCGTGGTCATTTTGGTTCACTCCAATAGTTGCTTTGATTTCATGACCCTATTTTTACACCGCGACTATAAGAGGATTGTTGGCGCGATATAAAAAGTGTATCGGCGAAACATAAAATTTTTGTAGGCGACAAAAAAAGACAGGCGTTACCCTGTCTTGCTGGACTATTCAGTTGTCAATCTATGGTGGGTGTCCCCCAACGACCCAGTTGCCCTATGAGCGGCTACTGAGTCGCGGTTGCCGCAGGGGTGGGTGAGGAAGTCGGGGTGCTTGGCGAGGCGATGGCTGATGGACGAGCCTGCGTCGCAGCAGATTTGTGGGTTGATGCAGGGGTGGGGAAGTCCGGAAGATCTAAAACAGTCACAGCCGTTACGTCCTCCAACGGAACCCAACCATAGGCCGCGCCACCCAACCAGATGGAAACCCATATCTCGCCGTCCACACTGGCCGCACCTGTCACGATATAGGTGTCATAGCCACTGCTGTCGGCGTCGGCTGGCAAAATCACGTCGGCGCCATTGGAGCCAGCAATAACTTGGCTGCTGCCGGGGGCAACAAAGGCGGGTTGGTTTTGACCCCAGTTAATCATCACAAGGCCCAAATGGGGCACGTTTTCGGCAGTCGGCCCAAAGGATAAGAAATCGCCCTCCGCGACTAGGGTATATGCCCCTGTACCAAAGCCCAAATCTGTGCCGCTTACAAAGTCAGCCGTTGTTGCTCGGACGACAAAGCTGCCAGCGACAGGGGCAGCAAAGACGAGGTGAGCCGAAGCGCTGCACGGATTGTCGGCACCCGCTGGATGGCCGTCATCGTCGGAAGCGACCAGCGTGCCATTTTGATAGACCTGAATCAGAGGGTCGAAATCTGCCACTTTGCAGAGCATCATCAGGGTAACACTTTGGCCCGCATCCATTTCCAGAGCATAGCTGTCATAACCGTTGTTGGTATTGCCCGTTTCCCAAAGCAAATCACCATTGTAACCAACGGTTGCCGCCGATGCGCCTTTGGGGGTGAACACCACCGATGCGGCTACCACCATAATAAGTGTAGCCACCAGCAGAATACTTAGTCGTTTTGCTGTCATTGTGAATTCCTCCATGTTGAATACGATTACAATGCGCAAAATCATATGCTATCGTAAGGCGGGGTCTAGGTGTTCACAAGGGGTCGGGGGGATGAATTTGGGCGGGTTCGGCGGCCAAAATTGTCTGGGTCAGGTGGCGATGGGGGTATAGGCTGACAGACCCATTCGCAAAAATGAGACGTTGAGAATCTGAGACAGTCATTCAATAACGACATGGCTACTTGGCTAATCGAAAAAATAAAGACAGGGGGTTGCCCTGCCTTCGTTTTTTTCATTCAATGCGGTTTGCTGCTTAGTTGATGGCTAATTGTCGTGTGGGTGTGACGCCCGATAGTGGCAGCCATCCATAATTTTCCCCGCCTAGCCACACGGCAATCCAAACTTCGCCATCCACTTCGACGGCATCTGTGACCACATAGGTGTCATACCCACTGCCATCGGCATCGGCGGGTAGCCAAACATCCGCACCGTCGCTGCCACGAATGATTTCACCGCCGCCGGGGTTCACATAGGCGGGTTGGTGCTGACCGGTATCGAGCTTAACCTCGCCATAATTCGGGACATTATTGGCAACTGGGCCGAATGCGACAAAATCGCCGTCAATATAGATCTTGTAGCCGCCTGTGCCCCAGCCACCATTTGGCAAGGGTGGGTAGAAGGCCCAATAACTGGTGGCATGGACAATAAAATTCCCATCCACAAGGGCGGTCAACGACAGCAGGGAGCTATAGTCGCATACATCTTCGGGGCTGGTGGGATAACCGTCATCATTCACGATGAGCAGGTTGCCCAGTGAATCATAAATCTCTAAATACGGGTCAAATTCCTCTTCCAAACATATCATTCCAATTTCAAAACTCTGGCCTGCTTTGACCGTCAGCGCATAGGCGTCCCATGCGTTGGTGGTGTCCCCATCTTCGGTAAACGTCAGGCTTCCAGTATACGATACATAAGCTGCCTCAGCCGAATGGGGCGATGATAGCCCGATTGCGAATACCGCCGCGAATGCCAAACACAAGGTAAGAAACAAACGTGATAATCGTTTCATACAGGTCTCCCAACCATAAAGTAGCGTAAAAGATGGACTGCTCTTTTTTATGATAAGGCCATTTAAACACGATTACAATCAAGCAGGCACAAAAATTCATAAATTCTTCGTACTAAATTAGGGCAACAAACACAGCATTCTGAAAGTATTTGCTATTTTGCCCCATCCGAAAAAATTCCCCTGACCACCCACGAGCGACCAGAGGAATAAAAAAGGTTTGAAAGCGTGTCAGGCGAATGCCGGGGATTAGTCTGCCCCACCGACCTCTGGCATTGCACCAGTGGAACGTTTGGTTTCGGGAGCGGCTTCCGCAGGTTCGGTGCGGTCAATGCCACCCGGCCACCATGTCCATTGACGGAAGAACGCGGCCAACGCGGGGTCGAGGATAGTACGCACCACAAAGGTGTCAATCAGAATGCCGACGCTCACCGCGAACCCGATTTGCGCCAGACCGAGAATGCTGCCCGCCATCATTGCGCCGAATGTGCCCGCCACGATAATGCCCGCCGAGGTGATGATCGAGCCAGTGGCCTGCACAGAATGGTGAATGCCTTCGGGCGACCCATAGCGGCGGACTTCTTCTTTCATTCGGCCAAACAGGAAGATGCTGTAGTCAATGCCGAGGGCGACCAAGAATACAAACATGAAGAACGGCACCCACCACGTTAGTTCATCCGACCCCCAGATGATATTGGAGGCAAGACGGGTGATGCCGAGTGTGGTGGTGTAGCTCAATAGGATGGTGCCAATCAGGTACATGGGGGCGACGATGCTGCGCAGCATAATCATGAGGATGATGAAAATACCACCCAACACCAGCGCAATCGTCAAGCGTTGATCGCCCGCCAGATAATCGCGGATGTCGGTGTTGACCGCCGTCGAACCATCCAAGCCGGATTTGTGGGAATTGTCTTTGAGCACATCCTTGATGTCTTCGGTGGTGTCCATCGCCTGTTTGCTGTACGGTTCATCCTTTAGCACGATTTCAAAACGGGCTGCATTGGTCGCAGGATTGACAAAGGTGCTGCTGAGATACTGCTGGACATCAGTGGGTAGCTCAACGCCGGGGCCGAGGGGCTGTGATGCGCTGCGCACATAGGCTACACCGTCCAATTGGGAGATTTCAGCGGTGAGGACGGTTGCATTGGTCAAGAGGTCGCCGCCGTCGAAAATCGCCAACCCGGTCAGTGGCTGCATTTGTCCCGCGCCGATATGATCTTCCAAGACACGGAAGCCTTCTACCGATTCAGAATCTTGGGGCATGTCGGAGAGCGTGTCATAGGTTTGCTGCTGCAAGAGGCCATAGACCGCCATTGGGGCCATTACCACCACAATCAAGAGGATGGTTTGCAGTGGACGGGCGCTCACCCATTGGCTGGTACGTTTATAAATTGCACCCGTGTTGCGGTGGTGCGGTTTGGCAGGCCAGAAGGCCCATTTGCCCAAGAGACCGAGTAGCGCGGGGGTCAGGGTCAGACCAGCGAGCAGACTTACTATCACACCAATCGCAAGGGTTGGGCCAGTCGTGTTGAACAATCCAAGCGCGGAGAAGCTCATCGCCATGAAACCGACCACTACCGTTCCGGCACTGCTGGAAATAGACTCCCCGACGCGGTGTACAGTGTTGCGCACGGCCTTACGAGATTTTAATCCATCGGCCATTTCTTCTTGGAAGCGGCTAATCAGGAACAAGCAGTAATCTGTCCCAGCGCCGTACATCACCACAATCAGCAGCATGGTCGCTGTACCGGAAATCGTCAGGGTGCTTTCCGCCAACCACGCCACAATCCCACGTGCAATGAGGAAGGCCACTGTCACCACCCCCAACGGAATCAATGGGGAAACGGGGGAGCGATAAATCACCAGCAAAATCACGACCACCAGCACGAGGGTGACAAAGATGGTGCGATCAACACTGGAGGTAATGGCTTCATCATATTCCGAGAAGATAGCCACCTCGCCAGTGCGGTAGGTATTAAGGGAGGCGGGGGAGGCTTTTAATTCATCGCCCAGCGCTTTTAAGACTTCGCGGCGCTGTTCGAGATCGGTGGTGTTGACCGCCACTACGACCATTGCTACCTGCTGATCGGCAGAAATCAATCCGCCTGCCGCTTCGGGATTTAGGGTGGGGGAGGTGACGGAGGCGATATGCTTAGGGGCGTTTTCGCTGACCAACCAATTGCTGACCTGACCGATAAAGGCGGTGTTGACTTCGTTGGTTACGGTTGAGCCATCGGTGGCTTCAAACACAACCACGATGCTGCCGTCACTGGCCTGCTGTGGGAAATGCTCGTTGACCAGTTGACTGCCAACGGTGGATGACGCATCATCCGGCAAGAAATTCGACTGATCGTTGCTGGTTACTTCTTCGAGATTGGGGGCCAAGACCGTAATGGCAATGGCGACGATAATCCAGCCAAACAACAGCGGGATACGATAGCGGTCAGCGAACCGACCAATAGTGCTAAACATGGAACTGCTCCTCACCTTATGTTATAATGAACGTCAAAGACAGGACTAGCCGTTGTGATCCCGGCAGATCAAAAGGAACGGCGGTTGATTGTCAACTAAAAGGGTTGCCCGAAAAATGGCAGCCCTTTTTGCATTAAGGGTAGTGACGCGGCGATCCCGGCATGATTGGCGCGATGCACTTCCCTCCGACGCAAATCCCAAAATAGGGTACTGGGCGTTACATAGGCAGTTCTCCGACTATGGACTTTGCATATTGCTGTGATGAATGAAATTGACTTCGATGCCGCGTGTCAGAATTGAGACATACATCTGGGCCATTTCATCTGGGGTATATTCATTGGGATGCTGTGACCACCAGCACATGAGTTGAAACATGATACCCGCCATTGCGTTGGCGACAATCATCGGGGGGACAAGCGCATCATCTTTCCAAGTACATTCGCGCATGATGTTCTCTTCCCACGCTTGGGCGATAAACTCACGGGCCATCGCTTGAAGGCGGAAAGAGCCACCACGTCCAAACACAATCTGCATCAATTGAGGGTGATCTTGTACATAGTCAAAGATTAATCGAGCGACTCGATACATCCCTTCTTGAAAGGTGTGATCCGGTGGGAGGATGTTTTCTTTATCCTCGACCTGTGTGCGTACCTCGACAAATCCTCGCATGGCAAGCGCCTCAATTAAGTCCTCTTTATCGTTAAAATGCAGATAGAAGGTGCGCTTGCTAACGTTGGCGGCTTCTGTGATGTCGAGCACCGACGCGGCCTCGTAGCCCATACGGCTGAAAACCTGTTCGGCAGCATCCAACAAGCGCTGGCGGGTTTCCAGTTTACGTTGTTCGTGGCGGTCTAGTGCAGGAGTAGTCATTGCGATTATTTTTATCCCTAGTGTGCAATAATGCACACTGCGTATACTATTGCATATAGGGTATAGAATTTCACGCCATGTGTCAAGTCCCCAAAATTGGGGAATCAGCAAAGCACGCTATGGCGGTACAATTCCCACTTGAATAGCCTATAACCAAAAGGACAAATCAATTGCCATGAAAAAATGGATGAGTTTGATATTGTTGGGCCTTGTGGTAATTACCCCAACGCATCGGGTGGTGTTAGGGCAGGGTGATGAACCGACCTTGATCCCATTCACCAACGAAACCTTTGGTATTCAAGGTCTTGTGCCGGAAGGCTGGAACGAAATCGCGCCGGGGGTCTATGCCCGTGCCCAGACGATGACTGATGTGGCTCTAGTTGCGGAGCAGTCTACACCGGGGACACTAGAGACGACCCTGAACGCTCTACTGCCTCAACTTGGTCTGACCGAAGCGCCGGAGAGTGTTGGTACGGTTGAGTCCGATACCCTTACGTGGTCACTGTATCAGGTAGATGTTGTGACCGTTCAGGTGGATTTGGGGTTGGCAGAAGCGGACGGCAAAACCTATATTGTGGTACTCCAAGCCTCCGCTGATGAATATCCGGTCTTGCACGAATCGGTTTTCCTGCCAGTCATTGATGCCCTATCGCCCTATAGTCCACCAGTGGAAGCAGTGTCCTATGTGGTGGAAGAAGTTACGTTCGCCAATGAGGACATTAGGCTGGCCGGGACACTTACCCTGCCAGATGATGTTGGCCCACATCCCGCTGTGATATTGGTGACAGGCAGTGGCCCACAAGACCGTGACGAAAGCCTTGCCCCTGTCGCCGACATCAAACCCTTTGCTCTAATTGCCGACCACCTGACGCGCAATGGCATTGCCGTCCTGCGTTACGATGATCGCGGTGTAGGTAAGTCCACTGGTGACGTGGATGGTACGATTGCGGATTATGCCACTGACACCACCGCGGCGGTTGATTATCTGCTCACTCGACCCGAAATTGACCCTAATCAAATCGGTATTCTCGGCCATAGTCAGGGCGGGATTATCGCGGCGGCATTGGGGGCACACAATCCACACGTCGCGTTTGTAATTGGGATGGCTGGCCCTGCTGTAAATGGACGAGATTTGCTTATGGTGCAAAATGAGCGCCTCCTTTTGGCGGAGGGCGCGACGGAAGAACAGGTCGCCAATCAGCTTGCTTTTGTTACCGAGTTTTTTGACCTGCTAGAGAGTGGCGCATATGAAAGCACAATTACGCAATTGGTTTCTGATGGGACCCGCGCCCAAATTGAGGCCATGACCGAAGATCAGCGGGAGGCGTTGGGCGATGTTGAATCCTATATCCAAGAATCCACTGATGCATTTGTGGGCCAATATCGGAGCAAATGGTTTTTGTCGTTTATGCTAAGTAATCCCGGCCCTGATTGGGCACAGGTGAAAGTACCCGTGCTGGCGCTGTTTGGCGGCTTAGATGTCCAAGTGGATGCCACTCAAAATGCAACTGCGCTTGAAGAAATCTTGACAGCAGCGGGCCATGCCGATTTCACGATTGTGACTTTACCAGACGCCAACCATTTGTTCCAAGCGGCCCAGACCGGTGCTGTATCCGAATATGGGTTTTTGGAACAAGAATTTACGGCAGACTTTTTGCCGACCTTGACGGACTGGCTTCTGGCGCGTGTCACGTTGGCCGCCTCATAGACTCCACTGTAGATAACAAACAAGGGTCAGCCGTCGGGTTGGCCCTTTTTGTTTTTAAGAATATTGATGGGGATTTGAAAATGTTGATAGATTGTTATATTATTTAAATGACCCAGATCAATTTTATCATGATTTTTAAGGACGCCGATATGGAATCCTATGTGATAGACCTGCTGGCCTGCCCAATTTGTCATGGCGATTTGGCGTGGAAAATCACGGCGAGGCAAGGGGAACGCATCGAATCCGCCAATGCCACCTGCGAAAATTGCCAGATCACATATCCGGTGCGTGAGGGGATTGGCTTATTTGTGCGGCCTGATTCCACCGTTGAGGATGCGTGGGAACAAGCCGAAAGCGGTATTGTGCGCTATCTGAAAAATCACCCCGATGTCATGACCCGTCTGCTCGATGTGCCGCTGGAATCGCTCAACCCGGCGGATCAGTTTTTCCGCGCCATGCTGCATGAGGATGCCGGACATTTTGCCACCGCCAAATTGGTTGAACAGGTGGCGATGCGCGGCATGTATACGCCGGATTTTGTGCGGTGCAGCCAATGTCAATTTGATTACATCCTAAGTGAATTGGCGGACGGCACGGGGCCAATTGTGGATTTGGCGTCAGGGCGTGGTTATCTGGTCGAACAGATGGCGAAAAACCTTGATCGCCCCTTGATTGTGACTGACATCAGTCCGCGTGTGCTGCGACGCAATCAGCGCTGTTTTGGGCAGGCCGGGTTAGCCAATCACATGAGTTTTTTGGCGTTTGATGCACGCTATACCCCGTTTAAAGATGGCGCAGTTCCGATTTTGACCAGCAACGTCGGCCTTGCTAATATCGCCTCGCCTGATGATTTGTTGGTGGAATTGTATCGTATAGTCAGCAAAACTATATACGCCGTTCACCATTCTTATCCACCCCAAGACAGCCAAAATCAGGCGGCACTGGCGGAATTCAATCTGACTGACCTGATGATCTATGACTCGGCACTGGCCCTGTTTAAAAAAGCTGGCTGGCTGGTCGAATTTGCGAATCGTTGTGCAGGTAGGGCATTCCCCACTCCTGCAAGCGAGATTTTAGACAACGTGCGGATTGATGGCCTCCCTGTCGCGGAGACGGTGCTAGAATGGGGGGTGTTGGTGGCGAAAAAGGAAATCCCAAAAAATAATAAGTTACAAATATGCCTCAAGTAATCCGGGCCTTTCCCTCCTAATGATATTCAGCAAATCTTGGATGCGCGATCGACGCTCGACATACTTAATAAGTTCTACAATCCACATCGTTTTGCCTTTTCCAGCAACCTCTTCCCAGTCAATTCCAAGGTCCGCACACATGACTTTCAATTCTTCAATATCAAAACCTGCGCTTATGGCTAATCTAAGGATCCGAAATTCTATAATATCTTCCAGTTTTCTATGTTCTGTTTCTAAAGCAGGTAGAGCCGTCGATTCGTGGCTAAACGACATTAGAAAGCCAATTGTGTAGGCAGCTGCGACTGCTGCTGCATAAGGTTGCCAAAGGTCGTTTTTGCTCGAATCGGCATAATCACAAATACCCTTTATTATAATAAAAGACGGAGAATGCGGTGTTTGGTATATTGCAGCAGCAATACCAGCTGATTCCATTTCGACTGCCAATGCCCTGTTCCAAACGGATCGCAATGTGTACGCTACATTTTCGTCCGCAATCACCTTGTTTCCAGAAAGCACCACCCCAACATGAACTTTAGGAGATATGGTGTTGCTGTCAGGTCGATTTATATGGATCAACCTTACCCAATTTGTGTCTCTAAAGTTGGATAACTGATTAAGCAACTGAGCGTCACTACGATAAACTGACCAGCGGTGATAAAGACCTTCAGATGTTACCTTTCCCAGCTCATAATCCACAATCTGCTCGGAAATCACTATATCGCCTAAACTTAGTGTTTTGCTTAACCCGCCTGTTATTCCCACAAGGATAATTCCCTTGGGATGCCAATCAGCGATGACAGTTTTTGCAAGCAACGCGCCATTAATTTGCCCCATTCCAAGGGCACAGGTTGCCACTATTTGAAGGTTGTTCACCGCGCTGCATTGATAATACACTTGACCAGAGTCGCTGGAAAATTGTTGTGACCAAGGGCCATAACAATTGAGAACCGCTTGGAGTTCAAGTTGAAGTGCAGTAATGATAACAATATCTGTTGTCATAGCCTCGTCGCCCTCAATACTCAATTCTGCTAAGATCTATGGCTCACTAGGGAATCCCAGTTGACGCGAGGGCGTTCGACTTTGAGTTTGGCTATTAGGTCCGGTATCATACAGCGCCGTTCCATATAGAAAACAAGCTCCCTTGCCCTAGCCGATTTGCCAAAGACACCAAAATCCTCGTATGGGACATCCAAATCGCTACAGAGCGTGTCGAATTCCGAATCGCTGAAGTGTTCATGAATTGCATGGTAAACCCTTGGCAAGTCATAGCCGTGATCGGGACAACGTGCGATTGGTTCTACGGCATCGAGTGTTTTGCTTAGGTTTTTGGTCTCAGCTTTTTTATCATGGTCGTTGTTCGAATTTCGGCGTGAAGGTCTATTAAAATCAGGACGGAACGTACGGGCCAGCCAGAAGGCCGTAAATGTAAAACATACGACAAAGTTAATTGAGAACGTTTCTTGAGGATCAATCTTGTCATATCCATCAACTAGCCACGCCGCTATCCAAAAAACCACAATCGCCAGAGCAATCACGACCCTCTCGAAAAACACCAATTGGCGATCACCTCGAATTTTCCGAAGACTCTTTTCAGCCGACCTATAAATCCACGTGATAGGCCGGGTTACAACAAGTGGTGTTAAGAATGCCCATGTGAGAAACATTGTAGCTAACGATTGATTAGTATTCATTCCATAAATCGAAGTATCATGATTCTTCGTTAAAGGGGCTGCAATTATAAGTAATATTAAAGTTGTTAACAAGAATATTAATAACGCTTTTGTGTATCTTAATACTAAATGTCTCAGATTTAGTGCATGGCGGACAAGGGAAAGTTCCATTTTTGCCACTTCTTCCACTAGCAACCGATCTGTCGTGGCGGTCAACCCAAAAGCGGTATAGGCATATTCGATTTCTTCACGCTTTTCATCATCATCATCCGGGAGAAATTCTCTTTTTGGCTTTGGAATTATACGCCCGTTGGTTTCATTAAAGATCGCTCTATAGTAACTTCTATCTTTGTCGTCACGCGGGACGATGAATCGAAGCATATCGGTACCTTGTTGAGCAGCTATAACTTCTCTTTTTGCTTCCTCAGATTCGTCACGAGAAAATGTGATTCCTGATAAAATGAATCGAGGATGAAAAAATGATTCACGTACTCCAGCATGATAAGCGGTGAAATAAAAATTCATAATATCCTTAATAAGGAGATAAAAAGCCCAAAGGGGTACTCCCAAAGTGATGAACAACATAATTAACATTAATAGTTGCTCGGTATCTGAAGTCTCTTCTATGATAAGATTGAGAATGAGAATAAAAGCATCACGCAAAAATACAGGAAATAGAAATAGCAAACCAGCCCCATTGAGAAATACCCCGGCGATTCGATGCATCGTTGATAAGCGAACTTCCGCCCTCTGCAAAAATGAGCGAAATGCCGCCTTTTCCTCAGATGAAAGCTCGGATGCTAAGGTAATGTTTTCTGTGCTCATAAAAAATCCCAAGTACGTTATCTTAGAAATTAGAACAAAAGGAAATATTATATTCTATTTTAAAATGAAAATCCATTAATTCCCTAAAAGAGGAAATAACATATATGTCGAGATTATTCTGCCAAGATGCTGCATGTCCCGCCGACGGAATAGAGGGGGAGTTCTTCTTCACTTAGTCGAATATTGACGGTATCAACACCACTGACGTTATAAATGAGGGATTCGATGACCGTCGCCGCTTGACTATAGGCTTTGTTGACGAGGTTGGCGTAATCATAGGACACGATGCGGTCTTGGGCCTTGCGCACGAGTTCCTCCTCCAATCCGCGACACCCCGGCCAATCGCCCAACCCCGGCCCGCGTGAACAATTCCGATCATAAAACTCGGATTTTTCCAGATTGATGATGCATTCCCGAACTTGGGCCTGTGGAATCGTGATCGTAACGGTTGAACCCTCAATCTGGATGTCGTCCAGCGTGACCAACGTCAAATCTACGCCCGCCGTCACATCAAAATAGGCTTTGTACTTCAACGAGATGCCTCCCGGCACAACACCACGATCCCCATCGGCAAACAGTTCGGGGAACACCACTTGTTCACGGGCGGTTTCTAGCCATGCCTGCCGCTGAATTGGGCCAAAAATCGCTTGCGGTGGGATGGGTGTGGGGGTCAGGGTTGGAGTCGGGGTGGGGGTAAACGTGCCCGTCGGGGGCAGCGATGGCACACCCAATGGCATCCGCGACGGGGTGGCGGGTGTAATCAACGATTCACGACTGGGATCGTCATCACCATCCATCGCAAACAGCAAATAGCCGATGATGCCGACCCCAATCAGCATCAACCCGACCAAGATGCCTAAACTACAGGATAGAAAAAAGGTAGGATAGCGGCGGTGTTCCAATGGGCTACCTCATCATCACTACGAAGTTTGGCGCAGGCGCTCCACCCACCCGCGATAGATTTCCTCAAAAATCATCGGCAGGGTTTTGGTGATGTCCCAATTTGGGTAATGGGCTTTCATTTTGCCCAAATCGGAGATGTAACAAATATGATCGCCTTCGCGGTTTTTATCTACATACTCATAACGCATTGCCTGCCCGCTGAGTTGCGCGGCGAGATCAAATGCTTCCAAAATCGAGACCGAGTTGCCTCGTCCGCCTCCCAAATTATACACTTCGCCGGGGCGGGGAGTGGCATAAAACGCCTCAATAAACGTGGCGACATCGTGGGCATGGATGTTGTCGCGTACCTGCTTGCCCTTATAACCAAAAATATTATAGTGACCACCCGCCACATTGACCTTGATGAGATAACTCAAAAAGCCATGTAACTCCACACCGGAATGATTCGGCCCGGTCAAACACCCCCCACGCAAACAGCACGTTTTTAGGCCAAAGTAGCGCCCATATTCCTGCACCATCACATCGGCGGACACCTTCGACACGCCAAAAATGGAATGCTTGGACTGGTCAATCCGCATATCCTCGCGCACCCCATTGTAATCGGCGGGGTCGGCGTAATCCCAACGGGTCGCCAATTCGTTCAGGGCCAGTTCATTGGGTGCGTCGCCATAGACCTTGTTGGTGGACATATGTACAAATACGGCGTCGGGCGCATGACGATGGGTGGCTTCCAACAAATTGAGTGTGCCCACCGCGTTCACATCAAAATCATCAAAGGGGCGGGTGGCGGCCAGATCGTGGCTGGGTTGGGCGGCGGCATGAACGATTAAATCTGGCTGCAAATCTTGGATACACTGTTCGATGGCAGGCCGATTGCGAATATCCAGTTCGTGATGTTGAAAATGGCGACAGGTGGCTTCCAAGCGGCGCTGATTCCAACGGGTATCACCCGCTGGCCCAAAAAAATCAGCCCGCATGTTGTTGTCTATACCATGTATGGTCCAGCCGAGGGCATCAAAATGGGTGACGACTTCTGAACCGATGAGACCGCTGGAGCCGGTCACGAGAATTTTCTTAGCCAATAGCGTTTCCCTATGCGTGGGTTGTAAATATGTCGCAGGCGAGTGTAGCGTAAAAAGGGGCAGATTTTAATAGGGAATTGTCGGGTGGATCTTCACAAAATAAACCTAACCAAATTGTGTAAATTCTGTCTACGACCACCTCTAAGAAATGACGCAAATTTCGCTCAAAAGGCCATGATAGCGACATGCTTGCATTGTTAGAAAATTCTGTCAGCACCAACGCTAATCTGTCGCTAAACTAAAGGGAGGGGAAAGAGGTGGTTACAAAAAACCTTGTATTTTAAGTTTTACTCAATAATTCGGAGGGAACTCCAATGGCTTTTTTTCATATCCGTAAGGCATTTGCCCTACTGCTCGTTCTTAGTCTTATCGCAGGTTTTATCGCCCCCACGTTTTCGCACTCCACACGTACCGCACTGGCAGCGCCGCCGATCTCGGCCCCCAAAGCGCCGCCAAACCCACCCGTTTATCCGAGCAACTGCGGCGGAAGTTTTGCCCATGTCTATAACGTTGGGACGGGTCAGCCGTATGCCTCGATAGGGGCTGTACCATTTAGCAGCCTGCAACCCAGTTCGATTGTGCGCATCCATTACCGCGCCACCCCCTACTATGAAAAAGTGTTTGTGAATACGATTGCGACAGCCAACCAGCCCGTGTGTATTGTGGGTGTGCCGGGGCCAAATGGCGAACTGCCGATTATTGATGGGCAGAACGCTACCACTAGCGCCAACATGGAAACGCATTATGACGGCAGCCAACAGCGCGGACTGTTCACGATCATCGGGGCAGACGATGGCCTGCTGCCCGCCTACATTTACGTGGAAGGGTTGCACTTCCGCAATGCCTATCAGGATTACACCTTCACCGCCAAAAATGGCACGGTGCGAAGTTATGCCACCAATGCGGCGGCGGTTTATGTGCAGCGCGGCGAACACATCCGCATTACGGGGTGTATCATCAGTGGGTCGGGTAATGGCCTATTTGCCGCTACCGACGACGCTGGCAACATCACCCGCGACCTGACTCTCGAATACAGCTATGTTTATGGCAATGGGGTAGTGGGGCGTGACCGCGAACACAACACCTATACCGAATCCATCGGCATGGTCTATCAATACAACTACTTTTCGGCGTTGCGACCCGACTCGATGGGGGCGAATATCAAAGACCGCTCATCGGGAACGATTGTTCGCTATAACTGGGTGGACGGCGGCGCGATTGTGGTGGATTTGGTTGAATCAGAATACGGCCACCCCGTCCTCAGCCAGCAGCCGAATTATCATCAAGCATGGGTCTATGGCAACGTGCTGATTAATCGCCCCACCTCATCGGCCAATGGACGCAGCACGGTACATTTTGGCGGCGACAACGGCGGCGATACCCCCATCCCCGGCACGCAGCCTTGCGGTTGGGATAGTGGGCAAGACCCTACCGACTGTTATCGCAAAGGGCCACTGTATTTCTTTAACAACACCGTCATTTTGCATGTGTCGTCCGGTCATAAAACCGTACTCCGGCTGCAAACGGATGAGCAGTACGCCACCGCCTATAACAATATCGTGCATGTGGTCGGTACGGGCTATAACATCAGCTATATGAGTTATCGGGGACAGTTGAATCTCGGCCTCAATATTGTCAATCGCAACAGCAGCCCCCTCACCGATTTTCACCTCAACCAGCCCGGCCCGGCGTCAACGGTGGTCGGCCATACGAATGTCACGGTCTTCACTAATCCGACCCAAACGGGTTTCGTCAACGCCAATGCCGAAAATTTCTATTTGCTGCCGACTTCACCCGCCATCAACAACGGCACACCAATCCTCAGCCCCAGCCTGCCCGTGACGAATGAATATCACGCCACACTGGGGGCACGGGTGCGCAATAATGATGGGGCACTGGATATGGGGGCGTTTGAATATACCCCCTCGCTGGCAATGGATACCCTAGCCGTATTTAATCCAAATACGGAAGCCGCCAGTCTCATCAACACGCTCCAAGATAGCCCGCCCCCCTCCGCCAATTTGAATTTTTCACCGACACCGCCCGCTGCTGTTGTCAATGGACAGTGGGTGATGGGCGACTGGGACGGTAATGGGCAAAAATCCCCGGGGGTTTATGCACCGAATGGCGTGTTCTATTTCACCAATGTGGTTGGCTCGACGACCAGTTGGAATGCCATTTGGTTTGGGCTGTTTAATAAACCTGCGGTAGTGGGGCGATTTAATGCTGGCATCAATCGTGACTGTTTTGGTGTCGTGGACAATGCCAACTTCCCACCCTATGGTATGGCGTTTGCGCTGTATTTCACCTGCGACAATGTAGGCGGCAACCCTCCCAAGACGTTCCAGTGGCTCAGTGTGCTGCTGCCCGATAATCAAGGTTTTAGCGGGGTGTTCCAATTCACTTCGGGCGATTTTGACGGCAATGGGGTGGATTCGATTGCCGTTCGGCGGGGGCCGTTCATCGCATGGACAAATGTCCCACCGACGACATTGGAATCAGCCTTTAGTTTGGCCCAGTATATCGGCGCTCCCTCGTCGGTAGATTATGGGGTGGTGTTGAGCGGCGACTGGGATGGCAATGGCCTCGACAGTTTTGGCCTCTTCTATCAAGATGGAGCGTTCTATCGTCGCAACGACCTTGAATGGAATACTGGCCGCTATCTCTTGCAGCGGGTGGGTGTCCCGATTGGCACTCCGACCAACGCGGTCAGTTGGCGAGGGTATACAGGCGGCACAGGCGGCAGCAGTGGTGGCGAGGCTGGCGCTGATAGCCCATCCACCCAAACACCGCTCGGCTTAGTGGGTCATATCGAGGCCGAAAGCACGGATGTCATCAAGCAGGGTAGTTGGACAACCCAATCCGCACCAACCGCCAGCGCTGGACACTATGTCTTTAGCAGCGACCTGTCCGGTGCATTGACCCTGCAATTTGAGGGCACATCCGTCGAAATTGCCTATCTTGAAGGGCCAGCCTTTGGCTCATTCACCGTGTTGGTTGACGATGTGGCGGTACGTACCGTGATCGCCACGAATTCGACGGCAAGCCATGCCAGCACCGTTGTCAATTACCTGACTGATGAAGTCCACACCCTCCAAATTGTGCCGATTGACGGCATCACAGCGGTGGATGCGTTTGAGGTAGCAGAGTAAAACACCGCGACATTCACATAAGCCCCTCTTGGTTTTGAGAGGGGTTTTTGTTTTAATTGGCCTTAATCGCCTGTCGGCTTGATTCCGGCGTTTTCGACCATCAAAATTACGCTGCGAATGGGAGCGCGGGTTTTGTGCATCACTCCTTTGGGTACAGTGAATCCCTGACGTGGGCCTAGTTCCACCGTGCGGCCTTCAAGGTCAATAATAAACTGCCCCTCGATCACATAGAAAAATTCATCGTCGTCATCGTGTTTGTGCCAATGAAATTCACCTTGCATGATGCCAAGTCGCACCACGCTGTTGTTCACTTGGGTCAATGTTTGGTTGTACCACTGGTCAGTACAGGCCTCAACCAACGCCTGCACGTCAATCAGTTCCAATGGCGGAAAGAGGGTATTGAGGTGGATGGAATAGGGGGATTCATTCGACATGATGTGCCTCCGATGTTTAAGGTAATCTAATCTTTAGACTGGCGTTTGACTTTTTCAGAGGGTCGAAAACGTAACCCTGACCAAGTGTCATCAATCGAAATCGCGGCGACAATCTCTAGCCCCTTCGCGTTGACCGCCTCCCAGCCAATATCGCGGGTAATGTCCGTTTTGATTTTGCTCGATTTTTTGGGGTAGGTCATCCAAAGCAGGCCATCATGCTTGAGGGTGTCTATGGCAATCGGCGCAAGGGTGTCCACGTCGGCTTTATTCCATACAAACACCTGTACCAGATCATAGCTGCTGCCATCGGGTTCGGTGGTGAGGGTGGTATCGGGTGGCAGTTCACCTAATGTATTCAAATAGCCGTCGGGGGCATTGAGAATCAAACATTTGTGACCCGCTTTGATACCAAGTCGTTGTATCAGTGGTCGTTCGCTCATCGAAAACTCTCCATATCCATTGCATCTGCCTCCAAGATACCACGCGGCGGCGTAGGGCGCACATAACCCAAATGATACTTATAGTATGTAGACTTAAAGTCATCATTTTTTTAGATTTTGACCATGAATACAGAGCCTATCCTTCGGCAATTTGGCAACAATGTACGCTACTGGCGGAAGATGCGGGGTTTCTCTCAAGAGGAATTAGCCGAAAAATGTGGCCTGCATCGTACCTACATAGGGGGCATTGAACGCGGCGAACGCAACGTAGCTCTTGTCAATATTGTAAAACTTTCAACCGCGCTTGATGTCTCAGTCAGCAACCTCATTGAAAGAGTAGATACCAGATGATCTCGCCCTATGATGGCATGCCACCCTCTGCTTGGCGCGACAAGACGTTGGATCTGATTCAACAGCATCCTTTGAAAACTCAAGAGCTTTACGACGTAACCCGACAAGCATGGGAGGATATTTTTCAATCCAAAATTGGCAGTCGGGGATTCCGAATTGGAATAGAATTGTTTCCTGCCCCGCAAATTATGGGCTTCTTTTTGCATGAGCTTATCGCATTAGAATTCCAATCCCGCTATCCTAATGTATGGCGGCGCGACCAGCAGAGCGGGGAAAAAGACATGGTGTATATACCTGATGAGGTGTTCTCAATCGAAATCAAAACCTCATCCAGTGCCAAGAATATTTATGGCAATCGTAGCTATACCCAAATGGCCTCTACAAGCAAAAAAAGCAAGTCCGGCTATTATCTGGCAGTCAATTTTGAAAAATTCTCACCCCAATTGACCCGACCCCAACTGACAAGAGTACGCTTTGGATGGCTAGACCACAGTGATTGGGTAGGTCAGTCGGCTGCGACAGGCCAACAAGCACGCCTTAGCCCAGAGGTTGAACGATACAAGCTGATTGAGTTACCCCTCAGCGAATAATACCGGCTGATGTGGCGCGTGGGCTTGGTGGATAACATTTTTGAGGCGTGCTGCGGTGATCGCACAGTAATCCGGCTGAATTTCAAAGCCAATCACCCGCCGTTGAAGCCGTAGGGCAACTGCCGCTGTTGTACCAGAGCCAATAAATGGGTCAAAAATCAAGTCTCCTTCATTCGAGGAGGCCAAGATTATCCGTTCAATTACTTCTTCAGGGAATTGGGCTGGATGAGGGGTGCGCTCCTTTGAAGCCCGATTTTGCCCAGAGGTGACTTTTTTGAACTGCCAGACATCACCGGGGTTTTTGCCGATTGGATTGACCTTGATTTTGCCATTTTTCTTCTGGTGGGGGTATTTCACATCGGGATCGCGTACATCATCCAAATTGAAGGTATATTGCTCTGGGTTTTTGACATACCATAGGAACTTTTCGTTGCGTGGTGAAAAGAATTTCCGGCCCGCGACACCTGCCCCATATTGCCACACGATTTCTTGGATAAGAAAAAATGGAATCCGCTGCCACAGCAAATAAGGGATAGGGATGGCTTTAGCGCGATCCGAAATCGCTAGGTAGCCGAGATTCAACCAGAATGAGCCACTGGCAGTCGAAAGACGATGGACTTCCTGAATCCAATCCTCACACCATGCTAGATATTCGTCTAAGGGACGTGTGTCTTCGTAAGCCTTGCCGATATTGTAGGGTGGACTGGTGACGGTCAAATCTATGATTTCGTTGGGCATCCGCCGCATGTAATCAAGGCAGTCACCCTGATAGATGAGGCACTGAGAATGCTGATAATAGGGTACGCCAAGCAGTTCAACAACTTCTGCTAAATCCATCCAATATCCCTTTCTTTTCATGCTACTTATAGTATTCAATTTGGTGTGAGATGTCAAATGAGCCTGTTGGAAATCAAAAAGTGCGTGCTTTTCGGCTACCTCTGCTATAATCTCTACCAAAGGCTATGCTTGGACGTTGATGGAATGAGGTGGGGACGCCCCTCGCAACACCGCAATGGCAGTGCAGGCCAATTTCCAACAGCCGGAGACCACAACCTGTATTTTTCCGGTATGCTATTTAAGACCACCTGTAGGAGAGCATTTTCATGGGTGAAATTATCTCAATCCATTCGTTTCGCGGGGGAACTGGGAAATCCAATGTGACGGCGAACGTCGCCACACAGGTCGCGCTCAAGGGCTATCGCGTCGGCATCGTAGACACCGACATTATGTCCCCCGGTATCCATGTGCTGTTTGGTTTTGATGAGACCCGCATCCAAAAATCCCTGAACGACTATCTTTGGGGCAAGGCGACCATTGACGAAGCGGCCTACCCAATTCACGAGGTCGCGGGGGATGACCCCGAACGTGCCTTTTTGAAGAAGACCAAACTGTGGTTGATTCCATCCAGCATCCGCACCGCCGAAATCGCCCGTGTACTGCGTGAGGGCTATGACGTGGGCCTGCTGAATGAAGGCTTCCACACCGTCATTGACGATTTGCAACTCGACTACCTCTTTATTGACACCCACCCCGGCCTGAATGAAGAAACGCTGCTGTCCATCGCCATTTCTAGTGCCCTCATTATCATCCTGCGCCCCGATAACCAAGACTTTCAGGGGACAGCCGTCACGGTGGACATTGCACGGAAATTGGAAGTGCCCAAGCTGCGATTGGTCATCAACAAGGCCCTAGTCGAACGTTATGATGTCAATCAAGTGCGCGAAGCTATCTCCCAACAATATAATGCCGAAGTAGCGGGCGTGTTGCCGCTTTCAGTGGATGTGGCGTTTAATGCCAGCAGCAATATCTTCAGTGCCATGTATCCCGACCACGCTTGGTCAAAGGTCATCCGCGAAATCACTGAAAACATCATCAGTTAAACTGAAAAAAAGGGGAAGTGACGCATGACTAGCGGTAATGATGATCCCCTCAAGGACTTGTTACAGTCGGCCCGTCAGCGTTCAAAGACTGGGCCGCTGGACGATACCCCAACCGAACAGCAGGGCAGTGCGGAAGGCGTTGGGCCATTAATCCCCGCTGTCCCTCAAGGGCTTAACCCGCTTGATTTATTGGCGCTGCCCCAAAGCCAGCGCGATCTAGTCAATTGGCTGTCGCGTCAAAAGCAAGCCACGCTGTCGCAGGTTCAATCCGCCTTGAACCTATCCCCACAAGAGACGGCCCAGACCATCCGCGCCCTAAAAGCAGCGGGTTATCTGCGTGAGGCCCTTGTGGAAGGCCATTTGCATTATCGGGTGGCATTCAGCGGCAAAATCAGTCGGGCCGCCCAAAATCTGCCAGATGCCATCTGGTCAAAGGTGGATTTGGATAATGCCGCCTTCCTAAAGGCGATTCCCCTGTTCCACGATTTGCCCGACGACGTGTTCAAAGAAGTCTTAAATAAAATCGAATCACGCACCTATCGCCGCAATGAGGTAATTTTGTGGCAGGGCGAGCCGAATACCTTAGTACGATTTGTCAAAAGTGGCATCGTGGGCATGACCCATTTTAATCCCCATGACGCCAATAAACACATTCTGTCCTATGTCAAACAGGGCGAGATTTTGGGGTTTTATGCGCTGCAAGAGGGGCATGTGCAATCGTCGCCTGTCACCGCCACCGCCCTCAGCGAAGTGGAGGTGTTGGCGCTCAAACGCGAAGAGGTGTTTGATCTGATTGGAAAACACCACGCCGCAGCATTGGCGCTTAATCAAATGTTGATCCAGCGGGTTATCAATCTTGCCAATCGTTCCGACAGCACCGCCGATGAATCTCGATTAGCCCTGATTTTGAGCATTGGTGACGGCTTTGGCGTGACCACCATTGGCAGTTTGCTGGCGATGACCCTTGCCAAAACGAGTGGGCAGCCCGCCGTCTACAGTGAATATCCCACCAGTGATAAGCTGGCAGGTCAATTTGGCTTCCCCGCCGATGAAAAAACCTATACCCATCCCGGCGGTTATCAGGTCAAAGTGTTAGAGGCGACCCCCGGCATCCCGCCCGCTGTGCGTGCCACCCTGATTCTGGATGAACTGCGCGGTGAATACCCCAATGTGGTTTTGGGCCTCTCCGGTGAGATGGACGACAATATCACCTATCTACTGGAACGTGCCAACCAAATTGTGATTTTGACCGCGCCCACCCCCGACGCTTGGAAAAAAGTCAGTACGTTGGTCAATCGGCTGAAAAATAACGTGTCGCCGGAAAGTACACGGGTTTACATTGTGGTCAATCGTCCCCAAAAGCCCCACACCGATCAGATTTTGTATGGGCAGGCCGATCTGGAAATCCCCTATCTGGAAAATCTGCCGAGGTTAACCGACCATCGCCACGATAATTTGCCGCCGCAGTTAAGCCGCGCCATGCAAGCCCTCGCAGATCGCTTGGGTCGCTCCAGCCGTATTACGATCTATATTCCCAAGCAGCTTGAAGATAACCCAATAGATACCAGTCCCTATGTCCAAAAGACGCTCAATTTTTTGGCGACATTGTTCAAAGAATCGCCTGCCATCAAAGACGAAAGTCAGCGGCTTACCAGCACGGGTGAAAGTGGCATCATCAGCGAAACGATCTACACCGTGCGTACTTATGTCACACAGACCGAACTCGATAAACACCTAGATACGGTCTTAGATTTTGTAGCCTCCATCAAAACCGCCCTCAACCAAGATGCTCTGGCTATTGAGGTCAATCATAAATTTATGCTCATTTAGGACAGGCTTATGCGACGTATAGGGTGGTTTATTCCTGTGTTGGTTCTTATCCTCGGTGGGGGCGCCATCGTCACAGCCCAAGATGGCGGGCAGGGCGCTCCCGGCCTCGGCGACCCTTTCTATGACGGATTGGGCAACGGCGGTTATGATACACTGCACTATACAATTGATTTAGATATTGAGGTGGACAGCAATGCCATCAGCGGCACGACCACTATTGAAGCACAAGCCACGCAGACTCTGACCAGCTTCAATCTCGATTTTCACGGATTGGAAATTGCCGATGTTTCAGTGGATGATGCTGCCGCTGATTACAGCCGCGACGACTTTGAATTGACCATCACCCCGGCTGTGCCCATTGAGGAAGGTGCGACTTTTGTAGCCGTCGTCACCTATAGTGGCGTCCCTACCCCCTATCCTGATCCATCTATAGACGGCTTTCCCATCGGCTGGTTGCGTTTTGGCGGCACAATTTTTGTCATGAGCGAACCGGGCGGGGCGATGTCGTGGTTCCCCAACAACAACCACCCCAGCGACAAGGCGACCTATACATTTGAGATCACCGTCCCAGAGCCGTATGTGGTCGCGGCGACAGGCCTGCCCGTTGACGAAATAGATAATGGCGACACACGCACCTTTGTCTCGGAAATGAACGACCCGATGGCGAGTTATCTGGCGAGTATTTCGGTTGGCGATTTTGTGCGGGTAGATGAAACCGGGCCGGATGGTTTACTCATTCGCAATTATTTCCCCACCGACCAAGCCGAGGAATTAACCGATGCGTTCAGCCCTACCGGGGAGATGATTGCGGCTTTTTCTGACCTCTTTGGCCCATATCCCTTTGAAGTGTATGGCGCGGTGGTCGTCACCATTCCGTTTGGCGGGGCGCTGGAAAATCAGACCCTCTCTATATTTGGCACCGATGCGGTAGACGAATACACCATTGCGCATGAACTGTCCCATCAATGGTTTGGCGACAGTGTATCCCCGGCAACGTGGGCCGATATTTGGCTGAATGAAGGCTTTGCGACCTATGCTGAGGCGCTGTGGGCTGAATATCTTGATGGCGAGACGGGCCTCACCGATTATATGGACGAACTCTACGACTATATGGTCGAGGAGGAGCTTGGCCCGCCCGGTGTCCCCGATTCGAGCGATTTGTTTAATGGGTCGGTCTATTTGCGGGGTGGGTGGACGCTCCATGCCTTGCGTTTAGAGGTGGGGGACGAAGCGTTTTTTGAAATCCTGCGCACCTATTACGAACGTTTTCAATATGCCAACGCCAGCACCGATGATTTTATTGCGGTGGCGGAGGAAATCAGTGCGGAAGATTTAACCGACTTTTTCCAAATGTGGCTGTATGATGATGAAGTGCCGGAGATGCCAGAATAGGCCAACTAGGTCAATGATATTGTTGGCGAACTGGATTTGGGACACGGGGCTAAAGCCACCGTGCTGAATTTAGATTGAATCCAAAACGATGGGAAGCCTCGCTTGAGAATTCGCCAACAACATCGTCAATTGCGGCGACCCTAAATAGGTAATGTGGACGACTAAATTAATCCAAAACTTAGGAAGGAATGTGTGGTATGGCAGGTGTATGTTGGGTGTGTGGCAAGCCAGCCGAGGCCTCGTGCCGATTTTGTGGACGATTTGTCTGCAAAGATCACGCCTCCAAATATCCCTATTTCATGGCGGTGTATGTTGGGGCAGCCAATACGCCAAAAGCGATTGTCGTCGCCGACGCCATTTGGTGTGGCATCTGCCGACCACAACCCGAACCGATTGAAATGCCAGAGATGTATTAACAGGGCAGGGGGCGATAAATAAATCACTATGTCATCATCGTCGAATTGGTATGATCGCTTGATGGAACACCTCAAGTCCAAGCCGTCGGATCAAACCCCGCAACAAGACGTCTTCCGCAAAGTGACGGATAAATTGACCCAAGACCCGACTGGATTAACTCCGTTGGATATTGTGGAGTTGCCCGCCCCCCAAAAAGAAGTCATGCTGTTCATGATGCGTGACCACGAGGCGGCCACAGCAGGCATCTCCCTTGAAGACCTGCGCAAGCGCCTCAACAATCCATCGCACCTCGAAACGACGCTGGCCGAACTGACCGAAAACAATTGGCTGCTCATGATGGGTGAGTCCCCCAATTTTTTGTACAAGGTGCATCTCAAAGCCAAACGCGGTTCTAGTAGCAAAGATATGTGGTCGGTGCTGGCAGAACGTCTAGCTAAACGCGACTCAACACCACCTGAAAATTTATAAACATCAGGTGGTCATTTCTCAATAATTTTATTGACTAGATTTAGAAATTTTAGTTTAAATTTAAAATTCTCGGAAAACCCTACAACTTTGTACCCCTTTGAGGCGTATTGATTCAAAATCGAATGCCATCAAAGGGGATTTTATATGTGGACAACCTTCCGAAATCGCAACTTTTCCCTCCTATGGTTTGCTGGCCTAATCTCCTATTCGGGCGACTGGATATTACGTATCGCGTTGCCCGTCACGGTCTATAAAATGACGGGTTCGGCCTCCGCCATCAGCCTCCTGTTTATCGCCTACGCCATTCCAAGCATTGTGCTGGGGTCAGTGGCGGGGGTGTTTGTAGATCGCTGGGAACGCCGCCGCCTGATGGTGATTACCAACCTCCTGATGGGGTTAGCGCTGTTGCCCCTGATTGCCGTCCAATCCTCGACTTGGCTGTGGCTGATTTATCTGGTCGCGTTCACCGAATCCGCCATTGGTCAATTTTTTGGCCCTTCTGAGAACGCCATGTTGCCGCTTCTGGTCGAGGAAAAGCAGTTGGGGTCGGCTAACGCCCTCAATATCCTCAATAACAATCTGGCGCGGTTTGTTGGGGCAGGCATGGGAGGTATCATAGTTGGTGTGATGGGTCTGGAAGGAGCGGTGATTTTAGACGCCCTGACCTATTTCACAGCGGCAGGTTTGGTCGCCCTGATTTCCGTGACCTCCCAACCCAATGTTCAAGAGCAAGCGGCCCACGCGCTGGATGCCCTTAAAAAAGTGGGGCAGGATTGGCGGATCGGTATTCGTTTTGTCCGTCATGAACCCGTTGTGCGTCTGTTATTTCTGAGCACGGTGCTGATGGCGATTGGTGAGGGCACGATAGGTGTATTGTTCGCCCCCTTTGTCTTAGATGTGCTCAAAGGGGGTGAGGCCGGGGTCGGCGCGTTGATGTCGGCCCAAGCGATTGGGGGTATCAGCAGCGGCGTCGTGGTGGCGTGGATAGCGACCAAGGCTAAACCGAGTTTGCTGTGCGGATTTGGGGCGCTGACCTTTGGCCTGATTGACCTCATGATTTTCAATTACTCCACCTTTGTCGAAGGGTTTGCCATCGCCATTATTTTATTTGTGCTGGTTGGGATTCCAGCGGCAGCAGCCATGACTGGACTTCAGACCATCATGCAGTTGCGTGTGCCGGATGAACTGCGCGGGCGGGTATTCGGCGCAATGGGCACAACCTTTGGCATTTTCACAATCTTTGGCATGGCATTTGCGGGCATAATGAGCGATAGTCTAGGTATTGTTCCAGTCTTAAATATTCAGGGCTTTGCCTATACTACCATTGGAATCATGGGTTTGACCTTACTGCACCGCCAAATGGTAGAGGCGACCCCTGTCGAAGCGATAGGAGAAATTCAAACCGCATGATCCCCAAACGTATTCAATCGGCTCTCGTCCTTGTGCTGGCAGTTGGGGCAGCGATGATGGTTCACAGGCCATCGTCGCCCGCCCAAGCCGTTTCCGATGACCGCATGGCTCGCCTCGCACGCGGCATCAATTTGCCCTTCTGGTTCTGGCTTGGCCCGAATGATCCCGAAGCCATTCAGAGCCGTTTTTCTGACCAAGAATTCACGCGCCTGCGCGAAATGGGCTTTACGAATGTGCGTATACCCGTTGCGATGGCCCCATTTTATAATGCCGCTGCCCCCGCCGAACCCAATGCCGATAGATTAGCTCTGCTGGATTCACAGATTGACCGTATACTCGCCGCTGACCTCGCTGTGATTATTGATTTACACACGGTCAACGTGGACGAAGGGGCAACGGTCTACAGTGGCGATCTCGAAACGGATGATGCCTTTGTGGAGAACTTTTTGGCGTTCTGGGGTGGTTTCGCAAGCCATTTGAAAAAATATGACCCCGACCTCGTATTTTTTGAGGTTTTTAACGAACCCGTGTTTCTTAACAATCAATCACGCTGGGTGGAGGATATTCTGCCGCGCACCCTTGCCGCTGTACGCGCCGCCGCCCCCGACCATACCCTGATTGCAAGCGGCACACGCTGGTCGAGTATTGATGGTTTGTTGCTGGTGACGCCGACTGATGACCCCAATATCGTCTACAATTTCCATTTCTATGAGCCGTTCATCTTCACCCATCAAGGCGCGAGTTGGGTGGACGACCCCGTGATTCAATCCCTGTTCGGCGTGCCTTATCCCTCCGACCCCGAAAAAGTGGTGACGCCCTTATTTGACCGCTATAGCCCCGAAGGGCAAACCTACCTGCGTGGTTATGGGGAGGAACGCTGGAATATCGAAAAACTGGATGCGCTGATTAGTCAGGCCGTCACATGGGCCGAGGAACACGGCGTCCAACTCATTTGCACCGAATTTGGCGCGTATGCCCCGCTTGCACCCAAGAACAGCCGTGTCCAATGGATTTCGGATGTCCGCACCACCTTTGAAAAACATGGCATCGCGTGGGTGATGTGGGAATATGATAGCAGTTTTGGATTTGTTGAACGGGTGGCAGGTGAATTGAAGTACAACGAAGATGTGATTACGGCATTGGGGTTGCAACCATAAGGATTGTGTGAATGAACAACCAGATACCCCAGTTTTCCCAAGCGGTGATTGAACAGCTTGGCTATTATGTCTATTTTTTGCGCGACCCTGATACTCGCCAGATTTTTTATGCGGGCAAGGGAACTGGAAATCGTGTTTTTAACCATCTATTTGAAGCCATCATGAATCCTAAGAGTACGGATAAACTGGATCGAATACGCGCCATCCGATCAAAGGGTCAGGAGGTCGAATGTATGATTCTTCGGCACGGCCTGACCGAGAAAGAAGCCTTTGAGGTCGAGAGTTCGCTCATAGATTTCATCGGCCTGCCGGATTTAACCAATGCCGTCAGTGGGCATCATGCGATGGAACGCGGTCAAATGAGCATCAAAGAAGTCGTGGCACTGTATGATGCTCCCCAAGTGACCATTGACCAGCCCTCAATTCTTATTATCGTCAACCAACTGTATTATCGGGGCATGAGCGAAGCCGAACTTTACGAGGTCACCCGTCGGAGTTGGAGAATAGGGCCAGATCGTGTGAAGGTAAAATACGCTTTTGCGGTCTATCGTGGCATCATCCGACAGGTCTATACCGTTAATAAATGGATACCATCTACCGATCCGCAATATCCTAATCGGTGGGAATTTGAGGGTAGTATTGCACACAATATGCAGTATTTGGTTGGCGGAAGTGTCGAACATTACACGGGCGGTGCGCGAAGTCCCTTTAAATACTTGAACCGCTGATATGCCGAGTAATCCGAGTATCTTAGACTATAATTAGGTGATATAGGATTAGGAGTTTTCCAAATGGATGCCGCACCGAGTATTGCACTGCTAGGCGAAATCTATAACTTCCTCACCACTTCACCGACGCTAGAAGAAATTTTGGACTATCAGCCGCCCGAAGAATTAACCGAGCGTCTCCACTATTTGCTTGACTTGAATATTCAGGGCCGTATTGCAATCCAGCAGCAAGCCGAATTGGAGCGATTTCGGCAGTCGAATCATTTTATGAACATGCTCAAAATTCACGCCCGTAAAAAGTTGACAGCCTTTTCCAACGCCAACATTTGCTGACAAAAACTGCGCGGGATTTTGTTAGAATGTTAAAGAACCTGATGAGAGGAATTACCCGATGGATATTGCACCTAATAGCCTAGTGGTGGATGAAATCTACGAGTTTTTGATGTCATCACCAAGCCTAACGGAAATCATCGAATTTAAGGCGTCCGAAACCGTCAATAAGCGCGTTCACTATTTGCTTGACCAAAATAGCAACGGGGTAATTACGCCAACGGAACGGGCCGAATTGGACGAACTGCTCCACGTTGACCACACCGTCACAATGCTTAAGGCAAAGGCTCGGTTGAAAGCGGCAGGTAAAGCATGACCTCTAGTGTTGCCACATTACGTCCGCAGGTGGTTGCGAGAGCGGGGAACTGTTGTGAATATTGCCTCATCAGCCAGACGGATCGGCTATTTAGTTTTCATGTCGAGCATATTGTGGCTGAGAAACATCGTGGGGAAACTAAACTCGAAAACCTGTGCTTGAGTTGCCCACAGTGCAACAATTTTAAAGGGAGCGACTTAACTTCAATTGACCCTGAAACTGACTTAATCACTCCCTTGTTCAATCCACGCAAGCAAAAATGGTCTGAACACTTTCGTCTTAACGGGCCAATAATTGAACCGTTAACCCCAGAAGGGCGCGTTACCGTGTGGACCCTGCGACTAAATGAATCTCAACGGGTTATCGAACGTGAGACGCTTATTGAGGCAGGTACTTACCCATGTGCCGCATCTTTGAATAAAGAGTAAATTACGTATGACCCTCGACCCCCAATTCAAAACCAGCCTTGCCCGCTATATCCCTGCCGATTTGATGGAGTTGCTGCCGGAGGATGACAAGGCCATGTCGCAAGCCATCCGCCGACTCAGCAGCCTGCAAAAAGCGGTGTCCTCGTTCCTGCCCCTCTACATCGCCGACAATGAGGATTTGCTCACCCGCGATTATGGCGATTCCCGTCCCGGCACATTTATGTTTTCGGACGTTTCCGGCTTTACGGCGCTCTCGGAAAAATTGCAGGTCGCCAAAGGGGTTGAGGCCGTCGAAATTTTGACGGAGGTCATCAACGACTATTTTGCGACGATGCTGGAAATCATCGCCAAATCCAACGGGGAGTTATTGAAATTCGCGGGGGATGCCCTGCTCGTATTTTTCCCCGAAGAAAAAGGCGAGGGCGATGTCGCGGCGAAGGCCATCCGCACCGGACTTCGGATGCAGCGGGCCATGATGCAAAAATTCCAACCCATCCAGCATCCCGTTTTGGCGGAGATGTTTGGTGAGGATCACGGCATGGAACTCACCATGTCGGTGGGGATTAGTCGGGGGCATCTGTTTGAGGCACTGGTTGGCAATGACATCCAGCGCGACCACATCATTCAAGGCGGCCTACCCGGAATGGCGATGTTGGCGGAGGAGGCGGGTATCCGCGATGATGTGATTATTGATGCGGCGTTATTTGAGGATTATCACAGCGATTTTGAAATGGCTCCGACCAAAGAAGCGGGCTTTTATCAGGTCGTGGATAATTTCGGGGATGCCCTCAGCGATTATGAAATCAATGCTCCCAAGCGGCGGCGCGGTGGGGTGGCGGGCCTGCTCAGTTTTGAAGACAAAGACCTGCTGGCCGATTTGCAAAAGGAATATCAAAAGCTGGCGACGGTGGCGAAATATGTCGCGCCGGAAATCGTCAATAAGCTGGCGGTGACCGGCGACCATGTGGAAAGCGAAAACCGCCCCGCGACGGTCATGTTTGTCAATTTTAATGGCTTTGCCGAACTCTTGGAGCAGTGGGGGCCGGATAATCTAGGGTTGCTGGTCTCCGTCTTGAATCGCTATTACAGCACCATGCAGCGCGTCATCACTAGCAATGGCGGCTCACTCACCCGAACTGACCCCTTTGGGCGTGGCACGAAAATGCTGATTACCTTTGGCGCTCCGGTGGCCCATCCTGATGACCCTGTGCGGGCAGTGGCGACAGCGATGGAAATGAACTGGCAGCTAGACCGCCTCAATACACGCCTGCTCGATGAATTGCCCAAAGAATTGCACCGCTGGCCGTTCATTACCCAAAAAATGGGCATCGCGCAGGGCTTTGTCTATGCAGGCGAGGCGGGGTGGCGGGCACGGCGCGAATACACCGTCATGGGCGATGATGTCAATTTGGCGGCGCGGCTAATGAAAGCGGCTGAACCCGGTCAAGTGGTCATCAGCAAACGGGTGCATCGGCGCGTCAATTTGCACTTCCAAACCGTCGAACTGCCCCCCTTGAAATTAAAAGGTAAGGCCGAACCCGTGCTGGCCTATTCGGTACAGGGTGTCACCGCCCGTTCCGCTGATTTACCACTGACCTCCTCGACCAAATTTGTGGGGCGGGATGTGTTGATGCTGACTCTGAGTTATGCCCTACAAACCGCCAAAGGGCCACGCCGTCGTCGTGCATTTGCCCTGTCAGGAGAGGCAGGCGTCGGCAAGACACGCATCATGCAGCATTATTATCAAGAGGCGGCGACACAGGGCTTTTTTAGCGCATGGTCAACGTGTAGCACCCGCGATAATCAACATACCACATGGGGACGCCTACTTTCACAACTGCTCCGTCTCGATCAACTCAAAAGCGCCCGTGAACAGCACCGCTTTTTACGCAACCGCCTTGCCGAATTGAATCTAATGGATTTGTACATTCCCCTATGTGATTTATTTGAACTGCCTCCTGACCAAGAGGGCCTGACCGACACTTTGAAATTTGACCCCGATGACACCATGCTGCGTGCCCTAGACGATTATCAAGCCCGCCGCTCGACGCAAGATATTCCGGTGTCGCCCGCCCCGGTCAACGAGGCGACCAAGCCCGACGGCAAGCAGATTAAAGACATCTTTGCCCTGTTAGCCGAGCGTAAATTGGACAGTACCCGCAGTTCTGGCATTTTTGGCGATGTGCGTGACCAAGCCCAGAAAAAAGTGGCACAGGCCGTCCAATCCGGCGATACCATGACCTCGCTGTTTGATGCCGCCGAGCAAAAAATCAACATTGCCGATGCGGTGGTGCATTTCCTACAAGCCTTCGCCAATGAAACGCCGACCCTGCTGGTGATTGATGATCTGCACAGCGCCACCACTGAAGCTATCAGCATTTTGCGGCGGGTGTTGGACGAAATTAAAAAAGCACGTCTGGTCATCTCGGTGGCCTATGAACCGCTGAAAGTGATTGATTTGGGATTGCAGCCCAACGAAATTAAGGATTTCAGCCGGGATGAGGTCATTCAGATGGCGCAGGCGATTTTGGAGGCCGATGAGATTGGGGTGCATCTGGACGAATTTTTGTGGGAACGCACCAAAGGTCGTCCCCTGTTTATCGAATCCCTGCTGCAAGTCCTGCGTGACAACAAACATATTTGGCGGCGCACGGGAAAATATGAACTGAAAAAGGACGCCAATCTCGATATGCTGCCGGATGATGTGCGCGGGTTGATTACCAGCCGTGTAGACCGTCTTTCGCAGGAAGGCAAGGAATTGTTACGGGCGGCGGCGGTCTTGGGCGAGGGCTTCTCACGACAGGCGGTTGGCGCGGTGGCCCAAGTCGAAAATGAGCAAAAATTGGAGGCCCTGCTCAAAGATTTAACCGAGAAGCAGTTGATTGAACCCCAACCCGACGGTACGTATCATTTTAAACATGGCCTTGCCGAAAGCACGGTTTATGAAAGCCTGATCCGTCAGCAGCGTCTCAATCTGCATCGGCTGGCGGCGAAATATTTTCAGGAGCAGGGGGGTGAATTGACCGATGCCCTGTTGCTCGAAATCGCCTACCATCTATTGAAATCGGGTAATCCGTTGCGGGCGATGGAAATCATCACTACGGGGGCACAGCAGGCCGAAGAAATCGGCGACATTGGGCGGGCCTTATCACTTTATCGTCGGGCGCTCGATATTTTCCCGAACGACAAAACCCTCCCCCTAGAAATCGAGCGTTTGGAGAGCTTGTAATGCTCGATTTCACAGATGCCAAGTGGGTCGAGGCATGGATAGAGTATGTCTACTATGACTACGTTTTGCTTCTCTATGGTTTTGCGGATGATACATTCAAAATCTATGACCCACAGGAAAAATCACTTGTTAATGAGATATTTCATTCGTATGATGAGGCTTGTTTTTGGCTTGGGGAAGATGAGTTCACGAAAATTGATGCTCGTTACCTCATCAATGACTCTGAATGAACGTGCCGCACGGGGCAATCGGGAAAAATTCGAGGCTGCGCTGAAAAAAGTTGCTGATGTTGAGCCGTCCGAAGAAGATCGCTTTTAAATTCGGCTATTGAGGTGTATCTATGCGCTTCGGCAACCCCAACAACCAACAAGAAACCGATAACGCACTGGCAAATGTGGCAAATGTCCGTTAGGACTCGAAGCCGATTTTAAGCACCGATGAATAGAGAACCCGAACTGACCTTCAAACACAATCTCAAAAATGGACGGCACGGCTGGTTACGATTGACACCCGCCTACTCCGTCAAAGTAGTCGAGCAGTTATTAGATCAAGTGCCGGATGTCACCCATGTCCTTGACCCATTTTCAGGCAGTGGCACAACAGGTCTGGTGTGTGCCGAACGTGGCATTCATTCAGCAGACCCACCATTGGCTGAAAGCGGGGGTGTTTGAGGCGATGGTTCACGACTTGCGGGCACCGCCCAGTGCCACTATCTTGGACAGCCGTAGCCAGCAATCCAGCCCTGAAAGTGAGGAGTGGGCAGGCTAAGCGGCGCAAAGGCAGTAAGACCCATCTAGCAGTGGACACCTTGGGGCAGTTGCTGGCCTTGCACATAACACCCGCCAATGCCCAAGACCGTGCTCAGGTCGCACCGTTGGCCCAAGCGGTTCAACAGGTGACAGGCGAAACAGTGGAACTGGCCTTCGTTGATCAGGGCTATTGGGGGGATGACGCCGCTCAAGCCGCTCGACAACACGGTATCCGCTTGGAGGTGGTCAAGTTGCCCGAAGCCAAGCAGGGGTTTGTCTTGTTACCGCGTCGTTGGGTGGTCGCACGCAGTTTTGGCTGGATGGCCCGCTTTCGGCGCTTGACTATGAGCGCTTGCCCGATACCTTGAATAGCCTACATTTTTTAGCCCTTGCTATCCTGATGGCTCATCGTTTTGTCCAGTCTATGGCTTTCTGTCTCTAAACTCCATAACACCCGCTAGCGCACTTGAAAGATGCCACAAATTCCTTGTTATCGGTAGTTTAATCCCGCTTGAACTACCGATAAGGAGTGTTGTCGGTAGTTCTTCGCTCTCTATTTTCCCACTCGATTTGGAGCTTGGGCTATTTTTACACGTACTTTGTCGGGAGGCCTAGAACACCTTCGCCACCTTCACCCCGAAAAGTGACAGGGAGCCAAACAAGGGGATCTTCACATAGAGGTACAAGGCAAACTCCCCCTCATTTTCGTGAATAGGTGAGATGATTCATGACCCATGAAGGTAAACGATAGGAACTCTCTTGGGCCAATCCCAAAACAATTCCAAATACGACCAATGTGTTGGTGAGCAAAAAAAAGATAACTTCCTCAATCGGCAAGATACCCCCAAACAAAATATGGAGGCTCAGATCAGGATTAATCGTCCATGTTCCATCTTGAATCGCAAGACTATCTGCAACACACAAATAAAGCGTAGCACTTAGAATTGATGGTATGACGAGACGGCGATGGTGCCAGAGAATATCTGCCCCAAAAACAAGCTGCACCATGATTGCCGGGAGTCCCCACATCAATTCTAAGGACAGGTAGGTAACCGGTTTCCAGCCCGAAAGAAAAAGGCTGATTGAAGTGAGCCAAGCCATGCCGATCACTGCTACTGATGCTAGGCGCATATTGAGTTGGGGAATAAAAGTCTCATTGGGGCGCACACGGCGGGCCAAAAACAGCAACCAAAGGCCCGTCATAATGGGCTGAAGAATAAAAAATGTATATTCCTCCAATGGAACCCAGCCAAACGTAATGCCCGTGACAAGCGCAGGGTCATATGACCACACACCCGTAGCGACCAAGTAGTTATCCCAAGGAGTGGTATAGACCAACGCAATTCCAATAAGAATCCCCACTATCCACCAAGCAGGTATCAAACTCAATGAAGAAGGAAGCCTTAATCCCCTGCGCCAATCGTGGTAGGTGAGTATGCTCAGTATCAAAATAGGTATCACGAGAAAGTAAAGGAGAAAAGCAAAATAGGTCATATGGGTTACACGCTCACAGAGGATAACCGCGACGATGGGGAGGGTACAGGGTCGCCAATGAGGTTTTCGGCAATGATGGCAGAGGACAAAACGCCGGGTAATCCTGCCCCCGGATGGGTTCCTGCGCCAACAAAATAAAGATTATCAAACTCCTCCGAGCGATTGTGCGGCCTGAACCATGCGGATTGCGTCAGAATAGGTTGTAGAGAGAAGGCTGCTCCCTTATGGCTATTGAGTACATTCTGAAAATGTAGCGGGTCAATGTAATGCTCGGCGATGATATTCGCCTGTAAATCCGGCAGGTAATTTTCCTCCAAAAAATGCATGATTGCATCTCGATAGGGTTTTGCCATTTGGGTCCAGTCGGTATCGCCGCCAAGGTGGGGAACAGGTGACAAAACGTAAAAACTCTCACACCCTGCTGGGGCAATTGAAGGATCGGTCAAGCTCGGCATATGCAGATAAAGTGAAAAATCGTTTGGTAGGTGCTGTTTATCAAAGATATCACTTAACAACGCCTTGTAACGCTCGCTGAGGATAATATTATGGTGTGCTAGGCCCTGATCTCGGTACTGTCGCTGGGTGCCAAAGTAAATAACAAAAAGCGACATGCTATATTTCATTCGATCAAGCTTGCGGTCAGTGTAGATGCGTCGGTGTTTGCTTGAGATCAAATGGCGATAGGTAAATGCAACATCTGCATTGGAAACAATATGATCTGCTGTGTAGACAGCCCCATCTGCCAGACGGATACCCTCTACACGATTCCCCTGCTTTTCATCCACAAGAATTTCAGCAACATCAGCGTTCAGGTGTACTCTGCCGCCTAGTTCGCCAAAAAGCTTTCCCATCGCTTCAACAATCGCGCCCGTACCACCTAGTGCATAATGAATGCCCCATTCACGTTCAAGATAGTGAATCATGGCATAAATAGAAGGAGAGTCGAACGGATTGCCCCCGATCAAAAGCGGGTGGAAAGTAAAACACCTACGTAAAAAATCATTTTGAATAAACTGGGATACGTAGCCATATACACTACGATAGGATTGCATTTTGATAAGGTCTGGCGCTACTTTCAACATATCTGTGAAATGCAGAAAGGGCTTATCCGCAAGCTCGACAAATCCCTTTTGGAAGATGGCCTTGGTAGTCCCCATAAATTTTTGGTAGCCAGCTTTATCGTCTGGGTTCCACGATTCAATTTGATTAAGGGTGTAGGCTTCATCCCCGTTGTAATTAAAACATCGTCCTGTATGGTCAAAAATGCGATAATACGGATTGCAAGGGACTAAATCAAAATAATCTTCACGACGCTTGCCTGCCGCAGCCCAAAGATCGTCGAACATGAAAGGGGCAGTAATAACGGTAGGGCCACCGTCAAATTTGAAACCGTTGATTTCGTAGACATAGGCTCGACCACCGAGCTTGTCACGCTTTTCAAATATCTCAACTTCATGACCTCTCGCGGCCAAGCGAATCGCCGCCCCTAATCCGCCAAACCCACTCCCAATGACAATAATCCTAGACATGAATTTCCTCTGAGATGGTTCTGTTCTGGTTAAATGTGCCTAAAATTTGGATAGGTTGGGTAATTCAGATTATTGCCTCGGCTATTCCACCATATACCCGGTAGGCGGCTGGCCTTTCCCCATAAACCGATATGTGCCCTACGATGAAATACGTCGTAGTCGTGTGCTTCAATATCATCCAGAATGGCGCGATACAAACTTGCAGCAGCAGCAATTGCGAACCGACCATCTGCATTGAGAAGTCGAATGCCCGGTTTTGCCTCTTCATAGAGATTATGAATCCGGTTAATCTGAAATTTCATAAAATCCCGCCAACGGTTGTCTACTTGTCCATCGGCAATATCAGATTCATCTAACCCAAACATATGTAGTTCATCGAGTGGAAGATACAAACGGCCTGCTTGCCAGTCTTCTCCTACATCCCGCACAATATTGGTCAACTGCAACGCGATACCAAGCTTAACCGCATACGGTAGCGCTGCTTGATTTTCAAAGCCAATGATGTGCATAGACATAAGCCCAACAGTAGACGCCACCCCGTAACAATATTCGCTCAACTCCGCAAATGACTCGTAGCGTTTTTGGGTCAAATCACGCGCAACTCCGGCGATTAATTGATCGGCATAGCCTTTCGGAATCTGATACCGGGTTTGGGTATCCATCCATGCAAGGGGAACAGGATCATGGGCAGCAAGATATGGATTATTCAAACGGGTACGCCAGCTCGAAAATAGCCTATCTGCATGGGCCAAACCTTGTGTTTCATCCACTAGATCATCCGTACAGCGACAGAAAGCGTACAAGGCTTGGACAGCAAGGCGCTTGGGTTTTGGCAAAAGCCGAGAAGCTAAATAGAAGGTGTTGCTATTGGCTTGGGTAATGCGGGCGCAATACGAATATGCGGTACTCAGCGCATCCGTTTCAATTTGAATGTGTCCATCAACTGTGGGGCTAGTAAACGCCTCATGGGCTAAGCTTAATAACCGAGACTCCCATGTCGCCAGTTTGATACCCATTGCCGTCCTCCCATGTAGAATAAACTTAGACAAATCATAAAATAATGCGTAATATTTGTCAAACTTGTGTAGAGAAAAATTGGACAAAATGAGTGTTTTCTTATATACTGAGCTAAAAACCGAGGACTAAAAATGTCACAACCCCATGAGTTCACATCCGATGAAGAACCTCTCTTTAACATTGGTGCGGTTTCACGCATGACTCAAATCCCAGAAACCACGTTGCGTGTATGGGAGCGCCGCTACGATTTTCCAAAATCTACGCGGACATCTGGTGGGCATCGTCTCTTCTCTCATCAAGAGATCACGCGGCTTGAATGGGTTAAGCAGCGGATGAATGAAGGGATGCAAATTAGCCAAGCGATACGAGCGCTGCAACAACCCCACCATGAACCAGTCGTACCTACTCGCACATCACCAGCCAGTCGAGAGGAGATACCCAACTCATTTCGTCATAGGCTATTCGAGTTACTGTGTCGTCATGATATAAATGGGGCAAACCAACTACTTGAGGAAGCGCTCCTTCTTCTTTCTATCGAAAACCTCATTCTAGACGTTGTTGGCCCAACTTTTTATGAGATAGGTGAGGCATGGAGCGAGGGGAAAATTGATATAGCCACCGAGCATTTTGCAACGCATTTTCTTCGTCAACACCTCATATTATGGATGAGAATTGGGCCACCTGCTTACCAAGTCAATCCAGTGGTACTGGTCTGTGCCCCCGGTGAACTCCACGAAGGCAGTCTTTTGATGTTGACCGTTTTATTACGACGACTGCGATGGCCTGTCCTCTATTTAGGACAAACGATGCCACTCGCTGATTTAGGGTCATTTGTAGAAGATGTAAAAGCGATGGCACTCGTCTTTGTAGCGATGAGTGAAGAAACAGCCCATGCTTTAAAGGACTGGCCCTATTGGTTACCCAAAGCGGCAGAAACGAATTATCCACTTGTAGCTTATGGAGGGCGCATATTTTTGGAAAAACCAGAATTGGTATCCCAAGTGCCCGGCATTTTTTTGGGCAGAAGCCTCCAAGACGGGGTTGAAAGACTTGACCAATTGCTGCATGAGTTCAAACCATTAATCCGTTAGAGGGCCAGTAAATGTTTATTATGCTTTTGATTCTCGCCTATCTATCTGGGGCATTCCCATGGTCGGTCTGGTTGGGGGTGTTTTTCTTTCAAACTGATGTTCGTACCGTAGCAGATGGAAACCCCGGTGCTGCAAACGCTTTTCGTGTAGGAGGGTGGCGGCTTGGAATTAGTGTCTTGCTTCTTGACTTTTTCAAAGCGTTTATCCCGGTTTCAGTTGCACGGTGGGTATTCGATTTTCCGGGAGAGCAACTGCTTTGGATTGCCCTCATGCCTAGCCTCGGTCACGCATTTTCGATTTTTCTAGGATTTCGCGGAGGACGGGCACTCACCAGTTTTTTTGGGGTTTGGTCAGGGCTAACTCTATACGAAATTCCCCTCGTGATGGGCGGTGCGGCCATTGCTGCTTCTCTTACCATCAAAAATGATATACTGCGGACTTTTGCCATGCCTATGGCTTTGTTCGCCTACCTCATTTTGCGGGGAAGCCCTTTTTGGATGTTGATACTCGCGCTGATGCAACTGTTGATTCTCATTGCCAAAATCAGTGTGTTTCTCTTTTCGCCGCAGTCAAAATCTTCGTTCGATCAACCTGTAGAACATAAAGCATGACAAAAAAATATACAATTCTTGGTGCCCATACCACTGCCTTATCGTTACTTTCTGTCATGAGTTATAGGCTGTGGCGCAATCTTGCCTATTTACAACAGGCTCGACGCTTGGCAGCCGATCCTAGCAGCCCGCTACCGAGGGTAAGCATTTTGGTTCCAGCGCGAAACGAAGCCCGTAACATTGTGGCCTGTATTGAATCCCTAGTAAACCAAGACTATCCGAATTTTGAAATTATCGTGCTGAACGATCTATCATCCGATGAAACAGGGATTTTGTTGGACACTCTGGCGACTCAATACCCGAATGTCAGAGTGCTGCATGGAACAGAAGATCCCCCCAAAGGATGGAATGGCAAAAGTTATGCTTGCCACCGTTTGGCAGAACGGGCTACAGGTGAATGGTTGTTGTTTACCGATGCAGATACCGTCCATAGTTCAACCAGCCTTGTACAGGGCCTTGCACAGGCCGAAAAGTTGGGTGTGGCGCTGTTGAGCGTTTTTCCTAAACAGATCACGGAGAGTTGGGGGGAACAGGTAGTCGTTTCATTTATCCTCGATTTCTTGCCCCTCATTGCTGTTGACCTAAATGCGCTTCGACAAAATGGTTCAAGTACGACACTTGCCAATGGGCAATATTTGTTGGTTAATGCCGAAGCCTATCATGCAGTAGGAGGCCACCAAGCGATTTTTAATGAACTCGTAGATGATTTTGCATTGGCTAAACAAATTCGTTTAGGAGGATATAAAACAGCGATGGTGGATGGTATATCTATGTTAAGCTGCCGGATGTACCATAATGCTCGTGAGGTATGGGATGGGTTTTCTAAAAATCTTATGTTGGGTCTTGAAACTTCGGCAGCTAAAAAACCCTCTATGTGGTTCGGCCCGCTCTTCGCGTGGAGTTACGCTTGTATTTTTGTGTTGCCGTTCTTTTATTTGTTGGGCACACCTCAGAAGCGCCTGCCCTTTCTAGAAATTGGATGGTTGGCTTTTTTGCGAGGACGCCTAAACCTCTATTTTAGAAGGTCGCTCTTAGAGGTGATTACCACCCCTTTAGCTGCTTGGAGTGTGATGGCCTTAGGGTTAAATGCCTTACTCCGTCGCGGAAAAGGTGTGCAATGGAAAGGCCGGCATTATAAGACCTAATTCCGTTTTTTAAGCATTAGCCACACAGCAGGGCGTGGTTCAAGGGTTGCACCCATATAGGGACGTACAGGCTTGCCCGTGAAATTCAAATCAAATTTCTGGAGAATGCGTGCAAGTACAACTTTGGCCTCTACCTGAGCAAACGCCATCCCTATACAATTACGTGGCCCCCCACCAAATGGCAAAAAAGCATAGGGTGTGCGAGTAGTGGATGCAAACCTCTCTGGTCTAAATGCGCTGGGGTCGGGCCAATATCGTGGATCACGATGGGTTAAATAGATGGAATACATTACCCGTGTGCCCTCTGGAATGCAATATTCACCCAGTTCAATATCTGTCGCCGCAATCCGCAAACCAGCATGAATTGGGGGATATAAACGCAGTGTTTCATTAATTATCTGATCTAGATATTGAAGCGCTGATAGATGGCTATAGTTGGGTGGGTTTGAACCTAATACCCCACTAATTTCTGCATAGGCTTTTGCTTGAATATCTGGGTGACATGCCAACAAATACAGTGCCCAGCTTAAGAGAGCCGTGCTAGTGTCATGCCCAGCAATAATCATGGTGAGAAGTTGGTCTCGAATTAGATCATCTGACATCCCAGAGGTAATTAGAAGGCTCAATAAATCTTCATTGTTGGAGGGATTAGCGCGGCGATAGGCAATAAGCTGATAAAAGTATTCATCGAGCCGTCGGAATGCTCTTTGGTAGCCGGGGCGCGGGATATTGGGCCATATGACCCACAAGCCGGGGGAAATATAGCGCAGTGTCCGCAGAATGGGTTGCCACAGCCGATTCATCTCTGGTTCAAAATCCACCCCAAAGAGCGTTCTTGTTAGAACCAAAAGGGCCATTCGCCGTATCTCGATTGAAATATTTAGGGGGGTCGAAGCATCCCATTGAGTCAAAATGGAATCCGCACACTCCACCATAAGCGTTACATAATCATGAAGTCTATTTCGATGTAAAGCCGGGTTCATTTGACGACGTAGATAATCGTGAGAATCCCCATCCTCTACCAAAATCCCATGTCGAAGCAGGCGAACAACCGGGTCTTGATCGGAGCGCCAGCGCAGGGCATCTCGTTGCTCGGCTAAAACAAAGCGATTTACCTCTGGCCCAGCCAGCATGATTGGATTAAAACCCGGTAGCGGAATCTGAAACACATCACCCAATTCTGCATGGAAAACTTCTAATGCCGCGAGAATAGTTTTTTGTTTTAATAATGCTTTGAGTGCATTTTTGGATGTAGAGGCGGTGGGGAGAGGAATTCTGCTCATAAAATGTTTTGTTATCTCACAGCAATTGGGTTAGGTAAAGATGGGGCAGTCTCCCTTGAGTCTGTTGGTAAAATTATAACAAAACAGTCTGAGGAAAACAGATGATAGATTAGGTATCTGTGGGGTCGTTTTCGGGTTCCATCGGAATACGCCAGAAATGGAGACCACGCAAAAGCGAGGACTATGCAGGGTGGCACGCAAAATGGACCTCAAGAGAAGCGACATAATAAAGCAACATAATGGGTGAGCATAAGAATAAATATGTTGTACATAGTCCCGATTTTCGTTAAGATTTAGGCATACGGCGAGGATATAAGCAACCAAGAGAGCGCAACATAATAATTTTGAGATCAACCAAGTGACAGACTTACTGCCCCCTATAGGCCGCAGGGGAACATCTGTGCCATGAGCCGCCACTTTTTAAAAATATTTAACTTAGGGGAATTGGCAAGGTGATAATCACCCCCGACGTAATCTACCGCAGGTGATGCCGCTGATCGTGTCAAATTGTATTGAGAAATCTCACACTCTTATATGTGGAATATATAACGTAGGTAGGCCTAAGATTAAGATATCTGGCTGAAAGCCTTGCACCCCACCAGAAAAGCAATCCCATGAATCCATTTGGGGGCCTCAAACGCCACAAGGATTGAGGAAGGCTTGGTAGGTCAGTCCATAGCAAAAGGGCGAAAATGCACGGGAGGAGGCTTCACAGAACACCTCTTCTGTGACTGGTCTCTGCCCTGCCAAGCTGGGCCTTCATACGGATGGGGCGGCACGCTACTCGCAGATTTGCCTCACAGTAGACTTAAAGGCTGAGGCTCCTTAGCGTGCGTTTTTTCCATTTAATGTCAAGTGACCACTATGAGGCATTCCTCATCGCCAGTGCTCAGAACATCAAGAGACTCCTCAAACCCCGATTTACCACTCCAAATGATCCTGATCCGGGGGTGAGTAGCGTTATGGTCTTCCCTTAAAAGCCACTCTGCGACCTTCTTGCCTGCATGTTGCCTATCTCGGCCAATGGCTGTCGACCATCACTTTAAGATGGCTGGGTGCAATTTTTCAACAGGCTGGAATCTACTGTGAGGCAAATCTGAGAGTAGAGCGCCGTTCCATTCGTATGAAGGCCCAACCCGGCAGAGCAGAAATCATTCATAGAAGGAAGTTCCATGTAGCTCCTTACCGCCGCTTTTCGGCTGTCTGCTACAACACCTCTTGAGCCAAAAAATCAACGAGGTAATGGGCATCGCCATGAATACCTCGCAGCAGGGTACTCGGGTCAGAGGGGTTTCGCAGCGACAGGACGGCTAATTGAAGTCCGATCACCCAGCCTTCGGTGTGTTCTTCCAGTGTTCGGATGGCCTCTGGCGGGAGTTGAAGCCGCATGGTCTGATCGAAGAACCGCCCAATTTCCTCATGGGTAAGGCGCAGGTCATCAACGCCTACTTCGGTGACCTGTCCCCTTGCCCGCAGTAGGGTAAGGTCGAGTGATTGTTCACTACGACTGGCAATCACCAGATGGAGATTAGCAGGGAGATTCTTCAAGAGGAAGTTGAGACTTGCGATGATGGACGAATCGTCTAGAACATGGTATTCATCTAGTACGAGAATGAGGTCTTTTGGAATGGTGCTGATTTCATTGATCAGCAGGGTCGCCATTTCCAACTGGTTGCTCTCTGCCGTCTGCAAGTAGTCGAGGATGGCGTCACTTAGCTGCGGCTCAATTCCCCGAAAAGCGCTGCTGAGATAGCGAAAGAACCGACTATAATCGTTATCCTCGGCACTCAGGGTTAGCCACGCAATCGGGTATGCGCTTTCGGCGGCCCACTCTGCCAAGAGTTGGGTCTTGCCAAAACCGGCTGGCGCGGAAAGCAGGGTCAGGGGTCCCCGTACCCCCGCATTGATGCGTGCGGTCAAGCGGGGTCTGGATACAAAGTCTGGATGGGGCGGGGGAACGGAAATTTTCGTTCTGAGCAGCATGTCAGCATTCATTTTACCCATTGGACAGTATTCTCCACCCTCACTTTATTGATGCATCATTATTTTACTAGGAGAGAGAGGTTTAAGCTTGTCCCGTTCGTTGCCGCTTATAACGATGACGTATCCTATTGCTGATAGCCTCAATCCCTCCTGTTTTTATGTGACTCACCATTTACCGAAACCGCCAGCGTCCACCCCAGTTCGTCAATCTCGTCGGCGGCCTGCGGGCGACCAATCGGCGGGCATTGTGCACGCGGGTTTGTGACGCTCCCCATGTCCAAAGGCACGAGTTTTACGAGGCTTTAGGAAAGACAGATAGTTTTGTTTGGCGGCTTGTTAGTCCGACATCAAGGGTAAATTCGGTAGGCGTTCAAACGGTTTGAACTTACCCGGCTCAATCTGCTCTGTTGGGTCGTAACAATGGTAGGAACAGAAAACCGTGTACGGTTCAGTTGCATCGAACCCGGAATTGAAGCACGTACATTGTGATCAAGAGATTTCAAGGGGATCGGATAATCCACAAGCGAAAATTTGACCGTTGCGAGACCGAATGGAACCGCAAGGGGATATACGGCTAAAATGGTACAAAAACCGCATTTTCCGTGGGCACAATGTCAGTGCTCCATTTGCGGGTTTGATGTTACTGCGCCGTACAATATCTTGCTCAAGTGGCTTCTGGTGACACCTTCCCTACTTTTGGGCCTATAAACCTGAATTTGGTATGGATTGTGCAATAAGAAACCATTCAGTATCCCAATTTTTAACCAAATAAAGTTGTCGCCCCCTCCTTTGCTCATTATAATGTGCGGTTTCGGTAGCTTAGAGGATACTAACCGCATGGCATTGATCATACTGCTGGGTTTTATTGTCATTCCTCTCATTCCCTTAGTCCATCACCGGATAGGCGACCGAATAGGGTGGGTTATGCCGCTACTGCCTTTGGGCCTAACCCTTTATTTCGCCAGCTATCTGGGACAGATTTCACATGCAGACAAAATATTGCTTGCAAACTATGAATGGGTGCCAAGCTTGGGGGTAAACCTCAGCTTTCGTATGGATGGCTTGAGTCTAATCTTTGCCATGACCATTAGTGGAATTGGCACACTGGTCTTTCTATATGCAGGTGAGTATCTAAAGGGGGACCTAAACTTAGGCAAATTTTATGCCTATTTGACCTTCTTTATGGCCTCTATGCTGGGGTTGGTGCTGGCGAATGATATTTTGCTCCTGTTTGTCTTTTGGGAGCTTACCAGCATTGCGTCCTATTTGCTTATTAGCTATTACCATTCTGAAGAGGCCTCGCGCGAAGCTGGCAAAACAGCCTTGATCGTCACAGGCTCAGGTGGGCTGGCGATGTTAGCTGGGCTGATTTTACTCAGCATGGTCACCCAAACGAGCACGCTCTCTAAGATGTTTGACCAAACAGCGGTGATTCAGTCGCATCACCTCTATGCCGCAATTTTGGTATTGATTAGTCTTGGGGCTTTTGCCAAATCAGCACAGTTTCCGTTTCATTTTTGGTTACCCGGAGCGATGGAAGCGCCTGCCCCTGTTTCAGCCTATCTCCATTCCGCCACAATGGTCAAGGCAGGAATTTACTTATTGGCGCGATTAAATCCCATCTTGGGTGGTACAGCAGAGTGGCACTGGCTGATTACGAGTGTGGGTGGCATCACCATGCTTTTGGGCGGCTATCTGGCGTGGCAGCAAACCGACCTTAAGCGGATTCTGGCCTATACCACCATCAGCGCATTGGGGATCATCACATTCCTGCTGGGCATTGGCACAAAAGAAACCATTAAAGCCGCCCTTCTTTTTTTTATTGTCCACGCCCTGTATAAAGCGGCTTTGTTCATGGTGGGGGGAACGATTGACCATGAAACCGGTACGCGGGATATTCGAAGATTAGGTGGTCTGCGAACTGCCATGCCCATTACGGCGCTAGGCGCAACCCTGTCTGCCTTATCTATGGCAGGAATTCCACCCCTATTGGGATTTTTTGGCAAAGAGGTCATCTATGAAGGCACTCAGCACGCTGACTGGGCCGGACTGCTGACATTTGTAGCACTGCTTGGCAACCTCTTGAATGTCACTGCCGCAGGGATGGTGGCAATCAGACCCTTTTATGGGGAGCTTAAAGCAACCCCGCACGCTGCGCATGAAGCCCCTTGGATGATGTGGCTAGGGCCTGCTGTCTTAGGTATTGCCAGCCTGAGCTTGGGGATATTCGCCAGCGCTGTATTACCTTTGCTACAGCAAGGAATTGAGGCCGTCTATGGTCATGAAGTGGGGGAATTGCACTTGGGTTATGCCGTCAATCTCTCTTTGCTGTTGAGCCTTATCACATTGGCAGGCGGGATTATTCTGTATTATGGTCTGGAAAAACTGCGCCCCTTGGCTGCCCCCTATGATTTAGGACAACGACTAGGGCCTGCCAAAAGCTATCATGCCTTGATGAATGGCATATTGAAAGTAGCGGACTGGGAAGGTCGGCTCATCCGTCAAGCCCATATGCGCTATTATCTCCACATGATTATGGGAACTTTGGTTATCGCAATAGGCTATGTGCTCATCAGTCAATCCCGTTTGGTGAACGATTTTGAGGTAGGTGAAATCCGTTTCTATGAAATTGTCCTTGCCTTTATCATCATGGCGGCGGCTGTTGCTGTAACCTTAGCCCAGTCACGTTTGGCCGCCGTCACTGCCTTGGGTGTAGTGGGGTTTGGCGTGGCGATTATATTTGTCCTCTTCGGCGCACCCGACCTTGCCATGACACAATTTTCCATTGAAGTGTTAAGTGTTATTTTGTTCATCTTAGTATTATATCGCCTCCCTAAATTTCGCGCTTGGGAGCAGCGTCCATCGGCTGCTATCCGGGATGCTATTTTTGCTAGTGGGGTGGGGCTGGTGATGACGGTTATTGTGCTGGTGGTCATTTCTGCGCCGTTAAATTCGCGCCTCACTCCCTATTTTGCCCAAGCCAGCTATGCGGAAGCCCAAGGGCGGAATGTGGTTAACGTGATTCTGGTTGATTTTCGTGGGTTTGATACGATGGGCGAAATTACGGTGTTAGCCATTGCCGCTATTGGGGTGTTTGGTTTATTACAATTGCATGAAGGCAAACCGTTGCAAAGAAAAATCTACAAGGGTTTTCCTTCTCTGATTCTGCGAACTGCTATACGCTATGTGGTGCCTATTTTGCTACTCTTTTCTATCTTTTTGCTGCTACGGGGACATCAAGAACCGGGGGGTGGTTTTGTAGGGGGCTTGGTGGCGGCGGCGGCTTTTGCCTTGTATGGCATTGCCTACGACGTAGCGACAGCCCGACAAGCCCTACGGTTGCGCCCGATCTTGTTCATTGCCAGCGGATTGGCGCTTGCGGTTGCCAGCGGTCTATATAGCATCCTAAACAATAAAACCTATATGACCAGCTTATGGTATGACCGTGATTTACCTGCTCTAGGGCATGTTGGAACCCCCTTCTTTTTTGATGTCGGTGTCTATTTGGTCGTGTTAGGAGTTATGCTGCTGATTATCTTTAACTTGGCGGAACAAGAGGAGACGGTTTGATGGAAGTTGTGTTAGCTATCGTTATTGGGGTGTTGTACGCAACAGGGGTTTACATGATCTTGCGACGCAGCTTGGTGAAGCTCATTTTAGGGCTAGTCCTTTTGGGACATGCGTCCAATCTATTTATCTTCACTGTAGGAAGATTGACCCGCTCTGCACCTCCTATTATCCCCGAAGGAGATAAAGTCTTGTTGCCGCCCTATAGCGACCCTCTCCCACAAGCCCTGATTTTGACTGCGATTGTAATTGGTTTTGGGGTGCAGGCCTTTGCCATTGTTTTGCTCAAGCGGACTTATCAAACAGTCAAAACCGATGATTTTGATAGTATCACGGTAGCGCATTTATGAATACTCTATTGGTGTTACCCATTCTAGTTCCGTTTGTCACCGCCATCTTGTGTTTGTTTGCGTGGCGGCAGATTGCCCTGCAACGTTGGTTGAGCGTGGTGGGGACGGCAAGCCTATTGGTTGTGGGGCTTATACTGCTCTATGCCGTTAATCGGGATGGTATACAGGCAGTTCAGATAGGCAGTTGGACAGCCCCTTTTGGAATTACAGTGGTCGTGGATCTATTCAGTGCCATCATGGTGAGCATCACGGGTTTGATGGGGTTGCTGGTGATGGTTTATTCACTCGGCAGTATTGATTTAGAACGCCAACGTTTTGGTTATTACCCCTTGTTTTGCACCCTGTTGATGGGCGTCAGTGGGGCGTTTATCACAGGCGATTTATTCAATTTGTATGTGTGGTTTGAGGTGCTACTGATAAGCTCCTTTGTCTTGATGGCATTGGGCGGAGAACGCAGGCAGTTGGCCGGGGCGATCCAATATGTCGTGATGAACTTGATTTCCTCCAGTATCTTTTTAGCTGCCTTGGGGATTGTTTATAGTGTGACAGGCACGCTCAATATGGCCGACCTTGCCCTCCAAATCCAGCAGGTACAGCAACCCGGCATTGTAAACATTCTAGCGATCATGTTCTTGGTTGCTTTTGGCATTAAAGCAGCTATCTTTCCCTTGTTCTTCTGGTTGCCTGCTTCCTACGATACCCCACCTATTGCCGTCACCGCGATCTTTGCGGCCTTGCTCACTAAGGTGGGGGTCTATGCGTTAGTGCGAATCTTTACGCTCATTTTTGTCCAAGATATGGCTGGGCTACGTGAGGTGATGCTCGTCTTGGCAGGGCTGACGATGATTGTAGGAGTCTTTGGTGCAGCCTCGGAATATGAATTTAGGCGAGTATTATCCTTCCATATCGTCAGTCAGATTGGCTATATGCTGATGGGTTTAGCGTTGTTCACCCCTTTGGCGTTGGCAGGTACAATTTACTTCTTGCTGCATAACATCCTCGCCAAAACCAATTTATTCCTCATTAGTGGTGTGGCACAGCGCTTGCAAGGCTCCTATGAGCTAAAAAAGATGGGCGGCCTGTATAAAAACTATCCTATATTGGGGGTGCTGTTCCTGATTCCTGCTTTCTCGTTAGCGGGCATTCCGCCCCTATCCGGTTTTTGGGGTAAGCTGTTACTCGTCCGGGCTGGTTTGGAAATTGAGCAATACCTTGTGGTGGGGGTTTCTTTGTTTGTGAGCGTTTGGACTACCTATTCAATGCTCAAATTGTGGTCAGAAGCCTTCCTAAAAGATTCCCCTCAAACAGACAGGCCAGCACAAGGGTTATGGCAAGTTGGGTTTGTACTGCTGTTGCCTATCATAATCTTATCCTTGCTCACCGTATTGATGGGTATCCTAGCAGAGCCGGTCGTGGCCTTAACACAACGGGCAGCCACCCAATTGATGACCCCCGACGATTATATCCAAGCCGTGCTGAAAGGATAAATGTCATGCGGCCACTCTTGTTAAATGTATTTTTGGGTTTAGTTTGGACAGCCCTAACAGGTGAATTTACATCCATCAATTTTGTGATGGGTTTGGTAAGTGGCTATATCTTGATTTTTATCTTTCAGGGAGCACTTTTTCCTAATGGCAGTTACCATAAAAAGGTTTTCCAAGCCATCAATTTTTTTCTCTACTTCTTTTGGGAGCTACTGCTTTCCAATCTCCGGGTGGCCCGTGAGGTACTGACGCCGAAATTTTCTATGAAACCGGGTATAGTTGGTATTCCTTTGGATCTCAAAAGCGACCTAGAAATTACCGTCCTTGCCAACTTGATTACCCTTACTCCCGGAACGCTTTCGCTAGATGTCTCTGACGACAGAAAGACCTTGTATGTCCATAGTATGTACGTGACGGATGTGGATTCCTTCCGAGCATCCATCAAAAATGGGTTTGAAAAACGGGTTCGGGAATTATTCCAATGACTTTAGTAGATCTGATAGTGTACATCATTATGCCATTGTTGAGTCTAGCATTGGTCTTTGCTTTTTATCGGGTGTTAAAAGGCCCGACCATCGCAGATCGAGTTGTAGCTGTAGATTTGATAACAACCATCGGGCTTGCGCTCATTGTCTGCTTTGCTATGATCGCCGAGCAGACCTTGTTTATTGATGTTGCGATGGTGGTTGCTTTAACAGGCTTTTTGGGAACTATCGCCTTTGCCTATTATATTGAGCAGCAGAAAGGGTAATCACCGTGCTTGAACTAGGTTTGAAGGATATCCTCAGTTTCATGAGTCTGTTGATTGGGGCGGTCTTTATCGTCATTGCAGGTTTGGGCTTGTATCGGATGCCCGACCTTTTCATGCGGATGTCTATGACGACCAAGGCATCTACTATGGGGATTGGGTTTATGTTGATGGGGGCTACCATTCATCTTTATACCGATCGCCCCGTTGTGACGAAGCTGATCGCTATGGCTATATTTATCTTTTTGACCGCCCCGGTCTCGGCCCATATGTTGGGGCGAGCAGGTTACCGTGATGCTCTTACCCAGTTATGGACTGGCACGTGGGTAGATGAGCTCCATGACCAATATAATCGCCGTCAGCATACTTTGGATAGTCTAGATGAGGCAGAATTGGCGATTGCCAACCAGAGAAAGCAAGTTTGACCTAGCTAAGAAATGCCCGCTCAACCTGAAAAGCAGCTTGACTCCCTTATCTTCCGCCATATCAATCCTTATGGCCTCTTTGAGATGGATATGACCCAACGTATCCCCTTGACAGTTTCGGCCTAATGTCAAGCAATGCCATCTCGACGGATGATTCTTTAAATTTCTTTAATAAAGTTGGGCCATGACAATGGTAGGAACAGAAAACCGTTGTACGGTTCAGTTGCATCGAACCCGGAATTGAAGCACATATATCGTGACCAAGGGATTTCAAGGGGATGCCCATTATTGGTGGTCGGAGATTGGCTGCACCAAACACGACCACCTGATTATTGATTCGTTTTCAATCTAGGGCGGGGTGCTTTATTCCGTTGGCAGCGTCCACGTCGCCAGATAAACACCTATCACGTCGCTGTCCCATGCCGGGTCAAAAAATACCATCAGCGTGCCATCCTCGATCACCGATGAGCGCAACCGATCATAGGGATTGGTGGTCAGCAGCGGCCCAACAAACAAGGGATTGTCCGCGTAATCCGTCCATGTGATGCCGTCGGTGCTGGTCGCGTAGCCAATGCCAAACTGATCGGCTTCTAATGGTACGCCCTGATAAATCATGGCCCAGCCTGTTCCCGTTGGCAGCACATTCACCGCCGCGATGTAATGATTCCATTGATTAGGTGTGCTGAAATACACCGGGTCGCTCTCGGCAAAGGCGCGTTCGGTGGTGGCCGGGTCATCATATTTTGTCCAGTTGATGCCGTCGGGGGAGGTGGCGCGACCAAAATTATGCCCCTGATTACAGCAGCCGTCATAATACATCACAAAGCCGTCGTCGGTGGCGTTGACATTAATCGAATCCACGTTGCTATCCCACTGACGGGCGCTCCCCGGCCCAAAGGCAACTACGTCGGCTTCAATTGTCCAAGGGCCATCCAATGACGGGGCAGTGGCACGGCGGATTTGCACTCCAGCCAGATTTCCCGGCGCGGCATAAGCGAAAATGTACAGCACCCACGTATCCCCATCTTGCACCGCACTCAGCGCATTGATATTCGACGGCGGACGGCTGGCGTCAAAAGCATCGGGTGTCAAAATGGGGTTCGCGGCGTCGCGGGTCCAATTGATCCCATCCGGGCTGGTGGCGTGACCAATCGAGGTGGCTAAGGGGTGGTCGGCGCTAGCCCCGTTGTAGAAAAGATGAAATACGCCATCATCCACCACTACCGCCCCTACTGCTACAAGTCCCGAATCCCATGCCTCGGCTTCACCCAATCCAAACACCGGGGTATCCGACACCAATATGAGGCCAGCGCCATCCTGCCCCTGTGCTGAATGAGGGGCAAACCCCAAAATAACGATTAGAACCACCGATACCCATCTGAAAAAAGCAGTTTTATTCACGGCTGATGCTCCTTTGAAAATTTCTTCAATCCTAGCATCATTAACCTCGACGGCGTTTTGGGGTTCAAACTATTAAGCATATTTCCAATACATTTCTGATATAGGGGGTGTAAGTCAGGCGAAAGGCAAGGGCGTCTAAATAGTATGCACATCGAATGAAGGAAGATCATCATGAACCGCAACGACACCTTCGACGAAATCACCCGCCTTGCCAATGAGCGACTGGATATTTGGCGTCAGGCAGGCAAATCCGCAATGACGGACGCCATGCGTACCCGCCTCCATCAGATTGAGGGCCAATTGCCCACCCTTTGGGATTTGCTGCGCCGTGAAATTGCAGCAGGTCAGCGGCGACCCGCACGTGAAGACATGGTATCGCTCATGGACTTGGCAGCGTAGAAAAATGAGGCACACCCCCTTGTCCGAAAAGCGATAAGGGGGTCCTGATTTTTTAGCTGAGGCGCTCCAGCGATTGAATCTGTTTGCTGGCGGTTTTAAGGCTCTTGGTTTGTCCTTCTGGCACAGCATAATAAATCCGATAGCTGGCCCCATCTTGCACCACTTCATATTGCGTGGGGTCAACCCCAAACTCATACCCGCTGATACTGACCACATAGCGCCGTCCATTTTCAGTGCTGTCTGTACGTAGGCGAGCCTCACCCTCAATCTGGTGCATAACATAGGTATCGTTGCGGGTCGCATATGCAAACCATGTACCAAGACCACTGAGAATGCTAAACACCCCTAGCGTCGCTATGGCGGGCAGGCGGTTTTCCTCATTTAACAAAAGGCCCAACACAACGGTCAAGGCGATAAAGCCAAGTGTAATAACCACCGACACCTGTAAGCAGCTTTTATTCATCTCCGCATATTTTTGCGACTGCGTGGGCGACATCACCCCTTGGCGGTTGTATTGCAAATCGGTTTCATCAAAATGAAAAACATCGGCGAGACCACTATCCAACATGGTTTTTTTGACCTCGATAAGATGAAATAAAGTGGAATGCCATCCATAGTATCAGAATTCCGAAGGCTATGGCAATGATACGGGGATGGGGAGATGTGAGATTCCATCCCATTTTGCCGTCCACCCGGCTTTGATTTCTCCCTCTAGGATGCGGATAACGTACTTGGCACCGGGATTACTCGATTTCTTAGCGGCGGCAATCGCGGCAGCACGATCATACTCCACGCGGCAAAAATCGAGGGCATAGCCGTGTTGGTCAGCGGTCAAAATGGCATAACAGGCGCGTTTTTCGGCGGTGACTGGATTGCTGACATTGCCGGGGTTGAGGATATGCCTGCCATTTAATCGGCGATTCATTTGTGAATGGAAATGCCCCACACAGATTAAATCCGCCTCACAACCCATCAGGCAGTTTTCCAATTCCGTATCACTAAGCGCAGGATGCAGGCCATCGCCATCGTCTGTCCCCGGCGCGGCATGAACCAGCAGCACCCGTGTCCCATCGGGTAGGGTCAGGTATTGTTCTAGCGGTAAATCGCGTAGCCAATCTACCCAACCTGTCGCCTCCAAATAGCCCTGAGTCCACGCAAAACTGCCCGCAACCTCTGCCAATATACGCACGAGAGCCGGGTCTTGTTGGGCATCTTCAATGGTTGGATGAGGGCGGTCTGGGCTAAATACATAACGATCCGCGTTGCCGCGTATGAATAACGCATCTGGCAAACGGGCAAGACGCTCCAAGACCCCCGCCGGGTCAACCCCAATGGAGGCTAGATCACCCAAAACCCAGTAACCCTCTACTCCCCCGCGCCGCTGAATATCGGCAAGAACGGCATCCAGCGCAATCGAATTTCCATGAATGTCGGCAAGAATGGCGATACGCATCAATGATTCTCCTTTGCTTTCGTAATGAGCGCTAAATTTATACTAGCGGCCACCATAATTATCTACGTTTGGTCTTCGCCCAGATGCTGACTACCTGACAAGTTGGGGACATTTCAAAACCGAATAGACCAGCTCGAGTCTTTTCGGGATACATAACCGCTCATTCAATCTTTGCCCAAGCGGCCCAGATGTCATGAAAATCCGTGTTTTTCGTCACCGTCTCCGCCTATCTTGGGAGAACGGGGGTAATCTTGAGATGGAGCTTTCACCGTAATTCAACTCAAAAAGTCCGCGTATCGCTACCTCGCATTGATGCCTCTAAAAAATGAAGGATAAGCTGAATGGAATCAATCACCCTGCATGTAAATGGACAGGCATACACGGTAGAGGTGCATCCTGAGATGCCGCTGCTGTGGGTTTTACGCGACTTGCTCGGATTGACCGGTACAAAATATGGGTGCGGGATCGGTCAATGCGGCGCATGTACCGTGCATCAAGATGGGGAAGCCATCCCATCATGCACGACCCCGGTTTCTGAGATTCATGAGAGTGAAATCACCACCATTGAAGGCTTAGGTGGTGAGAATCCGCTGCAAAGCGCTTGGATTGCGGAGGGCGTTCCGCAGTGTGGGTATTGTCAGCCGGGCCAGATTATGACTGCCGCAGCGCTGCTGATACATAACCCGAATCCTGATGATGAAGCGATTGATGAAGCGATGGCGTATAACCTTTGCCGCTGCGGAACTTACCAGCGTATCCGCCGTGCCATCCACCTCGCTGCTGGACAGCCGGAAGGAAGTGCGACATGAACGCCAAACTTTCGCGTCGTGAATTTATCAAGGTTTCGGCAGTGGGTGGGGGGTTGCTGTTGGGTTTTCACCTGCCAGCGACACAAAAAGCCCGGGCACAGACGGCAGAAACAATCTTTATGCCAAATGCCTACATACGGATCACAAGTGACAATACAATAACGCTTATGGTACACCGCTCCGAGATGGGACAGGGGGTGCAGACCGCCATCCCGATGATTCTCGCTGACGAGTTGGAGGCGGACTGGGCACAGGTTCGCTTTGAACAAGCACCTGCTGATTCGGCTTATGGCGATCAGGCCACAGGTGGCAGTGTCAGCATCAGCAGTTCGTATGGCACGCTCCGTCTGGCCGGAGCCACCGCACGCACCATGTTGATTGCCGCGGCTGCACAAATCTGGAATGTTGATCCAGCCGAATGTCACGCCGAAAATAGCCTAGTTATTCATGAGGAAAAACAACTCAGTTACGGTGAATTGGCAGCAACCGCCGCGACCTTACCTGTTCCCCGGCGGCAGGAGCTTCAACTGAAAGACCCGTCGGCTTTTCGCCTCATCGGAACAAGTATCCCGAATGTATTAACCCCGCAGTACGTAGATGGAACGGCCCAGTATGCCATTGATGTTCGCCTGCCGGGAATGTTATATGCAGCGGTGGCACGTTGCCCGGTCTTTGGAGGCAGCGTTGTGAGCTACGACGACACTCAGGCCAGAGCGTTTGAGGGTGTACGTCAAGTGGTTGAAATCGAAAATGGGGTAGCAGTCGTGGGGGATAATAGTTGGGCGGCATTAGTGGGGCGTGATTTGCTTGACATCACTTGGGATGAAGGCGATTTCGCAGGTCAGAATGATGAAACACTGTTGCAGACCTTCACCGCCGAAATTCCGCCTGCTGAGGGAGCCGCTGCCATCGAAGCTATCTATTTTACGCCGTACCTTGCCCATGCCACGATGGAACCGATGAACTGCACCGCCGATGTACGCCCGGATGGATGTGACGTTTGGGCACCGACACAGAATCGGCAGCAAGCGAAGTCGGTGGCGGTCTCTGAAACTCGTTTAAGCCAAGATGTCGTAAATGTCCATGTACCGCCGATTGGTTGCGGCTTGGGGCGGCGGCTAAAAGTGGATTATGTGAAAGAAGCCGTGCAGATTTCAAAACTGGTCGGTGTGCCGATTAAGTTGCTTTGGTCGCGTGAGGATGATATTCAAAATGGCGCTTACCGCCCAGCGACTTACCATGTTTTGCGGGCGGCACTCGATGAACAGGGAATGCCAAGCTACTTCGAACATCACATCGCGGGTCAGCCTGTCGCCGCCGCTAGTGATTTGGCATATGGGGCGAGCGATCATCCATACCGCTTTGGTGATTCTGTAGTGCGGGCACATCCTGTTACGCTGCCCATCCCCACCGCCTATTTTCGTTCGGTTTCAAACCCCACCAGCGCCTTTGCCAGAGAAGCCTTTTTAGATGAAATGGCCGAATTAGCAGGGCAAGACCCCTATGAATATCGGATGGCATTGTTACGGAGCGAGCGTTTCAAAGTTGTGCTAGAAACGGCGGCACGTGAAGCCGGTTGGGGAAATCCGTTGCCCGAAGGCCATGCGCACGGCATTGCTTTTCATACCACATGGGGCATTCCCGTTGCAGAGGTTGCCGAAGTTTCTATCTCAAGAGACAAGCCGCGCATCCACCGTATTGTGTGTGCGATTGATTGTGGGTTGGTCATCAATCCCGATATGGTGGTGGCCCAAATGGAAAGTGGGATTGCGGTTGGTTTGTCGTCACTGTTCAACGCGATCACGTTTGAAGAGGGACGGATTCAAGAGAGTAATCTCCGCAACTATCCACTGTTGGAAATGGAAGCCATGCCGGTAGTAGATGTACACATCGTCCCTAGCACCGAAATGCCCGAAGGCGTTGGGGAAATGGGTATTCCTCCGGTGGTTCCTGCGGTGATTAATGCGCTCTATAAGCTCACGGGCAAGCGTATCCGCCAACTGCCCATTCGGGAAGACGATTTTTCTAGATAGGCTTTTGCCACCGGACGGGGACAAATCCCTGCTGCCCGACCCAAATGATGTGTATGGGTGCTGGGCTTGAGATGCCGGGATTTGCCCCAAGTCAGGTAAACCTGTATATCATATTGCGGTCAGGCGACCTAGCGTGCAAGCCTCACCACTGGCCTGATGAAGTCAGTGGCTAAACTGCCGCCCATCCTACTGATCAAAAGCAACCGCACCCGCCCTCCAGTGACTGGTCTTTGGCTCAACCTTTCATTCGGTGCAAGGTGAGTAAAAATTCTCGGTAGAGGATCTCGCTGACAATTTGCTATCCTAGATAAAAGAAGTTTACAAGGAGAGTAGGGGCGTAAAAAATGGATGGCAAAAATATCCGTGAAGTGACATCCAAAGGCGTTTCATATATTGATGACGACGGGCAGGAACAGTTTATTGATTTTGAAACGTGCTATCAAAACTATCTAAAATCCTTTGAAGACCACGAATACATCGAAAACATCCGCCAACAAAGCAAAGATGATGCTGAACTCCAAAAGTGGCTTGAGCGAAGAAAGGCGTGGCGAGAGGTCGGTGTACGAAATATTCTACAACCTCCTTGGGCGGATGGCCCGTATATCGAGTTTTATACAGAGCGCGACTAAGATTCAATTTTGCATCGGTTGAAGATTACCGTGTGATCAGAGTGGCAATCCTACAATCTGGTTGGCAAACCCATGATCTAAGTTAGGCACAGTTTCATTCGTCATAGTGAGGTTATTTTTGCTTATTGGGAGCTAGAATCGGCTCGTTCAAATAAGGGAGCAAGGTCAAATGACCAGTTGCCACACCTGTGAATTAGTAGAACGACGCAATGTGGGCGATGCCCCTTTATGGGATAGCATATTCCGTACCCCATACTGGGATGTCGTGCATTGCAATAGTACCTCGCTCTTGGGCTGGTTGATCTTGGTTCAAAGGCGGCATATCGCGGCTATCGAGGAATTGTCCGAGGCTGAGGCGATTGAGTTAGGCAAGTTGATCCGGCATGTGTCCATTGTGGTGACGGAGCTAACGGGTTGTATCAAAACCTATGTCGTCCAATTTGCCGAAGCCCCCGGCCACAACCATGTGCATTTCCATATCATCCCTCGAATGCCCAATCAACTGGATGAACACCGAGGGCCGGGTGTTTTCAAACAACTGGGTGTTTTGGAAGCGGAACGGGTGAGCGAGACCGCGATGAACGAACTCGCTCAAAAAGTGCGCCGCTATCTGGAAACACAACTCGGAGATCAGATCGTTGAAATTTGTTGACGGGGTGAAATTAGAATGAGTTTGGAAGTTCTATGCTGCCTTCTCCCATTGATGATGGTCATTGGCTTTGTGATGGGATTTTACCCATACAACAATGCGTGGGAGGCAAAGCAATTAAAGACGTTAGGTTGTGCAATGTTTATAGTAGGTGGAGCAACAATAATCCTCATTTTCCTTTATGTCTTGACATGGGCCTCATCGTCTTAATAGTTTGATCGTGCAGCTTACCCAATCGGAAAGGGTATCGGATGGATATCGAGAACTGGTTCTGCCTAGCCCCCGTCTTGGTCGGATTTGGTTTTTTAGTCGTGCGGTTTTATCCCGATACAGGGGGGTGGTGGGTCAAATATCTGAAATGTTTGGGATGTGCGATGCTGATAATCGGTGGGGTAATGACAGCAATAATCATCCTTGCTATCGCTACTATAGAACCCTAAATTTACGGCAGCAATTCAAGATAATCACAATGCTTGGGTCGAAAAATACTGAAATCACGGCGGTCGTAGGTGGCAATCGCCGTGACATTGAGGCGTTCCGAGAGGGCCATGATTGCACAATCCACAAAATCCAATTCAGCCCTCGGGTAAGTAGCCATTATTTCGCCTGCTCTTTGAAAATCAATCAAACTCATTGGAATTGGAGCGTTACCTGCCTTCGCAAATTGACTCAGAAATCTAACGACGGCGGGAACTCCACCCTTTCGGGCAAACAGGAACGAAACTTCGGGCATGGTAATTTCCGGTATCATAGGACTAAAATTGGGATTCCTTGTCAATTCCTGCGATGGCTGGTAATTGCCATCGGCTGGATTGTATAGGGAATAAAGGAAATTACTATCAATCAGGATTTTTCGGGTCCTAGGGTGGCCTGTTCATTCGGGCAAGTAAATAGTCGGCAAATTCATTTCTCAAAATTTCATCCGCACGTTCGGACGTATCATCGGGTTCACCGATGGGTGGCATTCCTCGACCCGCAGCCCCCAACCGTGCAAACGACCCCGGCGGCAGGGCCTCAATCTCAGGGTCAGAAATCGGCGGTACAGACGGAACGTAGTGCAGCAGCAAATCTTCCACAAAATCATTCAGGTTGCGATGTTCAGCGCGGGCCAATTCATCCAAGCGCTGTAACAAATCTTCGCGCAGAGCGTCAGTCATGGGTAAACTCTCCTTTCATTGCTTCCATCAGTATAGCATGTCTGGGGGGCAGACCATGAAAAAAATCGCCATTTTGCATTACGCCAGTCCGCCGGGGGTCGGTGGGGTGGAAGTCACCATGCTGCATCAAGCACGCGGCCTGACCAAACTGGGGTATGTCGTCCGTATCATCAGTGGGGCGGGAGGCGAGATTGACCCCACCATTGAAACCGTCATCAATCCCCTCTTTGGTTCCAAGCATCCGGATGTGTTGGAAGTCAAAGCGGAATTGGATGTGGGGCGGGTACGTGGGGCATTCACCGAACTGGTGAGCCAAATTGAGGTGCGTTTGGCGGAGGCGCTCGAAGGCTGCGACGTGCTTATTGCGCATAACATCCTCTCCCTCAACAAAAATCTCCCCCTGACAACCGCACTCCACAAAATTTATCGCCATCATCCTTTTAAGCTCATCGCATGGTGTCACGACATCGCATGGACAAGTGAGCAATATCGCCCCGAACTGCACGAAGGCCAGCCCTATGACCTGCTGCGTCACCAATGGCACAACGTCACCTACGTCACCGTCTCTAAGCCGCAGCGTGTCGAATTATCGAATCTATTGGATATTCCGCCAAATCAAATCGCGGTGGTGCCGCCGGGGGTGGATTACCCCACCTTTTTTAAATGGACACCAACTACAAGATTTTTAGAAGACGAGCTGCATTTGTTGGATGCTGACGGGCTATTGCTGCTGCCTGCCCGTCTCACGCGCCGCAAAAATATTCAGTTGGGCCTGCGCATTCTGAGCGAAATTCGTTCCCAATCCAGCAAAGATTACCGCCTCATTGTGACGGGTCCCCCCGGCCCGCATAACCCCGCCAACAAAATCTATTTGGAGGATTTATTGGCCCTGCGAAGACTCTTGGGAGTGGAAAATTCGGCCCATTTTCTCTATGAGATGGGCAACCCACTTGTGCCCGACGATGATACACTGGCGAATCTCTATCAATTGGTGGACAGCCTGCTATTTCCAAGTTTTCAAGAGGGTTTTGGCATCCCAATTTTGGAGGCGGGCTTGGTTGGATTGCCTGTTTTCTGTGCCGACATCCCACCGTTTCGTGAAACCGCCGGAGCCGACGCGCTCTATTTTGATCCAGTTAATGGCGAACCCCGCCGCATCGCCGAGCAGATTTTGCGGGCCATCGAAGCCAGTGCGACGTCTCGCTTACGCAAAAAAGTGCGCCAAAAATATCGCTGGGACACGCTTATCCGCGAACAAATCGTGCCGCTGATTGAGTAGCGGGAGGCTCACAGGTGGTTAGAATTGGCTCGCTTGTTGTACCACACGGCCAAGCCAGCGAACAAAATTCCACCGAGCACACTGCCAATCCCGGCAAAGACTATGCCCATATCATTAAGGCCGGGGGACGCTTCACTTATTTCATCACTGAGGTCACGGCGATTGCCTTGAGCATCATCGCAATAAAAAGTGTAATAGACACGTATACCCGTGTCACGCCGAGTAATTGCCAATTCCTCGTCTGGGCGGCATAATTTGGCGGCCTCGGTCTCAGCGTTTTCCGACCACTGTATGGTGCGCCACACATGATACACCGTACCAAAAACGATCATACATAACCCCACCCAAAACAGCAGCAAGGTCAACGCCACCAGCAGTTTTTTCATGGTGACTGACCATCCTCGGCGGTTGCTCGCATGAAGGCGACGAATCCGATGATCGCTGCAACGATCACCATCCCAATCCCTACAAATACGCCCCATCTTTTAACCAACCGAGGAGCTTTGTCCTCGACGGTCTCCGTAACATTGCGACGGTTGCCCTGTTCGTCTTCACAATCAAAATCTTCGAGGGTGTCCCCGCCATTATCACTTATGGTGATTTTCAGCGTCTCTCCCGTATGGCACAATTTAGCGGCCTCAGCCCCCCTTTTTTCGGGCCATTGTGCCACCTGTTGTACATGTTTAATCGCGCCCGACCCCGCCAGATACACGCCGCCGCAGAGCAATACCATAATGAAAAATCCTACCAGCAGCTTTTTCATGACAGGCTATCTCGATTTTTGCCACGTCGGGGAACCGCAAAAAAGGCCAGCACCCCGGCCACTACCGTGACACCTGTCCCGGCAAAGGTCGTTTTTAGATCACTTAGCGAGGGGGCTTCGTCGCTCATTTCATCAATGAGGTTGTTGGTGTTGCCCTGCGCGTCATCACAGAAATAGTTAAAGTAGGTGCGTGGCCCTCGATAGGTTTTCGTGACGCGGAAGGTCTCATCCGGCTTGCACTTCGACGCCGCAATTTCCTCATAGTTGTCGGTGTAATGGTCATTCAATTTTTGATAATCCCGCATCCCGATCAAGATTAAGCCAAGCCCAACCGAGATCAGCGACATTGCCACCAGCAGCAGTCCTTTTTTGGTATCCATCATTATCCCTATCCCCCATAAACATACCGATATGCTGATTGTATGGATTATGCAATGCGGGGCAAGCGCAGGTGGCTGAAAGTCGAATTTCATCATTCGATTTGGGAATTTTCAGAAAAGGGTTGACGGAGATGCGTCCACATGAGACAGAATGTAAATCGGATGGATAGCGACCAAGTAGACTTTGCTGAAATTGATAATATCAACCCAGACATTTATGATGGCACATTTCAATATGATCCGGCTGTCGGGTTTAGATGGAGAGATGCCTGACGATGTGGCGAAAACACTTTTATTTTATTGCAGTTTTGATGATATTCTTAATCTCGCCTAACGAGAATTTGCGTGCCCAAAATCAACCTTCAATCATGGCCTTTGCGCTCAGTCCCGACGAAAAATATCTAGCAATCAGTTATGATGATTGGCCTCGCCAAGTTGAGATTATCGAGACCGAAACAAGCAAAACGCTTTTGACCTACCTATTGAGGACTCGGACTGCTCCAGAACCTATTTGGTCTCCAAACAGCCATTATGTTGCCTTAGTAGATTGGCATTTCATTGAGATTATAGAAGTTATCACGGGTGAGGAGAAAAAAGGCTTTCAAAATTTAACCGATAGTTATTTGTCTGCCGTTAGTTGGAGTCCTGATAGCAAAAGCATTGCAATTGCAACCTCTTCAAGTATTGGCAGTGGCGAAGAAACGTATATCAAGATTTGGGACGTCGAAAAAGTAGAATTGGTCAAAAGTATCCTTGAGGGTTTAGTCGGGCCTTCAGGCATGGTATGGAGTCCTGATGGGACTAATCTGGCGATTTCAGGCTTTGAAAGATCAACCTCTGTGTTGAATGTAAAAACGGGGGATGACGATTTGTATTTAGATAATGGGTACGCCTCTTCAGTGGACTGGAAACCTGATAATTCCGAATTGGCAACAGGTGAATTAGAGGGGCAAGTCTGTATTTGGGATGTTGAAACTGGCGAACCCATTCAAGCAATAGATACAGGCTTTGGCTACTATGTCGAAGCCAAATGGAGTCCAGATGGAACAAAAATTGTAGCGATTGTGTTTGATGATATTGCCATCTGGTATATTGATGATGGGCGGGTGCTATATTTAGAGGGTATTTCTGATTACTATATATCTCCGTCGTGGACCGCGGACAGTTCGCAACTCGTATATGTGGATGACGGCGAAATAAAATTCTTCCAAGTACCCCCTCCCAATGAAGTTCCGGTTGTTGAACCTATCAGTGCATCCGATTATTGTTTAGAAGAATTGTATCCAGATATTCAGTAGATGGTAAATGGGCATGGCTTTATCCATGCCCTAGACAGCAATTTTAACTACATCCGTACACTCCCCGCCATGCGTGCCGGCAAGCCAATCACCGCCACGCCAATCGCCAGCAGCGCTACTATGGGCCTCCGAAAGTAGTACAGTCCAAAACTTTATTTCGGGTGAACAAAATCGGATCTGGTCTGACCCGTATCGCTGGCTACTCAAAATGTCTGTAGACCCCAAGGAAAAGGAAGCAGTCCAAGAAGAAACTTGAACGATACAGTAACGAGTTCAAGGAAGAAGTCATGCGCCAAGCCAACATAGGTCAGTAGTCCCTGCAACTCCGACATTGACTGCTATTCAGAAATCTGGCCGAATGGTTCCCGGTTCATTGATATATCTTTCATGGAACTCCCACAGTTCACCCCTGTGCAGATCGGGGGTCGAGAGTAGTTCCGCAATCTGCCCAATCGCCTGTTGTTGCTCGTGTTCCAACTTTTCGTAGGAAGTTCTGACAATATCCGGCTTTTTCTTGTTGAAGCTCTTGAGCCGCCATTCGTAACCCAGAAGTTCATTTTTGAAAATACAATTCAAGTCCGAAATCACAGCATATTTGAGTCCTTGTTTTCCCTTTAATCCACTATAGCTTGGTATGTAGGCATTCTCGTTCTGTTCAAAGTGCTGCCATGCCTGCCCTGCGAGTAAGAAACTTTCCTTGTCTACGGATTTTATTCTTCGCTCAGGATCGACAAACTCCCAGTCTTGTACTTCTTCATTGTAAATTTCTGTGATCCAATGGGGAATGAGCGCTCCTTTTACCAGATACTTTGAAAAGCCAGTTCGCGTTCTTATGGGGATATTCAAATTTCGACCAAAGGAAGTAAAAAGAACAGCGTGGTGATCACAACTTAGGACGGCCCTGTCCGGAGGCGTTGTGTTTAGTGGCAGCCTTCTTTCCTTCAGAAAGGGGGCTAACTTATCGTACTTTAGCATTTGCTCCACTGTTGTATTCAGTGCATGGAAGACCCCGCTTTTTGAGCGATCATATTTTACCTTAGCGGATTTTGTGTCGATGGGGTGTATGAGTATTGACTTAACGCAGTCAAAGAGAAAATCGATATCCCATTTGAGGTTTTGTAGTATCCACCGTTCCGTCTTGATTTCCGTAAATCTGGTCACTTGGCGATAATAATTCATTTTTCCTCCGCATTGGTTCAAGAGCACGTAGGTTCGACAGCATCCAGTATAGGTCGTTTAGAGAATCCCAAAAGATGGATCTGAGAGGAGGTTTTAGCCACATTCAACTGCTCATATGGAATTCGGTTGCTGGATAGGCGAAAAGCTGGAGGAGTCACAGACTCCCCCTCTTCAAAAACCCATCTTTCACCCGAATTTGGTATTACATCCGTACTCTCCCCGCCGTGCGTGCCGACAAGCCAATCACCGCCGCGCCAATTGCCACCAGCGCCGCGATTTGTACCCACACCCCGCCGAGCGATTCCCCGGTCATCATAATCGCCCGCAACGCCGTGTTCGCGTGGGTAAGGGGCATGATATAGGCAATCGGCTGCAACCAACCCGGCATTTCTTCAATCGGCCACAGTACCCCGCCCAAAAACACCTGCGTCACGACCACCAGCGGAATAAATTGCAGCACCTGAAATTCATTCCGCGCAAAGGTGCTGAGGAAAATCCCCAAGTTGACCGAGACCACCACCAACAGCGACTCAATTACAAATACGTTCAGCAGATTGCCGTGATAGTGGATATTCAGCACAAACACCGTGTAGAGTAGGGTAATCACCCCTTGCACTAGGCCAAATATCAGAAAGCCGAGCATATAACCGATGATGATTTCCAGCGGTTGGATGGGGGTGGCCTGCAATCGTTCCAACGTCCCCGCCAGCCGTTCACGCAAAAATGAGATACTGGTCAGGATGAACACGAACAAGAACACAAACACCCCAATCAGTGCCGACGCCGTGTAATCCAGCGTATCAAATTCCGGCCCGCCATTGAGATAGGTCGCCTGAAGATTCGTTTCAATCGCCGCCGCAGGATTGCCACCGCCGCTATCTGTCCCCGCCTGCAAAGTTGCCAAGCCTGCCAACGCCTGATCACCAACCCGTTCAAAGGCATTGCGTAACCGTTCCGCCACTGTCGGGTTTGACCCCTCAAACTGCACATTGAGATTTAATTGGCGCGACTGGGCCACCTCTGCCGAAAAATTTGGGGGTAGGGTGATGACGGCATCCAGTTCGCCAGCTTTGATTTTGCGATTGGCCTCATCTGCGGTCATCAAGGTTGTGTGGAACAGGTCAAAATTCTGCAAATTCTCCGTCAGCCGATCCCCCAGATTGACCGATTGGCTGCCCAACGCCAGACCTTCATCTTGATTGACCACCGCAATCGTCAGGCCGCTGGGTTCAACGCGAATCAACACCCCGGCGACGGTCAGCAAAATCACCGGGACGACGATAATCAGGGCCAGCGTGCGTTTGTCTGCCACCAACTGCTGCGCCACGCGACGGGCTAAGATGATAATGCGGCTCAGGTTCATTGGGTCATCTCCTTTTGTTGGGCAAACCACAGGAAGGCATCTTCCAGATTTGATTTTCCGGCCTGCTGACGGAGCGCATCGGCTGACCCTTCGGCCAATAACTGCCCCCCGCGAATAAAGCCGAGTCGGTCACAGCGTTCGGCCTCATCCATGACATGGCTAGACACGATAATCGTGATGCCCTGATCGGTGAGTCGGCGGAAATGTGCCCAAAATTGCGCCCGTAACTGCGGGTCAACCCCGACAGTTGGCTCATCCAAAAGGATAATTTCGGGTTGATGCGCCATCACCGACGCCAGCGACACTCGCTGCCGCATCCCGCCCGATAGGGTACGAATGGGGCTGTCGGCACGATGGGCCAGTTCCACCAAATCCAGCGCGGCCTGAATCTTGGCATCCTCCTTACAGCCCATCAATCCGGCAAAAAACGCCACATTCTGCCGTACTGTCAAATCGTCATACAGCGCCGAGGCTTGGGTCATATAGCCCAGCCGCGACAAAATGGGTTTGTTCGGCATCGCCTCCCCCAATACCACGACCCGTCCCTGATCAGGTTTGATCAAACCGACAATACTGCGAATGAGGGTGCTCTTGCCCGCGCCATTTGGCCCCAACACGCCAAAAATCTCACCCCGCCGGATGCTCAAGGTGAGGCCATGCAGCGCCACTACACTCCCAAATTTTTTGTAGACCCCTTCGATTTTGACGGGTTCATTTTCCGGATTGGTCATCGGACGACTCCTTATGTAGACCATGCAAAATGAGCTTGACCATATGTGTTTTCCATTCTTCATCACTCAGCGTGCCCAATAAGAAAGGTGGCATCACGTTACCCGTCATGACAAAGCCGAAAATTTGCATCGCCATGAACCGCATAACCACTGGAAAAGGCAAATCTTGGCGCACCCCCTCCAATGTCGTCAACGGTTCAAACATGCCAGCGATGCGGGCTTGTAATTCGGTGATTAGGGCATGAATATGTATCGCCTCAAATTCCAAATAATCAAGCATGGCTAACTGGACAAAACTCAGGTGGCGGCGCATATAATCGGTCATATTGCGAAACAGCCTGTCTATAAATTCGGGTGCCGTGTCCCCCTGCGTGGTCTCAATGAGATGAATTATTTCTGGGTAGGGACTGCGATATTCCAACAAGCCCTTAAAGATGCTCTCCTTATCTAAGAAATGGTTGTACAACCCCGCCACTGATTTGTATCCGGCGGCGCTGGCAATATCGCGCATACTGGTCGCGCTGTAGCCTTTTTCCAAGATTAGCTTTTCGGCGGCCTCCAAAATCACCACCGCGCTCTGGGCAAATTCCGTCATCGTTGATTGATGCTCCTTTATGAACGAACGTTCGTTCATGTTCTAAGATAATCCTAATCGTGTGAGATGTCAAGCGGGATTGGGTACAATAGGTTTACGGAAGCAAAGTTAGGGAGGAATACTATTGACCGACACCAACGCCACTTATCGCATGATACTGGCTCTGACCGATATGGAATCAGCCGGGGCATGGGTAACACTCGCCCTCAATCTGCTGCCGCCCGGTGGTGAACTTCACCTCATTGGCCTCGTCACCATTCCCGAAGGCACCTCACTCAGCGAGGGCGCGACCCCGGCTCAACAATGGCGAGACACCTTTAGCCCATTTGCGGCCAGCCACCCCGAAATCCATGATGAGGTCAAGGTGCGGGTAGACTATCAGCCAATGGCACGGGTGATCGAAGATTGCACCAGCTACGCCGCAAACTTGCTGCTGATCCAGTGGCATGGCGATGCGACGACGGGCGGCTGGTCAACCGAACAACTCTTGCAGCAAACCCCCTGCGATCTGGTCTTGGTACATGGCACATTCTGGCAAAAAAGCGGTCCTGTCCTGCTGAGTTTGCGTGGTGGCCCCAATCTAACCCTCGGTTTTGAAGTCGCCCGAACGCTGGCCGAATCGGATTCGATCACCCTGTTTCATGCTGCCGACAGCCCCCGCTGGGCACCCGACTTGGATTTGCTGACCGCCAGCGCCCCCGAGATTGGACGGGTCGTCACTGCGACGGGGCATGTTGAACGGGGCATTCTCCGCGAAGCCGCCGGACACCGCGCCATCGTCTTAGGAGCATCGTTTGCTGGTCCCAGTCCACTGATGGAACATTTAACCCAGCAGGCCAATACCGTGCTGGTGGTCGTCCGCGCCAAGCAGCAAGAGCCAATATCCTTTCATGCCCCCCGTCGTGGGTTATTTGGTCGCCGCCGCCCTGCCTCACAACCACCGGAAAAACCGCCGGAAGAGCTTTCAACCCGCGTAGACCGTTGGTTTGCCGAAAATACCTTTCACAGTAATGAATTTGCCGACCTCGCTACCTTGATGGCCCTCAAAGAAAAACAGGGCGTGACCATCAGCATCGGCCTGCCCGCCCTCAATGAAGAAGAAACGGTTGGGAAGGTGATTAGCACTATCAAAAAAGCCTTCATGGACGACCTGCCATTGGTGGATGAAATCGTGCTGATTGACAGCCTCTCCACCGATAACACTGTTGCGATTGCCGAATCTTTATGTGTGCCGGTGCATAAACACCCCGAAATCTTGGCCGAAGTCGGCAGTTATCGTGGCAAAGGCGAGGCGCTCTGGAAAAGCCTCTATGCCCTCAAAGGTGACATTGTGGCGTGGATAGATACCGACATCACCAACATCCATCCCCGCTTTATTTACGGGATTTTAGGGCCACTGCTCAAACGACCCGATATACAATATGTCAAAGGCTTCTATCAGCGGCCTATCAAAGTAGGGGAGCAGTTGCAGGCCTATGGTGGGGGGCGTGTCACCGAATTGGTCGCCCGCCCATGGTTGAATTTGTTCTATCCCGAACTTTCCGGCATCGTACAGCCGCTTTCCGGTGAATATGCCGGACGACGCAAGGCATTGGAACAAGTGCCCTTTTTCAGCGGCTATGGGGTAGAAACAGGCCTGCTCCTAGATTTGCTCGACCTCTATGGATTAGATGGCATCGCCCAGACCGATTTGGAGGAACGGGTGCATCACAATCAGCCATTGGTCGGCCTCAGCAAAATGTCCTTTGCGATTTTGCAGGTGTTCATCATGCGCCTCGACAAACGTTATGGTGTCCAGTTATTAGACAAAGCCAACCGCACCATGAAAATGGTGGCCTATGGGCCGGAGCGTTTTGCGTTGGATGTGGCCGAAATTGGTGATATTGAGCGCCCACCCATGAACACCCTCCCGGCCTATCGGCAGAAATTTGGTTAGCACGCCAATCGGGGCAGAGAGAACGAATGGGTCTATGGCGGGGAATTCCATTGCAAACACCCTTGATACGGAATTTTAAATAAGGGAGTATTCACCCAATGCGGGAAATATTCAGGCTGATTCTGTGGATTGGTGGTGTAGCACTCATCATAATAAGTGGCAGTTTAGCGCTTGCTCGGCGTGCCCCCCCTCAGAGCAGAGAGATTGTCTATATAGCGCAGAATGCTATGTTACATCTGATGAATATAGAGAATAAAAGGCAGTTGCGCTTAACCCGTGACGAGTCTGTTTTGCCACCTGTTTGGTCGCCCGATGGGAAATGGGTTTATTTTAGCAATAATTGGGATATATACCGTGTGCGGTCTGATGGCGCTGACCTAAAACTCCTTAGCAGAGGTGGCGTGCCGGGTTTAGATAAATTATTTGTGAAAGCGTCACCAAATGGCGAATGGATAAGTTATCTTGGCGACGTTGTAGATTCGTCAACATGGGAGCTTTTTGTAATGCGCCCTGATGGGAGCGAGTTGCGACAACTCACCACATCTGAGGCTGGATACTATATTAGAGACTATTGGTGGTCGCCCGATGGAAACCAACTACTATTCCATACTGAACTCATAGATTCAAGCACAGCTTTTCTTGAGGGGCGTATCATTAATGTTGATGGAACGGGTCTGTTTCGTTTGCCAAGCGGGTATCGCCCCGTTGGTTGGTCATCCAAGAATAACGAGGTGCTTTGTGTTTCTTATAATGAGAATGACCAATCGTTTGTGGCAATGCGGACTGATGGGAGCCATATACGAGAAATACCTGTAACGACCCATTACATTTATCAACCAACAGTATCTCCCAATGGTCAATCCATTATTTTTGCCCAGCCTAATTTGAGGGCGGCAGGTTATTCGATTTACCGCCTCTCTACAAATGGGCAGCATCTTGAAACACTGGCAGATGATTTCGATAATGCTTTAGCGTTCGTCTGGTCATCGGACAGTCAATGGATAGCGTTTGCCGGAGAAAAAGATGGTCAATCGGGCTTGTATATTATGAAAGTAGATGGCAGCACTTATCAATATCTTGCCCCACTCGATTTTCACACGGTCTATTTGGGTTTTGCATGGCGGCCTGTCATCAATTTGGCATGGAATCTATGGTGGCATCTCTTGGGGGGAGTGGGCATAATCGTCATGGGAAGCTATTGGCGTCGAGCGCATTAGTCCCGCATGTTCTATCCCTATATCCATGGAATGCGAGAAAATGACGATGAGCGAGACCACTTTCAACCACTCGAATTCTTATACGGTGCTGACCAAGCCAAATCCGTTTATGAGGCGGTTCACCAATTGATGAAAGCCGCCCACATCACGGTAGACATACAGAGGAGAGACACGAATGCGAAAATTTATGCTGCCTATCATGCTGCTCATCTTGTTGATCGGCGCATTCAATCCCACGCCCAGCCATGCCCAAGACGATACGGCCCTTTGGTTTTGGGCCACCACACCGGATGGTTTAGTCGCCTATACACTGGACGGGCAGATCAATGTGCTGACCGATGATGCGGTGCTGCAAAACGTCACATTTCCGGGGACACGCCTCGCCGCTGATTCCGCCCTGATTTTTGATGATGAAAATCGTGTGGTCTATCGGGTGACATCAACCACCATCACAACCTCGGCCCCATTGGATGAGCAGTTTGATGTCTTTCGCCCCCTGCAATATCGGCACCCCTATGTATTGTTCACCGGGGTACGGGTTTTCCCTTCTGCCGGGATTTTGAACGTCGAAACAATGGAAGTCAGCCCTTTGACTGGTTTCGTTTTTCCACACGCCCCTCACATTGTTTTTTTGGATGACACCACCCTCCGCTACTACAGCTATGCTGATGCCGCACCGGGGAATGACACTCCCAGTACCCTTTGGGAACGGGATTTGGTGACAGGCGAGGAAACCCCCCTGTTAAATTTCGACTATGGCAGCTACCGAGTCTTTTACAGCCAAGACGGACAGCAGTGGTGGGTCGTGGGGCTATTCGATCCCGACACTCAAATGACCGAGGAGATCACAACCTATGGCGATGTAAATCCGGATGTCACCACCGCCGTACAAAATCTCGATAGCATCGTGAAATATGATTGGGTTGTAACGATGGATGCTTTTTGCGAAGCGGATTGCCCTGTTAGCATTTCGCCGCTCGCTGGGGGTGAAGCCCGCACCTTTACCCTGCCCACCAATAATTCGGGCCAATTCCCAGTGATCCAAACAGTTCTAGATGATGGGACACTGCTGCTGTATCACATTTCCTCGGAGACCCTCTATCGCCTTGACCCGTCCGGCAATCTCTTGGAATTGGGGCAAGCGGATACCCTGCATATGACCCCATTCTTACCCCCTCCCACAACGCAGTGGCTGGTTACGGTCAACGAGCAAGAAGACGGGAGTTTCACCTACCGGCTATGGGATTTCGCTGCGGGTGAGTTGATACAGGAAGCACCACTAGAGAACTTTATTGGCATCACCTATAGCACCAACAGTGTGTTACTGGTCAATGGCCGCTATTTCAGCCTTTACACGGGTGATACGATGTACGATCTGAGTGCCCATCCGGGTCGTTTTTTCCAGCCGCTCGCCAAGGCGCAGACCCTATATTGGGGCAGCCCGGATGAACCAAGTGGCATCTATCTTTATGATGCGCCCAGCGACACGTTGACCATGCTGGTGCCGGAGGGTCAACCGATACGTTTGGCCGAGTTATCACCAGTGAATTAGGGCAATGCTGTCGGCAAGAACGATAAAAATGGGTAACATTCAGGAATCCCCGCCAATCTTACATTCTTGTATAAAGGGGTCATACTGGGATACCGAGATCATTCATGAGTGACACCATCTATAACCACCTCGAATTTCTGTACGGCGCTGACCAAGCCCAATCCGTTTATGAGGCGGTTCAGCAATTGATGAAAGCCGCCCATATCACGGCCAGCAAAACGCCTGCGCATATGCCACGTGTCTCCAATCGGGATGTCACCCTGATTACCTATGCCGACAGTTTACAGCGCGATGGCGAACGCCCACTCCAGACTTTGGCGGGCTTTGTTGAACGCCGTCTCAAAGGGTGGATTTCAACCGTCCATATCCTGCCTTTTTATCCGTATTCCTCCGATGACGGCTTCTCGGTCATGGATTATTACGCGGTCAATCCGGCGGTGGGCGAGTGGGGCGACATTCAGCGCCTGAATAAATCCGTTAAGCTGATGTTCGACCTTGTGATTAACCACGCCTCCGCCCAGAGTGAGTGGTTCAAACGCTGGCTGGCGGATGATCCCGAATTTGCTGGATTATTCCTGACCGCCGACCCCAACGCTGATACCAGCAGTGTCACCCGTCCGCGCACTTCGCCCCTATTGACGCCCTTCCAAAAAAACAATGGGGAAACGGCACATGTCTGGACGACCTTTAGCGCCGATCAGGTTGATTTTGATTTCGGCAACCCAGCTACCTTACTCAAAATGCTGGCGGTGCTGCTGTTTTATTGTGAGCAGGGCGCACTGGTCATCCGCCTCGATGCCATCGGCTATCTGTGGAAACAACTCGGCACGTCCTGTATCCATCTGCCCCAAACCCACGCCGTCGTTCAATTAATGCGGGCCGTCCTCGATGCCATCGCGCCAGATGTGGTGCTGATTACCGAAACGAATGTGCCCCACGCCGAAAACGTCTCCTATTTTGGCGACGGTATGAATGAGGCCCAATTGGTCTACAATTTCACCCTGCCGCCCCTCTTACTTCACACGATGCTAACGGGCAAAACGCATAAATTACGTGAATGGGTCAATACGCTGGACGCCACTTCCACGCGCACCACCTTTTTTAATTTCACCGCCTCGCATGATGGCATCGGGGTGCGTCCGGTGGAGGGGATTCTCAATCCTATCGAGATAGATCACCTTTTGGGGCATGTCGAGTCGCGGGGTGGAAGGGTATCGTATAAAAGCAACACCGATGGCAGCAGCAGCCCCTATGAATTAAACATCACCTATCTGGATGCCGTGATTAATCCACAGTTGAACGACGACATGCAAGCCCGCCAATTCTTGGCATCCCAAGCCGTGATGTTGGCGATTGCGGGTGTCCCGGCGGTTTATATCCACAGCCTACTGGGGTCGCACAACGATACCTATGCCGTTGAACGCCTCGGTTATAATCGCGCTATCAATCGCTCCAAACTCAATAGTGATGTCTTGGAAGCCGAACTGAAAAATCCGGCCACCTTCCGCGCCAAGATTTTTAACGGCTACCTCGACCTGATCCGTGCCCGTACTCCACAGCCTGCCTTCCACCCCAACGCCTATCAAGAAGCGGTGGATTTGGGCAGTGATGGCGTGTTTGCCGTGCTGCGTGATGTCGGCGGTCAGCGCATTGTTGCCATCCACAATTTAACCGCTACCCCCCAGCGTGTCCGGCTCAATAATGCCGATGTCAAGTCGGGCCGCTGCCTCAACAGTGGGCGCATTGTCGAAGGTGGTCAAACCCAACTTGCGCCGTTTGAGGTCTTGTGGTTAGAGGCGGATTAGGAGAATAATTAATGGCTTCGGAGACGATTTCGGAGGCACTTAGCAAACTTATCGCTGAAATAACCTATCTTGTGCAGCATCCGCGCATCCAACAAAAAACATGGGTCGCAAATGGCAAAAGATGGTTGCCGATCTTGGAAATCGTCCAAGCCGAAATCGTGACAGCCTCTACAGCAACAAATACTTCTAACGAAGCATATCAAGCCCTCATGGATATTTTTCCGCGACTCGGTCTCCGAATTCTGAAACGCGATACAGCGACATGGGGATATAGTTGGCATAATGAACCAATCAAGGGTGCTTACCCTTCCATCGCGCAGGCTGTTGAAGCCGCCCTAAAAGAACGATTACCGTAATTTTCCCATGTTATTAACAAGTTCCCATTTGAATGCCGGTTCTCTTTCCTATGTTCAGCATGGCGGATTTAGCCCCACCTATTAGTTGAACGGGCCTCAATCCACCAATCCATGCAGCGCGGCATAGTACAGCAACATAATCGTTTTGCCATCCACGATCTCGCCCGTCTCAATCATCGCCAACGCTTGGACGAGGGGCAGTTCCAAAATCTCGATTTCCTCTTGGTCAGACGCCAACCCGCCCCCATCATCCACCTTTGCATCCTCGCTGTATTCCGCCACAAAGAAAAACAGCTTTTCCGTTACCGACCCCGGACTCATATACGACTCAAAAATCTTGCGGGGGGTCTCAATCCGATAGCCCGTCTCCTCCTCCGTTTCGCGCCGGATGGATTCTTCGGGTGATTCTTCATCCAGCAACCCTGCGCAGGCTTCAATCATCATGCCGTGATAGCCATTCACATAGGTCGGATAGCGAAACTGGCGGGTTAGGATAACCGTCCCCTTTTCCCGATTATAGAGCAGGATAGTCGCGCCGTTGCCCCGATCATAGGTTTCGCGGGAATGGCGCTGCCATGTGCCGTCCTTGCGCTGATAATCATAGATGGTTTTTTTCAGCACAAACCAATCATCCGAAAGCGTCTGCACATCCACAATCTGAATCACCGGGGTTGTCACAAGCATGGCTGTCCTCCAAAAGTTTCGATGGATGGGCTATTTTAAAAGGGTGGGGAGATGACCGGAAGCGCGTATTGCCTAACGCGGTGTACAATCTGTTGAGCAAACCCACCATTTAATGTTCGGTTAAATGAACATATTTTAGGAGCAAGAATGTCAAGAATTCGAGAGTTATTTCAGCAAGGGGACGAGTTATTTGATCGCTCGGATTTTGAAGGCGCAATCAAGATATTCGAGGAGGCGCTATTTCTCGATGAAGCATCCGACGAGGATACCCGCACAAAAGAGGCTATACTCGACACTCTTAATCAAGCCAGACGGTTTGCACATCTTATGATGCTTAAGCAATTGCTGGCGAAATTCCCTGATTCAATACCGCTTCAAAAAGACCATATCCGGTGGCATTTAGCGCACTATCAGCCGGAAAGAGCCACCGAACTTTGTGATAACCTATTTGCCCAACTTGAGCAACAGGGTTCATCGCAGCAACCCTATTGGTTACGAATTGACGTAGCCCTCAAAAATGCTGTTCCAACACATTTGGCCCATGATTTCTTGTTCTTATGGGAGCATGTGCATCGTCCAAACGGAAAACGGCGATTCCTTGCGAGAATGTTGGCGACCAGCGATGTACGCCTCCTACCCGCCTTTATTGAACTATCCCAACACCCCGATTTATCGCCTAATATCCGAGCCATCTTTATGCAAAAGGCCGAATCGCTCCAGCATTTGCAGCAAATTTTCGATACAGAATTGGCGGATGAATAAACCATGCCCCTCGAAAAAAATCCCTTTGGAAATCGCCTTGCCCAACTGCTCACCCAACAGGGCATCAGTCAGAACCGCCTCGCCCAACAACTTGGCATCTCACGCAGCACCGTTACAGGCTGGATCAAATATGGCACACTCCCCGATGCTGGCCTACTTAAAATGCTGTGTGAAGCATTAGGATGCTCCGCTGATTGGCTGATTGGGGTAGGGCAGCAGCGCGAAAAACAAGATGCCGCCGGGGTCATCCAATGGGTTGAGGAAATCCCGCCTTTTATCCCCGATGGGCAGCGCGAACCGATTGAACACGGCCTGCACCTATTTCATGGATTGGTCAATGAAAATCGTGCCGCACAGGAAATTCGCAGTCGTTATCCGCCGCAGTTCATACGGAGCGCCTTGCAAGCTGCCTTTCGCAGTGGGGCGATTCGCCTGACCGCCGTCTCCCGTGCCGCCGATTTGGAACACCGCCTACGCGAAAAATACCCCTTCCTAAAAGATGCCATCGTTGCCGAAATCCCCGGTCAGTGTGACGACACCCTCATCCGCACTGAATTGGTGACATTTTTGGCCGCGACCCAAGTCCTAACACGGATCATTCGAGAGAACGCCATTGGGTTGGGGTCGGGGTATACCATGCTGCGTTTTGTGGAACACAGTATCCCCAGCGCCGACCAATTCAGCGGCACGGCATGGGTTCCCTTGTTGGCTTTTGCGCCACACAATATGAGCGATTACAGCGCCAATCTGCTGGCCCGCCTCATGAGCATCCGTCACCCCGGTTCACGTGCCCTCTATCTGCCGCATCCCGCCGAATGTACCACCGCCGAAATGCAGGCCGTCGCCGCCGAAACCCAACGCCATCAGCACAATCTCCAAACGATTTTTGCCTCGGTCAGCGGGGTAGACCGGCGCGACGGCACAGGCGAATCGCACCTCTTGACCGAGTTTCGCAGTGCCGATTACGCCGCCGAAGCGCCCTATTTGCGTCATGCCTATGCCCAACTGCCCGATAAATCCCGTTTTGGTGGGGAGCTATTGCGTTATTTGTTGGATACCGAGGGCCAAATTTTGAGTTATGACCAAGCGGTGGGGTCGCAGGTCAATCTCGACATTTTGCGTTATAACAGTGATATGATTGGCCGGGTGTGCCTGATTGCGGCGCGGCGCTATAAGGCCCTACCCATTTTGACCTGCCTCAAGCATCGCCTAGCCAACGCCGTTGTAATTGATCGTGAAATCGCCGAATCTATCTTGAACGAGAGGGTCACTTAGCATGAGAAAGAACTCGGTTTTGACCATTCTAGTTTTTTTGTTACTGACTTTGGCTCCCGTCACTGCCCAAGAAGACGGGTCACGGGACGTCATTACGCCCGAAAACGCAGCCCAATTAAGTCTAGTAGCCGTTTGGGGCTATGGCGAAATTTATGGAATCGCCTATTCGCCAGATGGGGCACTTTTGGCAATCAGCAGTGCAACAGGCCTGCGTCTCGTAGATGGGACGACATTGGCCTCCCGTTATTTTTTTGAACTGCAACCACAATCCAAAGCTATCCTGCGATGGGCTGGTCCAGATTTATATATTGGGACGCCAAGTGGCATGATTCTTGAATGGCAGCGCAATGCAACTGAGTTGACCACAGTGGTAGTTTATGGGCCGTCTGGTCAATTGACAGATTTTGTACCAACTCAAGATGGGTCAAAGATAGCTGTTCTGTTGGATTCAGTTACCCTAGAGATTTACGACAGTGCCAGTGCCCAATCGGAAGTTTATTTCACCTCCCAAAGTACCTCAGAAATTCTAGCTTTTGCATGGTCACCCGATGGCAATACATTGGCGATTAGTACCGACGACGGAATGCTCTACCTCAATGATGCCCCTGTCTTAACAGGGCTAAATCCCGCTATGGAAAGGATTCTATGGTCGCCGGATGGCACTCAACTGCTAGGCATTGGGAGTCGGCGACGACGTGGCGCACCCGCCGTCTTTTATGACCTAGTGAGTAAAACCATCACCCAAGAAATGGATTTGCCACGTACCGCCGAAGAATCGTTGACATGGGTCACGGGTTTGGAATCGGGGAAATTGGTATATGCCAGCGGGACTGGCGAGATTACCGATCTGTTTTCGAATGAGGCTATTACCCTAAGCGAGCCACCGATGGTTGGATTTCGCTCCGTGACCTTTTCCGCTGACGGGTTGCGCGTCGCAGCCCTCGATGCGGAAATCGTTAGGACTTACGACCTAACAACTGGCAGTTTAATAGGCAATATTGGCGGAATACAGCCGATAGAAACCATCCTGTGGCAAGGTCAGCGTGTATTATATGGACATTTTAGCCCGCTCTATCTTCCACCCCAAATGACGATTGGGGAGGCAGGCCAAGAGACCTATTTTATGTTAGATAGAGCGAGATTCCCACTACCATCCCCAATTTTAGACCGTGTAGTGATGATCCGCTCTTCGAGTGGCCCCAACCCGGTTCATATCCTCGATTTGACGACGATGACCGAAATCGAGGTCGCATCGGCAGTCGCGTATGGCGGAGTTGCATGGTCAGCAGATGGACACAGCTTGCTGCTGGCGCTCTTCTTGGAAGATCATAGCGGTCAGGTACTTGAAATTGTTGACTCCACCAGCGGAGAAGTTGTCAGATCACTTGCTGGCACAATGAACAGGGCCATGAATCTACACTGGTCACCGGACGGTACTCGCGTTTCGGCAATGGATGTATTCGATGTGAATTCCATCGTTTGGGATACGACGACTGGCGAACGGGTGGCGGATATTCCAGAGGCGTATGTCTTGGGGTGGTCGCTTGATGGGCAATTTGTCGCCATCCAAAAAGGCACCGTCGGAATTTGGGATGCAGCGAGTTTTCAGCCACTTGTAGATTTGGGAATCACCAGCAATGGGGCTGTTAATCCTTTGGTGGCCCAGCCCGTTTGGTCGCCGGATGGGACACGGTTTGCGGTTATCAGTACCGACAATGAATTACTTGTGTGGGATAGCACCACTGGGGAAACACGGTCCATAGCCGATGCCCAAGAGATTGGGCTAACATGGTCGCCCGACAGTCGCCTATTGGCTGGATTCGACAGAATGAACGCCTTAACTATTTGGGATGTGAGCAGTGGGGCGGTTCTCCACACGATTCCTGAGCGAGATGGCTACCAATTCAGCACTGTTACATTTTCATCTGACGGCACACTCTTGACAGCCGGTACAATGGAGGGTGCTGTATTGGTTTTTGGGATTCAGTAACTGATTAAAAAGCATTCGTGTTTATGTCATTGACCCATTGTTCTATCAAAACTGTTGTCTGAGGTGTTTGTAGCTATGACCATTTTCGCCAATTTACAAAATCGCATAGACCTGACCAGCATCCCGTATACTGACCGGGGATCGCGTCTCATGTTGTTTCGCCGTGACCATCAATTTTACATTCGTATATCGGAGCGGTGGGTGAAATATGAAGCCGAGATGGGCCACTATCGCCAGCGCCCCCCCATGTTAGATCAATTGATGATTTTGGACGAAAACCACTCCCCGGTGAATTTCACTGTCGAAAGCACCCCCTATCGTGTAGACTGCCACACCCCCATTGGCGACTTTACATGGTGCATGATTGACCCCGAAACGTATCTCTTGGCCCTACCAGCAGGGCGCTTTGGCATGACATTTGAGGCGCAAATGCTGTCCGGCGTGGCTGATCGACGCGGGGGCACCATGCAGGGCAAAAGCCGCCGCAATATCGCCTATACGACCAATGCCCATTTGCTGCGTAATGAGATTCATCCCGCCCCCAATGGCTATTTGCGTATTGACCTCGAAATTCGGGCCGAGAGTGGGCAGGCGATGTTGTTTAATGTCACCCCTCGGCTTGGCTACAATCGCACCGTGCCTGACCCGAAGACGGCGATTGACCGCGTGCAAAACCGCTGGCGCAATTGGCTGAATGCTGTACCGCCTGTGCTAGATGAATACCGTGCCCAGTACGATTATGCGTGGTGGGTGATGGCGGCGGGCCTAATGAATACGCGCTTTTATTTCACCCGCGAGGCCATGAGTCCGTCCAAAATTCATTATGTCGGGGCGTGGCATTGGGATCAGTTTTTCCATGCGCTGGCCTATCGCCATGTGGATGCCCAACTTGCCGAAGACCAACTCCGCATCTTTTTAGACCATCAACGGGCTGACGGCATGATACCCGACGCAATACACGATGAAGGCGTGGTGGACAGCCTCACCTTTCCAATCGCCGCCGATGTGACCAAGCCGCCGCTGATCGCATGGACGGCCCTGAAACTCTATGAACACTCCGGCCACCGCGATTTTATTGAGGAGGTCTATGAGCCGATTCAGCGCTGGCACAATTGGTGGGTCAACTATAACCGCGACAAATCTGGCTTGTATGAATATCACCATCCGTTTTCATCCGGCTTGGATGACTGCCCCCTGTGGGACGAGGGTCTGCCCGTGATCGCGCCCGACCTCAATGCCTATTTGATTTTGCAGCAGGAAAGTTTGGGGCGTATGGCCGAGATTTTGGGCGATACATCCACCGCCCAGCGCTATCGGCAGGGTGCTGAGAACGTAACCAAGCTGATGATGGAAATGTTGTGGGACGAAGAAAAGGGTGTCTTCCGTTCGCTGTATCAAAATAAGCCTGTCACGGCCTTTACCCTGTTTAATCTGATGCCGCTGTTTACCGGACGCCTATCTGAATCCGTCAATCGGCGTTTGATTGCTCACCTCACCGACCCGGCCAAATTCTGGACACAATGGCCGCTGGCAACCGTCGCCATTGACGACCCCAGTTTTGACGCCATGCAGATGTGGCGCGGGCCGACATGGGCCAACATCAATTACCTGTTTGTGGATGCTCTACGTCGCGTGGGTCAACCGCAACTCGCCGATGAATTGGCGCACAAAACGCTGAGGATGATTATGCAGCACCCCGACATCTACGAATATTACAATCCAATCACCGGGGAGCGCCCGCCCAAATCTGCCCCGATTTTCGGCTGGACATCGGCGGTGTTTATTGACTTGGCGATTCAATTGACCCGGCTAAATGGGGAGTAGGGGGAAGGGCGATTAATAACCTTTTGCCAATCCATTTGAAATAGGGCGTCAAGCGGTGGCAAATGGCAATAGGGTAAAATAGGGGAGACGTTGCAAGGAGCTTAGTGCAAAGGATGTCGCAATGGTAGACCATGTACAAATCGCACCCCGCACCCGCATGTCCTCGGCGGAATTCTTGGCCCTACCCGAAAGCAATTTGCCGATGGAACTGCTGAATGGAGAGATATTTATGTCCCCTGCCCCAACCATCGGACACCAACGTTCGGTACGTCAGATTTTCAAAGTTGTGGACGAACTTTCAACGGATGGGGAAGTATTTTTCGCCCCGGCTGATGTCTATTTTGATGAGGACAATACGGTGCAACCTGATGTATTTTGGATAAGTGCCCACAATACACACTGTAGTCTGGTCGAGGAGCATTACTGCCAAGGCGCTCCTGATTTAATTGTGGAAGTGCTGTCACCGGGGACGGGCCGCCAAGATAAAAACGCCAAATTCAATCTCTATCAAAAATACGGCGTGCGCGAATATTGGATTGCCGACCCCGTGCATAAAGTGTTGGAAGTCTGGCAATTGCAGGATGGGCGCTATACGCGGCAAGGCGCTTATGGCCCGGAAGACACTTTTGAATCTGCCGTGCTAGGTAAACCAGTTGATGTCAGCAAAATTTTTACGGCGTAGGGGCTTGGAGTTTGTTGTTCAAATCGCTGGCCCACGCCCGAATCGCCTCCCAATTGCGATGATCGCCCTCTGTCCATACACCTGTCCACACACTAATGCGGAACATAGATTGATGCAACAAGGATGACACTTTTTCAACATCTAGCGCCCCAGCGAAAAAGCCTTCACTCACGGGGCTGACGAGTCGGCGCACGGGTTCGAGCCATTCGACGGCCATCCGGTGATAGTTCTGATTTTTCATCGTTAGGGCCATGCAGACCAGAAAGGCCGCAAACGGCTTTTCAGATAGGGCCGTTTGATTTTCACGCACAAAATTGATGGCTTCGGGCAGCCACTTTTTATCATGAATAGCGCTTCCCAATACGATAGCTTGATAGGGTTCTAAATCGGTGACTTGTTGGATGGGGCGGACTTCGACCTGTGAGCCGTTTTCCGCGAGGGTTTCACTAATCGCCTCGGCAATCTCGGCAGTGGAACGGTTTCGTGTCGCATAGGCGACTAGAATCTTTTTGGACATAGCAGCATTCTCCGATGTTGTTACCGTTAGTCCATTCTAGTTTTTGAGCGTTTCTTGCAACAGTGACGAACATCGCTTGTTTGAGGGTCATGTATCATATCAAGCAAAAAGCGGCAGACTCAAGCACTGAATCCGCCACCTTGAAAGCAAGTAGAAAACTGTCCGGGGTTAGTCCTTATACAGGGTCACAATTCCGCCGGGGCTGGCAATCGAAAAGTCGTGTTCCCGCGTCAGATACTGGTCAACAAAAGCATCCTGTCGAGCCGCCGTCGCCGGGTCGGTAAAATTCACCCGTTGCAGCAGCAGGAAGCTCATGACATCAAACATTTCGGGTTTGGTGGCGGTGCGAATATCCGAATGGAACGGGATATGCGTGGCCTTATAGCCCCATTTTTGCACCAGCGCATACACTTCATCGGCAAACGGGATTTGCTGATAGTATTCGGGAGTAAAAAAGGTCTGATAGAGCCGCGCAATTTCACTGCCCCGATCCGCCACCGTCACCAAGACCAGTCGTCCGCCGGGTTTCAGCAAATCAAAGGCCCGCTTGACAAAATCGGGGCGTTCGTCGGCGTCAATGTAATACAACACATGCGACATCACCGCGAAATCAAAAGTTCCCTCCACCTTGACATCCGGTGTCCATGCCGCAATTTGCCCAGACATGGAAACGCCATTTGTTTTGGCCCAATCCAACAATTCGTTGAATAAGACCGCGTTGGGTTCAACGACGACGGTGTGCTTAAAGTATTTGGAAAAATGGCGGGTTAGATTGCCATGCCCCGCCCCAATATCCAAATAGGCGTCGTGGTGCGCCAGCGGCTTAATCACTTTCTCGATGATGGTCGGGATGGTAAACGCATACTCATCCGACCCAGTGGACAAAGGTTCGAATTCGTCCCGGAAGCGTTGATCTTCCGGCTTTGGTTGCTGCGTCATCGTATTTATTGTTCCAAAGGTTTGGTGAGGACAATAATGCCCCCGCTGCTCGAAATACTATAGCCATCGGCCTTACGCAGCTTACTCTTAAGATAGGCCTCACGGATGCTGACGTGATCGTCGTTATCGAACTTGACTTTGCCCAGCGTTAGGAAATCAATCATCAGGCGCGTATCCGCTTCGGTCTGGGTAGCAATGGTGGAATGGAAGGGGTGATACGTCACGCGGAAGTTCCAACGCAGCAAATTTTCGTACAATAGCTCCGCATAGGGGAGCTTGGCGAATTCTTCAGGCGAATAGAGTTGTTTGCACAGCTTCCAAATATCACTCTGGGTGCCATTAAGTGCCAGAATCATGCAACCGCCGGGGCGGAGATGACTATAGGCTTTGCGGACAAACGCGAGGTGATTTTCTAGTGGGACGTAGTAGAGGACGTGAGAAAGGATGACCAAATCCGCCATCACGTTAAGGTTGACGTCTTCCCATGCCGTGTTGTAACCGGTGACGTTCGCGCCAGTGTGCCGTACCCAATCCATTAACTCATCATAAAAGGCTTGGTTTGGCTCGACAATGGTGCTCTGTTTGAAATAGAAAGAGAGTGGACGTGTTAGATTCCCTCGTCCGGCCCCAATGTCCAACAGAGTGTTGTGATTGGGCAGGTGTGGAATCACCCTCGTCTCAATAAATGATATGAAATCCTTATACTCCTGTGTATTGGTGGACAACATATCGAATACGTGTTTATACAACAATGCCTCATCTTGGATAGCTTTGGTAGTATCCATTCCTCGACTCCCATCCGTAAAATTGGCCCATTCCATTATATGGTTAGAGTAAAGCATACAACAATTTATGAAGCCTGTAAATAACATTGGGGAATATGGGACATTTATCCCTAAAAATTGGGAGTTTTGTTTAGTCTCCCATTTTCCTTATTGATAATTTAAATTGTGACTTACAATAATATTAGATAATCGCCGGAGTTCCAGTGTGGTTTTGTGGAATATAGAAAGTACAGTTTGCGTCTGGTGGTTGGGAAGGGATAGACATGGTTTTGGTGTAGGATTTCCGCAGTAGGTTCATCGGATGATGACATCTGACAGCATTATACGCTTTTTGTCGCCGTGCCAATCAATGAAAATGGCCCCAAGCCCACATGCTGAAACTTGGAGCCACTTCAAAATCGCTGATTTTGTGCAACAGCGGTTTCTACGGATTGATGGGTTGCGTGCTGGCATCAATCGAGAGCAGGAACTTGACCAACTTGCGGCGGTCTTCAGGATTGCTCAGGCCGTCAATGCCACCCAGACCAGCGGCGCGATGGGCAATAAACCGATCTCCCATCACCTCATCCAACGATGCCGCCGACCCGTTGTGGAAATAGGGCGGGAAGGCAAAAATGCTGATGAGTGAGGGCGGGACGAATCCAGCTTCACCCAATGGGGGTTTGCCATTGGCGCGGACTTCATTGCTGGCGTTGGGGTCGAACGTCCCCACGTTAGCGAGTTGTCCAATGATCTGCCCACCTTGAATCAAGGCTTGGTCGGTGACAGGGCCAACCAGACTGCTGCTTGACCACTTTGGCCCACCATGACACTGTTGGCAGTTATTGGCAATGAAGATGTTGCGGCCCTCTTCAATTTCAGGATCGGTGCTGTCACTGAGCGGCGAAAGGGGAGCACGGATCGTCTGGATATAGGCGATGATCGCGTCCCACGCATTGACCACATTGCCGGATGGTGTGCGCACACCCAACTGCTGACGTAGTGAGTTCGGGAAGGCCAGTGTGGGCGGGTCGCCAATCAGCAAGCCGCCGATATTAGCCGTCTCTTCAAGGGCTGTCCCATCTTGATTAAACAGCAGGCCACGTCCACCCGACACCCCGCGAATATTGAGTTCGAAGTCTTGTTCTTCGTCAAAAATCGCTGACCAGTTGAGAGCGCGGAATGTGCCCCCCGCAAAGTCTTGATGCTGCGAGATGGTGCGGCGTGGGCCAGCGGCAAAAATCCATACCACGTTATCCGACAGGCCAAAGGGATGGCACGAGGCACAGGCCTGCCAACCGTTGTCGGACATATTGCCAAAATCGCTGGCGAACTCACCCACCGATGTGTTGTAGAGTTCCTTACCGACCAGCACCAATTCTTCCTGTGTGCCCGCTTCTGGTAGGGCGGAAGAGCGCATGGTGGCGAGTGTTTGTTCGGGGAAGCGGGTGATGTCTATGACGGTCACATCCCGTGAAATGTAGTTGGCGACATAGGCACGGGTGTCGTTGTTGTTGATGACGATACCACGTGGGTTGCGCCCGACGGGAACTTCCAGCACGGCACTGGTCTGCGGGTTGATGCTGACCGTGATGGCGCCTGTTGTGGGGTCAACCTGAATACGCAGCAGCACATTGCTGGCGGCGCTGACGACATAGCCCACATCTTCGCGCGTCTTAAAGGCGATGTCCCATGGAATGGCCGGGAACAACTTAATCGTGCCTTCGGGCTGTTGGGCGACGGCGTGATTAAGATTAATCGTCTGCCCGGTGTCCTGATTGGTGGTCGTATTCAAAATATGCACCAGCGCTTGGGTGTTGACATTGAAGCGCACCGGGCCGTTGGGCGACGCGCCAACATTCGGGATATAGGCAAAGCCATTTTTTACCCCGATAGACTGCATCTGATTAGGGTAGGCCCCCGTCACAAACGTCGCTTCTTGACCGGGTTCGACGCGGCGGATGGCATCACCCGTCGCTTTGAAACCTGTATCGGCCATATTGGTCAGGATAATTTGACCTGCCAATGAGTCATTTTCAGTGGAAATCTTGGTGACGAGGCCCGTCTTGCTGTCGTCCTCACCATCGAGTTTGTTCTGGGTAGCAAATGAGAAAAACTGGGTGACGTAAACCGTTTCGTCGTTGTCTTCGCCATCGCCGTCATTGGTGATGGTGATACCGCGTGGTTCGCCGCCGACGGGTGGGCCGACATTGATGATTTCTTTGGCGACGGTGTTGGTGGCCGTGTCAATCACACTGACCGAATTGGAACGGGCATTCGTGACATACGCTTTTTGACCATTGGGGGTCAGCGCGATGCCATAGGGTTCGGTGCCGACATCCAGCGTGGCGATGACCTCAGCGGCAGGCTGCTTGGTGACATCCACCGCCAGTACCGAGACCGTGCCATCCAGCGTATTGGTAACATAGATGGTTTTGCCATCGGGTGAGACCGCGACCCCATTGGGTTCATTGCCAACCGCGACTTCACCGAGGGGCAGGTTGCGATCTTCGGCGACATCGAACAATGAGACCGTATTCACATCGGGGTTGACGACGGCTAACAGCGTGTCGTCGGCGTTAAGCGCAATCGGGCCAGATTTGGTCGCGCCGGCAAAGCGAGTGGCGGCTTGGGCCTGTGCTGGACTGGACTGAACCAATGAATCAGCCACCGGAAGCGCTAGGACGAAAAGACCGATCAATAAAATGCCATATCTACGCACTACTCTTGGGAAATGGGTAATTCTCACAAGTGCCTCCTTGTGACCTAAACAATGTATTGAACCAATGAATCTTCCTGCCTATATGTGAGGATACGCACAGCATAGCATCATTAGGCTACGCTGTGCAACTAACTTTAGTTAGGGGTTTTGAGGTAGGGCTGATTTATATGGTAATATGGGTAGACGGCGAACACTATATTTTTCATTTATTTACGCCGAGCTAGAGGTATCTACAAGTTTATGCCTCGCAAAGCTGATAAATTACTTGAAAAATTGCGCCAAAATAAAGCAGGATGGCGAGCGAATGAGTTGAAGGCATTGTATGAAGGCTTCGGGTTTACAATCCGGTCAGGGAGTAACCATGATGTGGTGACTCATCCGGACTATCCACAATTGAGGGCGACGCTACCACGACATGCCAAAGAACTGCTGCCAGCGTATGCCAGCCAAGCCCTTAAGAATATCGAAGCAGTAATCGAAAGTGTGGAGGATGAAGATGAATAAGCAACAATTGGAACAGGCCAGAGCATTAGCCCTTCGTGATTATACGACCATCCTCTCAAGCGAAAAACTCACCGACGGCGCCGAGATGTTTCTGGCACGCAATCCCGAACTAGAGGGTTGTATGGCACAGGGCGAAACACCAGAAGCAGCCCAGTCCAGTTTGTTGGAGGCCCGCATTGATTACATCTACTTTTTGCTCGAAGATGGCTTACCCGTACCAGACCCGACCGGTGAAGTCACGTCGGGCCTAACCGCCAGAACACCCACGAAATAAGCAATTAGCCTTCCAAAAGCGCCCTCACCATGCTTCGTTCGGCAGGCAGGCCATAAAGTTCGAGGAGATTGGAACGTAGCAACCAAACTGCGTCCGTTTCAACCACTGTCTGTAATGCACAGCGTTGTTCGTCGGTTAGCGAATTCACATCTAACAGCGTTTCGGCCTTTTGATAGAGTCTCCCTTTGGAATATTTATTGTCTAGCCATGGTAGTGAGAATTGCATAGGCGAATCGTCATCGGTATTTTTCAAGTAGCCGTCTGGCAGATCACTCCATACAATTGCATCGGGGAAGCGTTCGGCTTCTCTGGTAAAGACTATTTCCCGATACTTTCTATAGAAGACCAGATCAAGCAGTGTGATGGCTATTCGATGGGCGTCGTCTACTGATGGAGGTGAAAGCAAGAATCGAGTTAGTACAACGACGGCTTGATCGCACTCTACTCCGGCCAATGCACGACAAACCGGGTCATACCTCCGGTAAAATCTCTCGGAGTTTGAATCAATCGCACCCACTTCAAGCAAATGGATGATTTCAGGTGAAGTGGTTTTCTGCAAAATCATTGCTAATCTAAGGGCGGCTGCATAGCGAGTTTTCAGAGGGTATTCGGGAGATGTGAATTTTTGCAAAGGTTCGACAAACGAACGTTTTTGTTCAGGTGTGAGGAATTTGTCGGTATCCAAGAAACGATATGAATGGCTGACCATTATGAGTTGGTTGTGAGGATCAACTTCGTTACTTATCGCTGCCAGAAGCGCGGGCAGTATTTCAGTAACTTCATTGACGCGATAATTTAGCAGTGCTTCATAGGCCGATAGACGGACTGTTGCGACGTCGCTTGTTACAGCTTGAACGACCACAGGTAGGCCTTTCACTACTTCTTCGTAGACTTGGGTGTCTTGGGTCAACGCCTCCTCAAATAGTTCTCTATTTCTGTTAGAGGAAGGAAGCTGCTGATAGTATTGAATCCTTTCCTGATTATCGAGAATCCACCAAGTCGAGTAGGCATAGTCTCCTATGAGATCAATCATCTGATGGCGATTCTGCAAACCTTCGTTTTGAGCCAATTCAACAATAAAAGGCACAACATAAGGGGTAACCTGATAGTTTGTATCTTGGTGGTGGCTATATTCCCGTATAAGTTCAAAAGCAGACTGACGAATTTCGGGGTCATCAGAAGTGAGTTCTCGTATCCACTGCGGAAACTGCTCCGCTGTTCCGTGCGAATGGTGGATTTTGGCCCAATCAATCGAATCGAGTTTTTCTAGCATGTATGACCCTCCCTTTGTCCTGTTTCCTACCAAGTTTACTCTATCCCAGATTTCACTGCCGATCTCGAAGCGGTATGATGTTTCAATCCCATTGGTAAATGGTTAAGAATTCCCGCTTTTACACGCAACCAATCCCTTGCCCTAGCCAATCTATAAATTAATCGAATCGTCACAATACAAACTCATGCGTAACCGTGGTTACGGATTCAACTTCGGCGCATATAATTCTCATCCATAGAACATGTGTTCTTGCGGGTGGGGACTTCCCCTGACCCCTACTCCCCATTCAGTCGCGTCAATTGAATCGCCAAGTCAATAGACCCCGCCAGTGCCCAGCCGAAAATCGGGGTGGATTTGGGCGGGCGACAATATGCCAATCAACATAGGTTTGATGCAACCGAGTCGTACAGTTTCTTCTCAAAGGAAGGCAGTCAAAAGCCTCCGAAGGTTCCGTCCCCAGAGTCCAAGCGCGGAATAGCAAGGCCGTGCCTACACCGTTTGCCTCAACGAGACTTAGCGTTCTAGCACGGCGTCGCCAGCGATCACAAATCTAGGTTAGTGCCTTCGTTCCTCAGTGATGTTCCATGAGGAGTGCCGGATCAGGGCTGACGAAGGCCATACACATCCAATATCTGCTCACGGGTGAAGTCCAAAGTCTTCATCATTTTGTGCGAAAAACGCTTCATGAACTCATAACCGAGTTTCGGATCGGCTTCGCATTTGTTCCGCAAACATACCCCATCGAGCGCAATCACCCGTGTGAGTTCCATTGCGCGGCCACTAAACCGCCAAGTATACGGCGAAAAGAGCCATGACCAACCCACCACATCCCCTTCATCGTGGGTGTAGATCGTAATCAGTTGGCCGGGGACGGACATCTCTACCGCTATTTTCCCATAGCGGATAATGAAGAATTTGTTGGCTTCAGCGCCCTCTTTAAAGAGATATTCGCCGCTTTCATAACGTTCATTGGATGCACAACCGGTCAATAGCTCGAGATAGATTTTGTCTAGTCCTTCAAAGAACGGATGTTGGGTTAGGATTGGTTCAAGGGTTTCCATGTTTTTGTTTCTCCTTCGATTAGGCGTGGGTG